>NZ_CP113065.1:2400000-2700000 GCF_026625825.1 Pseudoxanthomonas sp. SL93 | reverse complement strand
CCGGGGAGGCCATGCCGCAGGTGCGGGCCAGCCGTGGCCTGCGCCTGGCCGCGACGGTCTTCCGCGACGAGCGCCGCGGCATCCACGACGACATGGCCGACACCATCGTGGTGATGACCTGATGCTGGACACCTACCGCGAAGTCGTCACGCCCGAAGGCGTCGCCCTGCACCTGCCGGCCGCCGGGCCGGTGCCGCGGGCACTGGCGTGGGGCATCGACCTGGCCATCCGGCTGGGCATCGTGACGGTGATGGCGTCGATCCTGGCGATGCTGGGCAAGGTGGGCGAAGGGCTCTACCTGATCGCGGTGTTCCTGTTGTTCTGGGCCTATCCCATCGTGCTGGAGGCGGTCTGGCACGGGCAGACGCCCGGCAAGAAGGCGATGGGCCTGCGCGTGGTGTCGGCCGATGGCGCGCCGCTGGGCTGGCTGGCGGCCATCACCCGCAACCTGCTGCGCACGGTGGACATGCTGCCGTTCGGTTACGCCGTCGGGCTGGTGGCCTGCCTGGCCGACCCGCATGGGCGGCGCCTGGGCGACATGGTGGCCGGCACGCTGGTGGTGCACGTCAACCCCGAACGCGAGCACGCGCACGCACCCATCAACGCGGTCTACGCGCCGCCGGTCGGCCTGCAGCCGGAAGAGCAGGCCGCCATCGTCGCGTTCGGCGAACGCGCGCAGCAGCTCACGCCTTCACGGCAGGAAGAGCTGGCCGACATCGCGGCCTCGCTCACCGAGGCGAGAGGCCAGCCCGGCGTCCTGCGCCTGTACGGCATGGCCAACTGGCTGCTGGGGCGGCGATGAGACAGGAACAGTTCGTCGCTCGCCATCAGGCGGAATGGCTGGCCTTCGAGTCGTGGCTGCAGGCGCGCGGCGGCAGTGCGCGCCGCGCGCGCACCGAGCGCAACCACGGCGTGTTCAACGATGAGGAAATCCCGTCGCGTTACCGACGCATCTGCCAACAGCTGGCGCTGGCGCGCAAGCGGGGCTACAGCCCGGTGGTGGTGGACCGCCTGCAGCAGCTGATGCAGCAGGGCCATGGCTTGCTGTACCGCACGCCGCCACCGCGCTGGCGCCGCGCGGCGCGCTTCCTGCTGGCCGAGTTCCCGCGGCTGGTCCGCAGCGAGGCCGGTTGCATGTGGGCGGCGACGCTGGTGTTCGTCATTCCCCTGGTGGTGATGTTCCTGTTGATCCAGCAGCGGCCGGAACTGGTCTACAGCATTGCGTCTCCGGAAACGGTCGCCGGCTGGGAGCGCATGTACGACCCCTCCGACCCGCGACATTCGCTGGGCCGCGAAAGCGGCAGCGACTGGCAGATGTTCGGCGTCTACATCTGGAACAACATCAGCATCGGCCTGCGCACCTTCGCCGGCGGGCTGCTGGCCGGCGTGGGCTCGTTGCTGGTGCTGATCGCCAACGGCATCGGCATCGGCGCGGTGTTCGGCCACCTGCAGCAGATCGGCTACGGCGATCCGCTGTGGCGTTTCGTCGCCGGCCATGCGCCGTTCGAACTGACCGCCATCGTGCTGGCGGGGGGTGCCGGCCTGCAGCTGGGACTGGGCCTGATCGCGCCGGGGCGGCATCGCCGCATCGATGCCCTGGTACGGGCGGGAACCAAGGGCGCGAAGCTGTGCCTGGGCGTGGCGGTGATGCTGCTGGTCGCTGCCTTCATCGAGGCCTTCTGGTCCTCGACCCAGTCGATCCCGGCCGGGGTCAAGTACGGTGTGTCCGGCGTGCTCTGGACCGTGGTGCTGGCGTGGCTGCTGCTGGGCGGACGCGGGGTGCCGGATGCGGATTGAGCAGCTGACGGTCCGCCTGCGCGTGCGCACCGCATGGGAGGCGGTGGAGCTGGGCATGGCGCTGGTGCGCCGGCACGCGGGTGCCGTGTGGAAGCCGTGGCTGTGGCTGACGCTGCCGCTGTTCGTGGTGCTCAATGCCGGCGCATGGCTGACCGACCAATTCTGGCTGGCGGCGCTGCTGATGTGGTGGCTGAAGCCGCTGTTCGACCGCGTGCCGCTGTACGTGCTGTCGCGTGCCGTCTTCGGCAGCGTGCCGACCACGGCCGAGACCCTGCGCGCGCAGAAGACCTGGGGCTGGAAGAGCGTGCGCCAGTTGCTGACCTGGCGCCGCTTCAGCCCCGTGCGCTCGCTGTACATGCCCATCGATCTGCTGGAAGGCGTGCAGGGCGACCGGCTGCGCCAGCGACGCAGCGTGCTGGGGGGGCAGGCCTACGGCACCGCCGTCCTGCTGACGCTGATCTGCCTGCACTTCGAAGCGGCCCTGGTGGTCGGCGGGTTGACCGCCGTGCTGGTCTACCTGCCCACCAGCCTGTTGCCTGACAACGTGCAGGCGGCGTTCCAGCTGCTGTCCGAAGCCCCGCCCGCGTGGATGAAGCTGGCGTGGAATGCGTTGCTCTGGATGGCCACCAGCGTGGTGGAGCCGTTCTTCGTGGGCGCGGGTTTTGGCCTGTACCTCAACCGGCGCACGCAGATCGAAGCGTGGGACGTGGAGATCGTTTTCCGCAAACTGCGTACCCGCCTGGCAGCCGCCACGCCGCTGTTGCTGGCGGTCATGCTGCTGGGGGCAAGCCTGCTGGCGGGCGCATCGGCACCGGTGCGTGCACAGGAACGGGACGACGTGCCGGCGAAATCCGCGCACGCCGTGCGCTCGGCGCAGAAGACCACCGCGCCCCCCACGCTGCCACGCGTGTTCGGCGAGCAGCGCGTGGACGAGGCGGCATTCCGCCGCGCCGCCGACAAGGCCTACCAGGATCCGCTGCTCGACCGCACCCGCACGCAGTCGACGTGGGAGCGGCGGCATCCGGAAGAAAAAGAAGAAGACGAAGCCCGCGACCTGCCGCCCTGGCTCAGGTCCTTCGGCAACGTCTTCGCCTTCCTGGGCGAATGGGGGTTGTGGCTGATCGTCGGCGCCCTCGTGCTGGTCCTGCTGGTCACCACGCCGTACTGGCTGCCCTGGATGCGCGGCCGTCGTAGCGATCGCAAGGCCAGCTCCGACGCCGTGGAAACCGAGGCCCTGGTGCTGCCGGACGTGCTGCCGGATGACGTCGCCACGGTGGCACGCCGCCTGTGGGCGGAGGGCAAGCCGCGCCATGCGCTGGCGCTGCTGTACCGCGCCAGCGTGGAGAGCATGAGTGCGCGCGCCGGCATCGCGCTGGTGCCGGGCGCCACCGAGGCCGAATGCCTGCGCGCATCGCGTCGCCAACCTGACGAGCAGGACCGCAGCGTGTTCGCCCGCATCGTGCGCATGTGGCAGTACGCCGCCTACGCGCAACGACTGCCGGAGGCACAGGCGTTCGAAGCGCTGGTCGGCGACCTGCAGCACCGCTACGGGTGGACGGCATGACGGCGCGCACGCGGATCGCCTGGATCGTCGTGGTGGTGGCAGTGGTGCTGGCGCTGGGTGCCGCGGGTGCGTGGTGGTTCCAGCGCGAATTCAAGCGCGTCGAAAAGACGCTGTACCTGCCGCCCGACGGCGAAGCGGCGTACAACCCGCTGTACGCGCTCGGCAAGACACTGCAGGCCGACGGGCTGAAGATCAACGCGCGCCAGCGCCTGCAGCTGGACGACCATCCGCTGGGCAAGCGGGACACGCTGCTGCTGTTCAACGACCCGCGTGCGTTGTCGCCCACCGAGGTGGAACGCCTGCTGGACTGGGTGGACGCAGGCGGCCACCTGGTCGTGCGCACGCCGCTCTATTCACCCGGCGAGGACAGCCTGGGCGAGGATGCGCCGGCATCGGCACTGATGGAGCAGCTGTCGCTGTGGCTGGTCGGCGAACCGCCCGACTGCGAGGGCCTGCAGGTCGAGGGCGAAGGCCACCACGTGGAGTTCTGTCGCGGCCGTCGCTTCGCCTTCGACAGCGTCGAGCCGGAACTGTCGTGGGGCGACCTGCAGGCCGGCTACGTCTATGCGCGCCTGGCCATCGGCGAAGGGCATGTGGACGTGCTGGCCGATTTCGATTTCCTGGTGAACACCGGCTCGCGCGGCGCGCTGGACAACGCGTTGACCGACAAGCCGGAGGGCGGACTGCGCGATGGCCCCCACCGCGCCCTCGCGCGGCAGGTGCTCGCGCCCAACTACGGGCAGGGCACCCAGCACCTGGTGTACGCAGCGGAAATGCCTTCCTTCTGGCGCACGGTGCTGGTCCGCGGCTGGATGGTGTGGCTGCCGCTGCTGCTGGCGCTGGCCGCGTGGCTGTGGGCGCGCATGCAGCGCTTCGGGCCGGCTTTTCCCTCACCGCCGGGCGAGCGGCGCTCGCTGCTCGAACACGTCCGCGCCAGCGGCGAACACCTGTACCGTTACGGGCGTGGCGTGATGCTCTACACCGCCGTGCGCCAAGCCTTCCTGGCACGCCTGCGCCGCCGCGATCCGATTGCCGCGGCACTGACCGGCGAGCCGCAGGTCACCGCCATCGCCGAGCGCCTCGGCCAGCCTGCCGACCGTGTCCGCACCGCCCTGCAGACGCCGGGCTCGCACGACCGCCAGGGCTTCCGCGACCGCATTTCCACGTTGATCCAGCTGAGAAACCAACTATGAACGATACGACCGCCCTGCCTCCCGCGGTTCCCGCGCCGTCCGGCTCGACGCTGGGCGACCGCGCCGCCGCCGTGCGCGAGGAGGTGTCCAAGGCCTTCATCGGCCAGCCCGATGTGCTGGACCAGATCCTGATCGCCCTGCTCGCGGGTGGCCATGTGCTGATCGAGGGCGTGCCGGGCCTAGGCAAGACGCTGCTGGTGCGCGCACTGTCGCAGGCCTTGGAGCTGACCTATGCACGCGTGCAGTTCACGCCCGACCTGATGCCCAGCGACGTCAGTGGCCACGCGGTGTACGACCCGAAGACCGAGAGCTTCAAGATCCGCCGCGGTCCCGTGTTCACCAACATCCTGCTGGCCGACGAGATCAACCGCGCGCCGGCCAAGACCCAGTCGGCGCTGCTGGAGGTCATGCAGGAAGGGCAGGTGACCATCGAAGGCAAGTCCTTCGAGCTGTCGCCCCCCTTCATCACCCTGGCCACGCAGAACCCGGTGGAGCAGGAAGGCACCTACCCGCTGCCGGAAGCGCAGCTGGACCGCTTCCTGCTGAAGGTGCTGATCGACTATCCCGCGCTGGACGACGAAAAGCGCATGGTGGATGCCATCACCACCGGCCGTACCGCCGCCGACTTCGACCTGTCGCAGGTGAAGCGCGTGCTGGGTGCCGACGACATCATCGCCATGCAGCGCGAAACCGCCACCGTGCAGGTGGACGAACAGGTCATCGACTACGCCGTGCGCATCGTCGCCGCCACCCGCAAGTGGCCGGGCATCGCGCTGGGCGCGGGTCCGCGGGGCAGCATCGCGCTGATCCGTGCGGCGCGTGCGCAGGCCGTGCTGCAGGGCCGTGACTTCGTCACGCCGGATGACGTGCGCGACATCGCCCGCCCCGCGCTGCGCCATCGCATCACCCTGGCGCCGGAACTTCAGATCGAGGGGCAGTCGCCCGATGACGCGCTGCGTGCGCTGCTGGCCAAGGTGGAAGCGCCGCGGAAATGAGGCCGGCCCCGCTGCTGATCGCCCTGCTGGCCATCTGGGGATTGTGCGGCCTGGCCGTGCCGTTCCTGGCGTTGCCGCTGTGGCAGTGGCAGCTGGGCGGCGCGCTGCTGGCGTTGCTGGCGGCGCTGGACGCGCTGTGGCTGCGTGGCCGGCCCACCCCGGAGGTCATGCGGGAAGTGCCCGATGCACTGCCACTGGGCATCGAGCGCGACATCGGCCTTCGCCTGGAATCCCATCGGCGCCAGCGCGTTGATGTGTTTGACCTGCATCCCGGCGGCTGGTCGTCCAGCGGCCTGCCGCGCAGGCTCACGCTGGCCCCGGTGACGGCGTCGAGCTTCAGCTACCGGCTGCGGCCGACGGCGCGCGGCGATGCCGCCTTCGACGGCGTGCAGCTGCGCCTGCATTCGATGCTGCGCCTGTGGCGCCAGTCGCGCGTGGCGGGGGCGCCGCAGCGCGTGCGGGTGTATCCGAACTTCGCGCCGCTGACGCGCTTCGCGCTGTTCAGTGCCGAACAGGCGTCGCGCCTGGTCGGCGCGCACCTCAAGCGCCGTCGCGGCGAAGGCACCGATTTCCACCAGATGCGCGAGTACCGCGTCGGCGACAGCCTGCGCCAGATCGACTGGAAGGCGACCGCGCGCTCGCGCAAGCTGGTGTCGCGCGAGTACCAGGACGAGAAGAACCAGCAGCTCGTCATGCTGATCGACACCGGCCGGCGCATGCTGGCGCGGGAAGACGAACTGGGCCACTTCGACCACGTGTTGAATGCCTCCCTGGTGGTTTCGTACCTGGCCCTGCGACAGGGCGATGCGGTCGGCCTGCTGGCCTCGGGTGGCGACAGCCGGTGGGTCGCGCCGCAGCGCGGCATGGCCGCCATCGACACGCTGCTGCGCGCCAGCTACGACCTGCAACCAAAACCGGTGGCCACGGATTACCTGGCGGCGGCTACCGAACTGACGCTGCGCCAGCGCCGTCGTTCGCTGGTGATGCTGGTCACCAACGTGCGCGACGAGGACATCGAGGACCTGCTGGCGGCCGTCCGCCTGCTGCAGCGCCGGCATCTGGTCTGCGTGGCCAGCCTGCGCGAAACCTCGCTGGACGCAGCGCTGGACCGGGACGTCAACGACCTCACCGGCGCGATCCATGCCGGCGCGGTCGCGCGCTACCTGGAGCAACGCACCGCGGCGCACGAAGCCCTGCGCAGCCACCGCGTGATGGTTCTGGACGTGACCAGCGACGAACTTCCCGCCGCGCTGGTGGAACGCTACCTGGCCGTGAAGCGCGACGGATTGCTGTAGGGCAAGGCGGCAACCGTGCGTGCCGTTTTCCTGGGCGGCCAGGGCATTCCTGCAGGAGGCCGGCTTCAGCCCCGCGCAGTTGCCTGCATCGCCTTGCACGCACCCCACACCAGCATGACCAGCCCGGCCGACGACAGCACGCCCAGCAGCATGCCACCGGCACTGAACAGCGCGAACGTTCCGGTCATGCCGCTGTAGCCGCCTTCCGCGGTATGGATCATCCAGGCCTGGCCGACGCTCATCGCCAGGCGCAGCAGCGCAGCACCCAGGATCATGCCCGTGCCCGCGAGCGCCAACGCGCGCCCCGGTACCGCAGGTGCCCACATCCACAACATCGTCAGGCCCGCCACGCAGGCCAGCAGTTCGGGCAACTGGTAACCCAGCATGGTCAGCAACTGGGTGAGAAAACCATCCATGTGGAAACTCCGTCAGGAAAGCGGGCAGTGTGCAGGGCTTGCGCGATGCTGCAAACCACGCGGGTGGTGGGGCGTGATTCCCCCGTCCATCGTGCGGGTCGGATCACCAGAATGACATCGCAGCGGGCTCGCCGGCCGTCGTACCCTGCAGGGCCCGTGCGAAGTCACTCAATCCGCCGTGACCAGCACCTTGTCCCGATCGCGCAGTTCCGCATACACCGCGTCGGTATCCGGGCGTACGCCATGCCATGCCTCGAAGGCTTCGGCGGCCTGTTCCACCAGCATGCCCAGGCCATCGACCGCATCATGGCAGTGGGCGGCGCGCGCCCACGCGAGGAACGGAATCGCCGCCTCGCCGTAGTTCAGGTCGACCGCCAGCGTGCGCGGCGTTGCCAGGCCGAACGGCAGCGAGAACTCGCCCTTGCCGTCGCGCGAGGCCGACGTGGCGTTGACGATCAGGGTGAAGTCGCCGAGATCGCCCAGGTCGGCCCAGTAGCGCGAATGCGCGCGGTCCGGTTCGCCCAGCGCATCGGCCAGCGCATCGGCGCGTTCCGGGCTGCGGTTGACGATGACGAGTTCACTGATGCCCGCATCCAGCAACGCCGGTGCCACGCCGCGCGCCGCGCCGCCGGCACCCAGCAGCAGTGCCTTGCGGGCGCGCAGGTCCAGGCCCTGCCTGCCGGTCAGGTCGCGCACCAGGCCTGCGCCGTCGGTGTTGTCGCCCTGCCAGCGGCCATCGTTGCGCGACAGCGTGTTGACCGCCCCTGCGCGTCGTGCGCGATCGGTGACGGTGGCCGAGATGGCGAAGGCCGCTTCCTTGAGTGGCAGGGTGACGTTGGCGCCCTTGCCGCCTTCCCCTGCGAAGCGGTCGAGCGCCGCCACGAAATCGTGCGGCGCGGTGTCGATGGCGGTGTATTCCAGCGCGATGCCCGTCTGCCGCGCGAAGGCGGCATGGATGCGGGGCGACAGCGAATGTGCGACCGGATGACCGAAAACAGCGTATCGAGGCGTGGACATGGCGTGGTATCAATCCCGCTGGAAAAGGAAAGGGATACGCGATGACCACCCTGAAGCGCCGACTGGCCGCCACCGCCTTCGTCGGCAGTCTACTCTCAGCCACGGCGCTGGCGCAGCTGTCCGAATACGGCATCGAAGGCCTCTGGATGGTCTCCACCCGCGATGCCGAAATGCGCGGCACCGTGTCGCCCGGGGGTCAACGGATCGTCTGGGGCAGCGCGGACCGGCCAGGCGGGGCAGGCGGCGGCGACCTGTGGCAGGCGCGCCTGCAAGACAAGCGCTGGAGCGCGCCGGCGCCATTGCCGCTGAACTCGCCGGCCGATGATGCCGAACCCATGTTCAGCGCGGATGGCCGATGGCTGTACTTCGCGTCCGCACGCAAGGGCGGCAGCGGCGGTCATGACCTGTACCGCGCACCGGTACTGGCCGATGGCGCGACGGGCGCAGCGGTGAACCTGGGTGCGGCAGTCAACGGCCGCGGCCATGAGCGTTCGCCGACGATCAGCGCCGATGGTCAGTGGTTGCTGTTTTCCAGCGACAGCCGCAAGGGCGCGGGCGGCTACGACCTGTTCGTCGCCCGATGGGACGGCAAGGCCTTCATCGATCCGCGGCCGGTGCCGGGCGTGAATACCGAGGCGGACGAGATCGACAGCACCTGGCTGGACGACGGGCGCGTGTTGCTGTTCTCGCGTTCGTCGCAGGCGGGCGGCGAAGCCACGCGCCTGTACCTTGCCGCGTGCAACGGCCAGGCGTATGCCGATGCACGACCGTGGACGCTGTCGTTCAACACCGGCGAGGGCGTCACCCGCGCGCCGGTAGTGGATGCTTCCAGGCCGACGGAGATCGTGGTGACCGGCTCGGCGCGCGCGCCGAAGGCGGGCAAGGGCGATCTCTATCGCACCGTGACACCCACCTTGAAGGGCAAGCCCGGCTGTCGCTGAGCACGTTCGCCCACAGCCCGCGGGGGGCTGCTGTCAGGGTGTATCCGACTTGACAGGGTGCATGCGCCACGCCAATGTTCCGCCGCCCGGGGAGTGGGCGTAACAACGCATGACACTGGCAGGTCGGTGTTCCGGCCTGCCGTCTCGATTCCGCCGAACATGCCTTCCTTCATGGGCGGGCACGGCGGGCGTGTGCACATTCCAGCTCGGACATGCCGGCAATGCCCGGCGTGACGTTCGATCGCGCATGGACCTGGGAAACATTCCATATTGCCAAGGAGAGGATCCACCCATGAAGTACCCCATCCGTTGCCTGCCGCTCGTGCTGGCAGCCGTTGCCCTGCACGCGAACGCCCAGTCGGTCTCGCCCACCTGGGACGAATACCGCAAGAAGGAGGCCCCCGTGCAGGGCCAGCCGGCCACGCAGGCGCAGACGCCCGTCGCCGCCCCGGCACCGGCCCAGCCCTACGCCGCACCGGCGGCATCACGCTCGTCTGAGCGCGAACAGCCCGGCTTTTTCATCGGCGTGCAGGGCGGGCGTGGCTGGATCTACGACGACATCGAGCAGGACGCCGTCGCCGTGAATGGTGGCTACCGCTGGCAGGCTGGCCCGTGGGCGCAGGTGGGCTTTGAAATTTCCGGCGGCCGCCTCGACAGCACCCGCGAAGACGGCTACCTGATCCCCAAAGCCAGCTACGGTGCGATCGGCGCCAACGCGCGGATGAACTTCGGCGACAGCCCGTGGTTCGTCGTCGCACGCGGCGGTTACTTCAGCGCCGACCAGGACTATCCCGATGGCGGCGACTTCTCCACCGATGGCGGCTATGCCGGCGTGGCCATCGGCGTGGACATCAACCGTCACTTCAATGTCAGCCTGGGCTACACCGCATTCGTCTACGCCGACGATTACTACTACGACGACTGCGATGACTACGGCGACTGCGAGTTCAACCGCGCCGACACGGTGATGCTGGGTATCGAAGGCCGCTTCTGAGCCTGCAACGGAAACGGGAGCCGCGAGGCTCCCGTTTCATTCGTGCACGATCCGGGCATGGCCGCCCTTGCGGTGCTCAGTCGCCGCGCAGCCAGCGCGCCGCATCCAGTGCGAAATAGGTCAGCACGCCGTCTGCACCGGCGCGCTTGAACGCCGTCAGCGCTTCCAGCGTGCACGCCTTCTCATCCAGCCAGCCGTTTGCATACGCGGCCTTCAGCATCGCGTACTCGCCGCTGACCTGGTAGGCGAAGGTCGGCACGCCGAAATCGTCCTTCACCCGCCGCACCACGTCCAGGTAGGGCATGCCGGGCTTGACCATCACCATGTCCGCGCCTTCGTCGATGTCCAGCGCGACTTCGTGCAGCGCCTCGTTCGTGTTGGCCGGGTCCATCTGGTAGTTGTACTTGTTGCCCTTGCCCAGGTTGCCGGCGCTGCCGACCGCATCGCGGAACGGGCCGTAGAACGCCGACGCGTACTTGGCCGAGTAGGCCATGATGCGGGTGTGCACGAAGCCTTCGGCTTCCAGCGCTTCGCGGATGGCGCCGATGCGGCCGTCCATCATGTCGCTGGGGGCCACCACGTCGGCGCCGGCACGCGCGTGCGACAGCGCCTGCTTCACCAGCGCCGCGACGGTGATGTCGTTCATCACGTAGCCGCTGTCGTCGATGATGCCGTCCTGGCCATGCGTGGTGAACGGATCCAGCGCCACGTCGGTGATCACGCCCAGGTCGGGGAAGCGCTGCTTCAGCGCGCGCACGGCGCGCTGGGCCAGGCCGTCGTCGTCCCATGCCGCCTCGGCATCCAGTGACTTGGCTTCGGGTGCGGTCACCGGGAACAATGCCAATGCCGGTACGCGCAGCTCGACCGCCTGTTCGGCCACCTTCAGCAGTTCATCGATCGAAAGGCGTTCGATGCCCGGCATCGAGGGCACCGCTTCGCGGCCCGCCAGTTCGTGCACGAACACCGGATAGATCAGGTCGTTCGCCGTCAGCACATGCTCGCGCATCAGCCGGCGGGAGAAATCGTCGCGACGCATGCGGCGCGGACGGGAATACGGGTAGGCCATCAGGGGCTCCAGGCAGAGGCGCAGATGATACGCCTGTTGCCATTGGGCGATGGCCGGAACGACAACGCCGGCACGGGTGCCGGCGTTGTCCTTGCTGCTGGGGCGGTGGCCTACTTGCGGATCTTGGCGGCGCAGGACATCACCTTGCCGCCCTGGTTGCCGATCAGGATGCCGTCTGCCAGCGCGTACTCCTTGTAGCCCTCCATGCAGCTCTGGTAGCCCCCCTTGCTGCCGGGATTCTCGCGCAGGCAAAGATTGCTCCAGGCCTGCACGTTCGCGCCCGGGATCAGGCCGCCATCCCCCACCACGTCGACATTGGTCGTGCAGTTGCCGATGCGGGCATCGCCCGGGTTCAGCGTCCACCCGATGTCGGTGAACAGCGCGGGCGTCAGGTCGATGTTGATGTTGCCGCGCAGCGTGGCCGTGTTGGCCGGTTCCATCAACGCATTGGGCACGAGCGAGGTGTCGTAGTGCGAGAACGATGATCCGCTCTCATACGGGTTGGGTGCATACAGCCGCACCCTGCCGTTGCCATCCGCGCCCTGATACAGGGTGGGATCCACGGCGAAGGTCACCTGCGCAGGCAGGTTCGCCCGGATCAAGGCGCCATCGGCCAGCGAGACGCTCAGGCTGGGAATGGTGATGGCGGGGTCGGCCCCTCCCATCGCCGGTGCGCCCGCGGCGTTGTTGGCCAGCAGCATGCCCGCCGCGCCCGCGGCCTGCAGGTTGGCCGCCTTGATCACGAACGTGCAGTTGCCCCGATTGACCAGTCCGAACCGGCCCGCGACTTCCGCGGCATTGCTGATCGGCTCGCAGCCGTCCGCATTGCTCACGCCACCGGCGTCGATCGCGGCCACCACGGTGCCGGTGAAGTTGGCCGCACTGGGTACGGCGCCGAAGCCGGCGAAACCCACCTCGTAGCTTCCGGCGATCACGCCGGGCGACTGCACCACCAGCACGCTGCGGTTGTCGAGCACCAGCGAAGCCTGCTGCGTCACCTCGGCCCCGTTCCAGACCAGCTGGCTGGTATTGCGCAACGAGAAATTGCGCTCGGCCTGGGTCATCTGCGGAAACGTCTTGGCCAGCACGTTGTCGTAGGCGAAGGTCGAATAGATGTCCTGGCGACCGCTGAAGAACGCGCCCGTGGAGCCGGTGAAGCCCTGGAATCCCAGGCCGTGGCCGATCTCGTGCAGCACGACGTTCAGGAAGTTGATCTTGCCCACCGGCGTGTTGCCGTCCAGCCCGTAGTACCAGTCGGAGCCCGTCAGGCAGTTCGGGTTGACGCCGATGTCGCCGTTGAAGCGCGAATTGATGTCGATGAAACCGGGATTCAGGTCGCTGCCCGCCAACGCATCGGACAAGGCCGACGGATACCACGTGTTGGGAACCACGCCGGGCGTGAAGTCGCTGAAGACGAAAGTGGTGCCCGCCGAACCCAGCGTGCCGCTGGTGGGCGTGCAGGCCAGCGGCTGGAAGCTTGCCCCCACGAAGATGGTGGCGTCGCTCTGCAGCACCGCGCCCCACAGGTCCGCCGCGAACTGGTACGCGATGGTGCGCTGCTCACCCAGCGATGTACCGGGATTGAGGCCTTCCGGCGCCTTCGGCGTGGGATCTTCCAGACCCAGGCCGGTGCCGGCATCGCCGCTGACGATGACCAGTTCGGCGCAATACGCCGGTGCCACCATCGCCAGGGCAAGAGCGGCCGTCAGGGCCGTTGAACGCAGGATCGACCTATTCATGCGGCACCTCCTCGGCCACCGGCTGGCCATCCGCGTCGGCATGGCCGATCCGCAGCGTGCCGTCCGCGTTGCGTACGACGACCAGATCGGTCATCAGGGATTCCGGCACCTGCTGCACGATGCCGCCACTGGCCAGGCGGCGCTGGTTGGCGCCGGCCTCGGCCTCGGTCAGCGGTGCGACGAAGCCTTTCTTGCCTGCAGCGGCAGGTTCGGTGCGGCGCGCGGCGCGCAATGCCTTGTCGGCGGCCTGCAGCTGCTGGCGTTCCTCGCGGGTGAGGGGACGCAGCTGGCCGGTGCGGGGATCGATGGCGGCCTTGCTGTCGCTGCCGCTGCGGTCTTGCGGGGGCGTTTCTTCAGTGGCTTGCGGGGCGGCGGTGCTGGCGGATGCAGCCAATGCCAGGCACAGCATCCACCCGGTGCGGGCGAACGTCTTCATCGAGCAGTTCCTTGCGTGCGGTGTGCGTGCCGCCACACCCCGAAAATGACGGGCGCGCGATCAGGGGAAACTCGCAGGGGACGCGGACGCTTCGGGGGAGCATCCGCGCGCCGAGTCTGCGCCCGCGCATCGCAAAGGATCAATCCTGCGGTGCAACGTTGTAATCGTGGTTCTCGATTGACGGGTTAAATGACACCGCCACCCAGCGACAGGCGGATGATGCCGACCACGATGACGATGCCGTTCAGCACGAGGCCTGCTTTTGCCCGGCCGCGGTGCTGCGTGCGGGTGAACAGGATGCCGATGGCGGCGATGATCGCGCCCACCGCTGCGAACGGGATCACCAGCCAGTTGGCCGCGCCCAGCAGCGGTATCAACGCGAGGATCATCAGGATCATCGCCACGATGCCCCACAGCAGGCTGATCAGTCCCATCGTTTCCGGCTCCGTTGCCAGGCGCGCGGTGTGGCGCCTCTTGCTTCCACTATGCGGTCGGCTGGAGCGCGCTTCAAGCGATGACGCCGTGCATGCCCTCGATCTCGACCAGCAGCTCGCGGCGGCAGACATCGGCCTGCAGCATCAGGTAGGGCACGCGGCCGCCCAGTCGGGCATCCAGCTGCGCCGCGACGGTGTCGGCATCTTCCGCATCGCGTACGTACACCTTCAGGCGGGAGGTCGCGTCCAGGTGCGCCGGCAGGGCGGGTTCGCGCGCGTGCGCGGTGGCCAGTAGGCTGTCGAGGTTGGTCAGCGTCTCGTCCAGCTGCGCGCGCAACGAATCCGCATGCTGCGAGGCGTGGCCGACGATGCTCGCGGTGCCGGACAGCAACAGGGGAACACGCGGCGAGGACGGCAGCAGCGCGCGCGCGAAGCTGGGCGATTGCGGGCCGTATTCGCGCGGGTACCGGTAGGCGCTGACCTGGCGGGGATTCTCCAGCGGCAATCCCGGTTCGCGCGCGGCCAGCCAGTACACCTGCAGCACACGCCGCCCGTCGCGGCTGCCGATCGCCGTGGCGGCCGGCAGCGTGCGGGTGTCGACATCGCCCAGCCCCTGCACGCGGCCGATGCAGAACTGGCGGTAGCGTTCGGCATCGCCGTCGCCCAGGGTGATCGCGTCGAAGTAGTTCCAGATGCGCAGCAGGTGCGGATACCCGCAGTCGCGCCAGAACGCGGTGAGCGCGGCATAGGCGCGTGCACTGGCGTGCAGGATGCCGCCTTCGGGTTCCTCCCACTCCAGCACGCCGAACATCAGCGCGCCATCGTGGCTGTAGCGGATGCCGTCGGTCACGCCGCAGGTCACCGGCCCGCCCGCCCGCCATACCTCGAACGGCGCGGCCGTGCCCTGCAGGGGCGACAGCGGCACGCGCAGGTAGCGCGGATCATCCGCCCCGGCCTTGGCGGGTGCCAGCGTGCCGAAGCCGAACACGGCGAGCGTCTCGGGCAGGCCCAGCAGTGCGGTGGGCGAGGCGGTGTGGACATAGTCGACCGCCAGCCGCTGCGGGGCGTGCGGGTGGTCGGAGGCGAGGCTCATCGTGCGGGGAAAAGAGGCATGGTCAGGCGCGAATGATAACCCGCCGGGTTTTCGGCCTGCCCTCGCCGGGCCGGATACGCGCCTTCCCGGGGATATGCCAGTATTCAGCCGGTGCGGCGGAAGATCGGCCGCAAGCCTCAGGAGAAGCCACCATGTCATTCCGTCTCGCCGCCGTGCTGCTGGCTGTCCTGCTCGTGGCAGGCTGTGCCAGCAGTTCCAAGGTCATGCTGGGCCAGGCTCGCGCGCCCATCGACCCCGCGCAGGTGCAGGTCTACCGCACGCCGCCCGCGGGCGCGCAGGAAATCGCCCAGCTCGAATCGACCAGCGCGGTCGGGTTCGGCACCCAGGGCCAGACCGATGCCGCCATCGCCCGCCTGAAGCGCGAAGCCGCTGCACTGGGCGCCAATGGCGTGGTGCTGCTGGGGGTAGGTTCCAACGGCTCGCCGGTCGGCATGTCGGTGGGCGCAGGCAGCTACGGCAGCCATTCCGGCGGCGGACTCAGCATGGGCATCCCCACCACCCAGCGCCAGGCCGCAGGCGTCGCGATCTACGTGCCGCCGGGCACGCCGGTGGATCCTTCGATCGTCGTGCCGGAGCCTGCGCCGAAGAAGTGACCGGCCGATGATGGAGTGTCATCGACAGGAAAACGGCGGCCATGGCCGCCGTTTTCATCATCCGGGCAGGGACGGTCGCATTAGCCTGTGAGGCCTGCGCATCACCGCAATGAAACGCCCTCCGGATCGCGAGCCTCCTCCGCCAGCACGATCCGCTCGCCGCCTTCCACGTTCACCGCCAGCGTCTCGTAGCGCCATTCGCCGGCGTGCTTCTTCGCGACGACGAACAGGGTGCCGTCGGCCTTGGGGCCGTCCAGCGGGATGGACAGGTTGGCTTCGCCATCGGGGCCGTTGCTGCTGAAGTTGCCCTGCACCAGCCAGCCGGCCTGGATGGGCGTGCCGAGCGCGGCGGTCACGGCGGGATCGGCCTGCGCCCGTGCCATCGCGTGCTGGTAGGGGCCGGAGGATTTCATCGCGCCGAAGACCAGCGCCAGGATCCCGAAGATGAAGGCGGCGAACAGCGCGAGCAGCAGCGCCGCCAACACCGGCACGCACCATTTCCAGTTGCGGCTCCACCAAGTGGCGGGCGGGGTTGTCGTTTGCATGCGCGGTCTCCGGTCGTTCCGGTTTGAACGCTTACGGCTTCAGGCAGCGGCCAAGGAAGTCCTCGGTCAGGCGGTAGCGGTGCAGCAGGTCGCTGCCGCGCAGGCCATGCTTGGCACCGGGGTAGGTCATCAGTTCGAACGGCGTGGCGCGCTTCTGCAGTTCGCTCATCAGCTTGGTGGAGTTGGAGAACAGCACGTTGTCGTCGGCCATGCCGTGGATCAGCAGCAGCTTGCCCGCGCCCAGTCCATCCAGGTGGGTGAACAGGCTGGCCTCGCGGTAGCCGGCGGTGTTCGCCTTCGGCAGGTTCATGTAGCGCTCGGTGTAGTGGGTGTCGTACAGCGCCCAGTCGGTGACCGGCGCGCCGGCCACGCCGCAGGCATAGGCTTCGTCGTGCTTGGCCAGCAGCATCAGCGTCATGTAGCCACCGTTGGACCAGCCGTACACGCCGATGCGCGCCGGATCGACGAAGGGCTGCGACTTCAGCCATTCGACGCCGCGCAGCTGGTCATCCACTTCGACCGTGCCCTGTTTCTCATACAGCGCACCACCGAAGGCCGCGCCGCGGCGCGGCGTGCCACGGTTGTCCAGCGAGAACACCACGTAGCCCTGCTGGGCCAGGTACTGGTTGAAGAAGGCATCGCTGCGGCCGGGCCAGGCGCGCGTGACGGTCTGCGCGGCGGGTCCGCCATAGACGAAGACCACCACCGGATACCGCTTCTTCGCATCGAAGCCGGCGGGCTTGATCAGGCTGTAGTGCAGCGGCGTGGCGCCATCGGCAGCCGTCAGCGTACCGTAGGTCGTCGGCTGGTGCGCTGCGCGGTACTTCGCGTAGGGATGCGTTGCGCTGGTGACGTCGTTGGCGAGCAGGGTCGCCAGCTTCGTGCCATCGGCCTTGAACAGTTCGATCTGCGGCAGCGTGGTGTCGCTGGACCAGCTGTCGACGAAGACGCTGGCATTGCGGGCGAATGCGGCCGCATGCATGCCGGATGCCTGCGTCAGTCGGCGCGGTTCGCCGCCGGTCAACGGCACGGCATAGACGTGCGTCTCGGTGGCACCGTCGCGAGTGCCGCTTACGTAGGCCATGCCGGCGGATTCGTCGATGGCCAGCAGGCCGTCGACGACCCACTCCCCCTGCGTCAGTGCGGTCAGCTTCGACCCGTCTTCCGACGCAACGTACAGATGCTCGAAGCCGCTGCGCTCCGACGACCACAGGAAACGGCCGTCCTTCAGGAAGCGCAGGTCATTGTGCAGTGGCACCCAGGTCTTCGACGTCTCGGTGACCAGCGTGCGTTGCGCACCCGTGGCCAGCGTGGTTTCGATCAGCTCGAGCTTCTGCTGGTCGCGCGACTGGCGCTGGAAGGTCAGGCGCTGCGGATCGCGCCAGTCGACGCGGGCCAGGTAGATGTCCGGCTCCTTGCCCAGGTCGACCCAACGCGGCGCGGCGCCGCTCTTCGGCGCGATCACGCCCAGCTGCACCAGCACGTTGGGATCGCCCGCCGCCGGATAGCGCTGCTCGATCACTTCCGTGCGATCCGGGTAGACCTCGTAGCGCTTCTGCACCGGCACCTGTGTTTCATCGATGCGGGCGAAGGCGATGGCCGAATCGTCCGGCGCCCACCAGTAGCCGGTGTGGCGGTCCATTTCCTCGTCGGCCACGAACTCGGCCACGCCGTTGCCGATCGTGTCGCTGCCGTCGCGGGTCAGCTGCACTTCCTTGCCGTCGGCCAGCGCGATGACCCACAGGTTGCGGTCGCGGATGAAGCTGACGTAGCCGCCCTTCGGCGACAGCTTCGGATCGGTGGCGAAGCCGCCCCCCTGGGTGAGTTTGCGCACGGCGGCCTTGCCGGTCTTCGCCAGGTCGTAGACGTACAGCTCGCCACCGAGCGGGAACAGCAGCGCCTTGCCGTCGGGCGACCACTGGTAGTCGACGATGCCGGACAGCGCGGCGATGCGCTGGCGCTCGCGGCGTGCCTTCTCCTCGTCGCTCAGCACTTCCTCGCCCGGCAGCACCACCGACGAGTCCACCAGCAGACGCGTCTGCCCGCTGGCGACGTCGTACTCCCACAGGTCCAGCCGATTGCGGTCGCTGTCCTTGCCGCGCAGGAAGGTCACCCGCGTGCCGTCCGGCGCGATCTGCGGCTTGGTCAGCGTGGGCCCCGACAGCGGTGCGCTGCCGGTGATGGCTTCCAGGGTGAGTTTCTCGGCGTGGGCGGGCAGGGCGGTGGCGACGGTCATCAGGGCGAACAGGGCAAGGCGCATGGGGTTTCTCGGGCGGCAGGGCCGGTCAGGGCGGGATTATGACGCGAACCGGCCGCCCGGCTCCTCATGCCTTCGGCGCACCCTGGCCGAACAGGTGCTTGCGCTCTTCGTCGCTGAGCGGCTGGCCGGCATTCGGATTGACCTGGGATTTCAGCGCATACGCGCGCTGCACGGCCGGACGCGCGGCGATGGCCGCATGCCAGCGCTGCAGATGCGGGTACGGCGACAGGTCCAGCGGCGCCTTGTCGTAGGCGTTGATCCACGGATGCGTGGCCATGTCGGCGATGCTGTAGTCGTCGCCGGCGATGTAGGCGTTGCGCTCCAGCTGCTTGTCCAGCACGCCCAGCAGGCGCTGTACCTCGCGGGTATAGCGGTCGATGGCGTAGGGAATCTTCTCCGGTGCATAGACGGTGAAGTGCCCGTACTGTCCCGTCATCGGTCCCAGGCCGCCCATCTGCCACATCAGCCACTGGTTCACCGCCACTTTCTGGCGCGTGTCCGTGCCGAAGAAGCGGCCGGTCTTGTTGGCCAGGTACAGCAGGATGGCGCCGGACTCGAACACGCTGATCGGTGCGCCGCCGTCGGCCGGTGCGTGGTCGACGATCGCCGGCATCTTGTTGTTCGGCGAAATGGCCAGGTAGTCGGGCTTGAACTGGTCGCCCGCGCCGATGTTCACCGGCACGATGCGGTAGTCGAGCTTGCTGCCCGATTCGGCAAGCTCTTCCAGCATCAGGGTGGTCTTGTGGCCATTCGGCGTGGGCCAGTAGTACAGGTCGATCATGGGAGCACCTCGTGGGGATGCGGTTCGCGGAGGGGTCCCGGGAGTCTAGCGGCACGGGCAGGGTTGGCAGTGTCATTCGCGGCCGCTACCCTGCCGCATCCCCGGAAAACACTGTTCCCCTCATGACCGAACCGAAACCCGCGCGCCTTGGCCCGCTGCCCGCCCTGATCTTCAGCTCGCGCTGGCTGCAGCTTCCCTTGTACCTGGGGCTGATCGTGGCGCAAGGCGTCTACGTCGTCCTGTTCCTGAAGGAGCTGTGGCACCTGGTGCATGGCGCCACCAGCCTCAGCGAGCAGGACATCATGCTGCTGGTGCTGGGCCTGATCGACGTGGTGATGATCTCCAACCTGCTGATGATGGTCATCGTCGGTGGTTACGAGACCTTCGTGTCGCGCATGGGGCTGGAGAAACACCCCGACCAGCCGGAATGGCTGAGCCACGTCAACGCCAGCGTGCTGAAGGTGAAGCTGGCCATGGCGATCATCGGCATCTCGTCCATCCACCTGCTGAAGACCTTCATCGGCGCCAGCACGCTGGGCGGCTTGCCGCTGTGCGGCACGTCAGAGGCGTTCGCCGCCGCCGAAGCCGCGAAGGCCGCCGGCTGGCTGGCCAAGACCTGCAGCGACTTCACCTCCACCGGCGTGATGTGGCAAACCATCATCCACGCCATCTTCATCCTGTCCGCCATCGGCATCGCCTATACCGACAAGCTGATGAACAGCGGTGCGCCGGTGAAGCACGCCAGGCCTGAAGGCGCCCATTGAGCCGGGCGGGGATGTCGCCGAGGCGGTAAAATGCCCCGGTGGATGTCTCTCACCTACTCGATCACCTGAATCCCGCGCAGCGCGAAGCCGTCTCCGCTGCGCCGGGCCACTATCTCGTCCTGGCCGGCGCCGGCTCCGGCAAGACGCGCGTGCTGACGCACCGCATCGCCTGGCTCAACGAAGTGCATGGCGTGCCGAGCCACGGCATCCTGGCGGTGACCTTCACCAACAAGGCCGCCGGCGAGATGCGCGCGCGCGCCGACGTGCAGTTGCGCAACGGCAGCCGCGGCATGTGGATCGGCACCTTCCATGGGCTGGCCCATCGCCTGCTGCGCCTGCACTGGCATGAGGCGAAGCTGCCCGAGACGTTCCAGGTGCTGGACAGCGACGACCAGGTCCGTCTGGTCAAGCGCGTCGTCCAGGGCATGGAACTGGACGAGGCGAAGTATCCGCCCAAGCAGCTCACCTGGTGGATCAACGAGCAGAAGGACGAAGGCCGTCGTCCCCAGCACATCCAGCCCGAACCCAACGACAGCTGGCTGGACGTGCGGCGGCAGGTCTACGCCGCCTACCAGGAACGCTGCGACCGCGCGGGCCTGGTGGATTTCGCCGAGCTGCTGCTGCGTGCGCACGAGCTGCTGCGCGACACACCCGCGTTGCTGTCGCACTACCGCGCGCGTTTCCGCGAGATCCTGGTGGACGAGTTCCAGGACACCAATGCCATCCAGTACGCCTTCGTGCGCGTGCTGGCCGGCGACAGTGGCCATGTCTTCGTGGTGGGCGACGACGACCAGAGCATCTACGGCTGGCGCGGCGCGAAGGTCGAGAACATGCAGCAGTTCCTGCGCGACTACCCTTCGGCGCAGACCATCCGGCTGGAACAGAACTACCGTTCCAGCGCCAACATCCTGGGTGCCGCCAACGCGGTGATCGCGCACAACCCGGACCGTATCGGCAAGCAGTTGTGGACCGATACCGGTGATGGCGAGCCCATCGACCTGTATGCCGCCTACAACGAAATGGACGAGGCGCGCTTCGTGGTGGAACGCATCCGCCAGTGGGTGCGCGACGGGGGCAGCATCGGCGACGCGGCCATCCTCTACCGCAGCAATGCGCAGTCGCGGGCGTTCGAAGAGTCGCTGCTCGCCGAACAGGTGCCGTACCGCGTCTATGGCGGCATGCGCTTCTTCGAGCGGGCCGAGGTCAAGGATGCGCTGGCCTACCTGCGCCTGATGGCCAACCGCGCCGACGACACCGCCTTCGAGCGCGCCGTCAACACGCCCACGCGCGGCATCGGCGAGCGTACGCTGGACGAAGTGCGCCGGCTGGCGCGCGGTGCGCGTGTCTCGCTCTGGGGCGCGGCGATGCTGGCGACCCAGGGAACCGACCTGGCCGGGCGCGCACGCAATTCGCTGGCGACCTTCATCGAACTCGTCGAACGTCTTTCGGCGGAAACCGCCGAGATGACCCTGGCCGAACGCGTCGACCATGTGCTGGTGCGTTCCGGCCTGCGCGACCACTGGGCGAAGGAAGGCCGCGGTGGACTGGATTCGGAATCGCGTACCGAAAACCTGGACGAACTGGTCTCGGTGGCCTCGCGCTTCGTCCGCCGCGACGACGACGGCGTGCTTGATGACGGCCGCGAAGGGATGACGGAGCTGGTCGCGTTCCTCGCCTACGCCGCGCTGGAGGCCGGTGAAGGCCAGGCCGAGGCCGGCGAGGATGGCGTGCAGCTGATGACCCTGCATTCGGCGAAGGGACTGGAGTTCCCGCTGGTGTTCCTGGCAGGGCTGGAGGAGGGGCTGTTTCCCAGCAACCGTTCACTGGATGAGAGCGGGCGGCTGGAGGAAGAACGTCGCCTGGCCTACGTCGGCATCACCCGCGCACGGCAGAAGCTGGTACTGAGCTATGCGGAAGCGCGTCGCCTGCATGGGCAGGAGATGTACGGCATCCCCTCGCGGTTCCTGCGGGAAATCCCCGCGCCGCTGCTGCATGAAGTGCGCCCCCGCGTGCAGGTCAGCCGGCCGATGCCGGGCAACTACGCGCCGCGCCGTGACCTGGGCCATGCCGCCATCGAGTCGCCGGGCCTCAAGCTGGGCCAGAACGTGGTGCATGCCAAGTTCGGTCGCGGCGTGGTCACCGATTACGAAGGCGCCGGCGCGCACGCGCGCGTACAGGTCAACTTCGATGACGAGGGCAGCAAGTGGCTGGTGATGGCGTACGCAAACCTGCAGGCGGTCTGAAGCGTTCGCGGCAGTTCCACCCGGGATTCCACAGCGGGCCTTCGACCATTCGCCCGACCATTCGTCGGTACGGCACCCCGGATTGATCGTGATCAAGGCGCGAGCGGTCGCCAGAGCGCCTGATGGCGGCACCCATCGTGAAGGGAGGTGCCGCATGTACCAGAGGATACTGATCGCGACGGATGGTTCCGTGTTTGCCAACAAGGGGCTGGAGCACGGGCTGGCGCTCGCTCGCTGCCTGGGTTCGCACGTGACGGTGGTGACCGTCAGCGAGCCGATTCTGGCGGGCTACGACGATCCGCTGGGTGGCCTGTACAGCCTGCATGTCGAATACGGGAAGGCGCAGGACGAAACCGCGCGACGCATTCTGTCCGAAGCCACCGCGACGGCGGAGGCGATGGGATTGCAGGCAACGACCTTGCACGTTCGCGACCGGCAGGCCGCGGAGGGAATTCTGGAGACGGCACAGGCCCACGGCAGCGACCTGATCGTGATGGCATCCCACGGGCGCCGGGGCATGGGAAGACTGCTGTTGGGCAGTCAGGCCAGCGAAGTCACCACGCACAGCAAGGTCCCGGTGCTGGTCGTACGGTGAGCCCGCGTGCAGGGAAGCACGGGGGGACTACCAGCCGTACAGTTTCCAGTACACCGGCGACACCGGGCCTTCGCCCTTGCTGCGGTCCAGGCGGCCGTCGCCGTTCTCGTCCATCAGGTAATACGCAGGGCCGCGCGAAGGCGTGACCTTGACCATGCGCAGGGCGCCGCCCACGCGGTATTCCTCGATCACGTCGCCGTTCTTCTCCGTGCGCACCGCCACCTGCGCATCGGCCAGATCGATGCCCGGGTCGTTGCCGGCGCCCGTCGATGCGCAGCCCGCCAGTGCCAGCAGGGCGGCCATCAGCACGGTGTGGTTCGTCATGCGGGGCATCGGGAATTCCTCGGGGTCGGAGGCCCGATTATGCCCCCATCCCGGCGCCGGGCGCGTGACGCCCCCGCAGGAGCCGGGCGTAGAATGCAGGCATGACACGACTCGTATTGATCGACGGTTCCAGTTACCTGTTCCGCGCCTTCCACGCGCTGCCGCCGCTCACCAACGCGGACGGCGAGCCGACCGGCGCCCTGTTCGGCGTGGTCAACATGCTGCGCGCCACGCTGAAGGAAAAGCCCGACTACGTGGCCTTCGTGCTGGACGCCAGCGGGCCCACGTTCCGCGACACCCTGTATCCGGCCTACAAGGCGAACCGCCCGCCGATGCCGGAAGAGTTGCGCGCGCAGGTGGAACCGATGCGGCGCATCGTGCAGGCGCTGGGTTTCCCGTTGCTGTGCATCGATGGCGTGGAAGCGGACGATGTCATCGGCACGCTGGCATTGCAGGGTGCGGCACGGGGCATGGAGGTCACCATTTCCACCAGCGACAAGGACTTCGCCCAGCTCGTGCAGCCCGCGGCTGAAGGCGCCGGTTCGATCGCGCTGGTCAACACGATGAGCGGCAGCCGGCTGGATTCCATCGAGGCGGTGGTGGAGAAGTTCGGCGTGCGCCCGGACCAGATCGTCGACTTCCTTGCCTTGATGGGCGACACCGTGGACAACGTGCCCGGCGTGGAGAAGTGCGGCCCCAAGACGGCCGCCAAGTGGCTGGGCGAGTTCGGCACGCTGGCCGCGATCATCGACAGGGCCGGGGAGATCAAGGGCAAGATCGGCGACAACCTGCGCGCGGCGTTGCCGCGGCTGCCGTTGAACCGTGAGCTGGTCACCATCAAGACCGACGTGGCGCTGGATGGTGGGCCGGAGACGCTGCCTCTGCGCGAACGCCACGTCGAGGAGCTGCGCGAGCTGTACGCACGCTACGGTTTCAACCAGGCGCTCAAGGAACTGGACGGCGGCGCGGCCGGCAATGACGCGGTCGCCGAGAAGGAGCCCGGCCGCGCCCGTGGCACTGGCCGCGTAGCCTCCGCCAGCGAGCCGGAGCCCGTCACCGATCCCGCCCTGTCGGCGCCGGGCGACTACGAAACGGTACTGACCGACGAGCAGCTGGAAGCCTGCATCGCACGCCTGCGGCAGGCGGACGAATTCGCTTTCGACAGCGAGACCGACAGCCTGGACCCGATGCTGGCCAACCTGGTGGGCCTGAGTTTTGCCGTGCAGACCGGCAGCGCGGTCTACCTGCCGCTCGCGCACGACTATCCCGGCGTGCCGTCGCAACTGGACCGCGCGGCCGTGCTCCAGAGGCTGGCGCCGATCTTCGCCGATGCCGGCAAGCGCAAGCTGGGCCAGCACGGCAAGTACGACCTGCACGTGTTGAGGCGTCACGGCGTCGAGGTGAATGGCTATGCCGACGACACGATGCTGGAGAGCTTCGTGCTGAATTCCGGCAGCAGCCGGCACGACATGGACAGCCTGGCCAAGCGCTACCTGGGTTACGACACCATCAAGTATGAGCAGGTGGCCGGCAAGGGCGCCAAACAGATCCTGTTCTCGCAGGTGGCCATCGACGACGCGACCCGCTACGCCGCCGAGGACGCCGACATCACCCTGCGCCTGCATCGCGCGTTGCGGCCGAGGCTGGCGGACGAACCTGCGCTGGAAAGCGTCTACCGCGACATCGAGATGCCGCTGGTGCCGGTGCTGGCGCGGATCGAGGCCAATGGCGTACGCATCGATGGCGATGAGCTGCGCCGGCAGAGCGCGGACCTCTCAAAGCGCATGCTGGCCGCGCAGCAGAAGGCCACCGAACTGGCCGGCCGCACGTTCAACCTGGACTCGCCCAAGCAGTTGCAGGCGCTGCTGTTCGACGAACTGAAGCTGCCGGCAGTATTGAAGACACCCACCGGCCAACCCAGCACCAACGAGGAAGCGCTGGAGGCGATCGCCGACCAGCACGAACTGCCGCGCATCATCCTGGAGTACCGTGGCCTGGCGAAGCTGCGCAGCACCTATACCGACAAGCTGCCGGAGATGGTCAATCCGGATACCGGTCGCGTGCATACCAGCTACCACCAGGCAGGCGCGGCGACGGGCCGTCTTTCATCCACCGATCCCAACCTGCAGAACATCCCGATCCGCACCGACGACGGCCGCCGCATCCGCAAGGCGTTCGTCGCACCGCCGGGCCGCAAGCTGGTGGCCTGCGACTACTCGCAGATCGAACTGCGCATCATGGCGCACCTGTCGCAGGACCCGGGCCTGGTGCGCGCCTTCGAATCCGGCGCCGACATCCACAAGGCGACGGCGGCGGAAGTGTTCGGCCGCAAGCTGGACGAGGTCACCGGCAACGAGCGCCGCGCGGCGAAGGCCATCAACTTCGGCCTGATGTACGGCATGAGCGCGTTCGGCCTGGCACGGCAGTTGGGCATCGGGCGCGGCGAGGCGCAGGACTACATCGCGCTCTACTTCAGCCGCTACCCCGGCGTGCGCGACTACATGGAGCGCACGCGGCAGCAGGCACGCGAACATGGGTTCGTCGAAACCGTGTTCGGGCGCCGGCTGTACCTGGAGTACATCAACAAGGGCACGCAGGGCCAGCGTGCCGGCGCCGAGCGCGCCGCGATCAACGCGCCGATGCAGGGCACCGCCGCGGACATCATCAAGCGGGCGATGATCGCGGTGGATGCATGGCTGGCGGAGCAGCAGCGAAAGGCGCTGATGATCCTGCAGGTGCACGACGAACTCGTGTTCGAGGTGGACGCCGATTTCGTGCCGACTTTGCTGAAAGAGGCGACAGCCCGCATGTCGGCCGCGGCGCAACTGAGCGTTCCGCTGGTGGTCGACAGTGGGGTCGGCGACAACTGGGATGAGGCCCATTGAGTCGCGATGAAAACGGTTTCCCTTGCGGAACATGGACTTGCGGAATGTTCAGGAAAACCCTGACAGGTATATTTGTATACCGGCGAGTTCAATAAACTGAATTCCTCCTGAATCTTACGGTTTTTTAACCGAAATCTTCACGAACCATCCATGTGCGGAGTGGTCATATAGCTCGCGACAGATGCAACGTCTGTCGCTGATCTCTCCCTTCCCCTGGAGCGATCTCCCCCGGAGCGACGACCCCTCCCCAGGTCCCGCTCCCCTGGCCCCGCCGACCTCCCCCTGGTCTGCGGGGCTTTTTATTGCCCGCGTCCCGCGCCGGCGTGGAATATGCGCGGACATCCACTCCCGAAGGGCGCCACATGCAATCTCCGTTCGCCGACATGTTCGCGTTGTCGATGCCATGGTGGGCGTTCATCCTGCGGGCGTGCGCCGTGTACTTCCTGCTGCTCGGCATGATCCGTCTCTCGGGCAAGCGGACGATGGGGCAGTTCACCCCGTTCGACATGCTGCTGGTGGTGCTGCTGGGCAATGCCGTGCAGAACGCATTGCTGGGCGACGAC
Source organism: Pseudoxanthomonas sp. SL93 (assembly GCF_026625825.1). NCBI lineage: Bacteria > Pseudomonadati > Pseudomonadota > Gammaproteobacteria > Lysobacterales > Lysobacteraceae > Pseudoxanthomonas > Pseudoxanthomonas sp. SL93. Next base: position 2,673,446 of record NZ_CP113065.1, on the reverse strand, counting down.
ACGTCCGTCGGCGGCGGACTGCTGCTGGCTGCCACGCTGATCATGTTGAACTGGACCGTGGGCCTGGTATCGGCGCGTTCGCCACGCGTGGAGCGCTGGGTCGAAGGCGCGCCGGTCCTGCTGGCGCGCGACGGGCAGGTCTATCGCGACGTGCTGCGCCGCGAACTCATCAGCCGCGAGGATTTCGAGAAGGCGATGCGCGAGGCCGGCTGCCTCGACATGGCCGACATCCAGCTCGCGGTGCTGGAGAACAACGGGCACATCACGCTGGTGTCGCGGCAGAAGTAACCTCTGTAGGAGCGACGTAAGTCGCGACCCCACGCGATCCGCTTACCGGGCGCTGCGAGGCCCCATGAACACCGAGCAGGCCCTGGCTTTGACGTGCAACTTCCGCGTCGATCTCTGTCCCGGACGGTTCATTTCCGCGGTCGCGACTTACGTCGCTCCTACAGGGAGGGAGTCTCAGGCCAGCTCCGTCAGCCAGTCGCGCGGCCGCAGGTAATCCGGCAGGCGCTGCTCGGCGCTGCCTTCTTCGGGTGTGTAGCCGTACTCCCAGCGCACCAGCGGCGGCAGGCTCATCAGGATGGATTCGGCGCGGCCACCGCTCTGCAGGCCAAACAGCGTGCCGCGGTCGTAGACCAGGTTGAACTCCACGTAGCGGCCGCGACGGTAAAGCTGGAAGTCGCGCTCCCGTTCGCCGTACGGGCTGTCCTTGCGGCGCGCCACGATGGGCAGGTAGGCATCGAGGAAGCCGTCGCCCACCGCGCGCAGGTAGGCGAAGTCGGTATCGAAGTCCATGCCCAGGTCGTCGAAGAACAGCCCGCCGACGCCACGCGTCTCGTTGCGGTGCTTGAGGAAGAAGTACTCGTCGCACCAGCGCTTGTGCGCGTCGTAGCGTGCCTGGCCGCCGAACGGTTCACAGAGGTCGCGCGCGGTGCGGTGCCAGTGGCGCACGTCCTCGTCCACCGGATAGAACGGCGTCAGGTCGAAACCGCCACCGAACCACCACGCCACCGTTTCGCCGTCGCGCTCGGCGCGGAAGTGGCGCACGTTGGCGTGCGTGGTGGGCAGGTGCGGGTTGCGAGGGTGGAATACCAGCGACACCCCGACCGCGCGCCACGACGCGCCCGCCAGTTCGGGACGGTGCGCGGACGCGGACGGGGGCAGGCGATCGCCGGACACGTCCGAGAATCCGATGCCGGCCTGCTCGAACACGGCGCCGTCGCGCAGTATGCGGGTGCGGCCGCCACCGCGGATCGGCGACGTGTCGGCGGGTGGCCGCGACCAGGCGTCCTCACGGAAGCGCGCACTGCCATCGGCGGCTTCGATGGCGGTGCAGATGCGGTCCTGCAGACCGGTCAGGTAATCGCGGACGGGCGTCATGTCGTTCATGGCGCGCATTCTACCGGCCCGGGGAGGACCGCCCATTGATTGCGATCAACGGGGAAAGAACTCCGCGCGGATCTCCGCCGTGCACAACTTCCACACGATCATGCCGTGCAGCACCGCGAAGACCAGCGCGGTCGACGTGGTCATCGCCAGCGACATCGTGCGCAGCGACGCCAGTTCGGCCTGCAGGTCTGCCACCTCGGGATTGGCGGGCAGCGCCTGTATCCACGCGAAAACCTGGTCGACCACGGCGATGCCGACGAAGTTCGCCAGCGCCCCCAACACCATGAAGGCCACGAACCCCCACCACCCCCAGGGGCGTCGCCGCAGCAGCCCCCAGGAAACGGTCAGGAACGCCGCGCTGGCCAGCAGGAAGCCCCACGCCAGGCCTTCCAGGTGCGTCAGCAGCCAGGCTGCACTGGGGGGCATGTCGGCCAGCGGCAGCGCGGCGATGCCCTGTTCCAGCTCGCCCGCGCGCAGCAGCACGGCCGCCGCGATCACCTGCACCAGCGCGTACACGGTGCCGGCGATGCCCAGCACCAGCGAAACCTGCGCCATCACCGTGACGAACGATGATGGCTTCAGCGGGGTGGCCACGGATATGCCGCAGGTTACTTCAGCGTCTGCTCGAACAGTTTCAGCACGCGCTTGTACTCGTCCAGCCAGGAGTCCGAGCGGGTGAAGCCGTGGCGTTCCAGCGGATACGCCGCCAGTTCCCAGTTGTCCTTGCGCAGTTCGATCAGCTTCTGCGCCAGCACCACCGAATCCTTGAAGAACACGTTGTCGTCGATCATGCCGTGGGCGATGAGCAGGTGGTCCTGCAGGCCGTCCGCGTACTCGATCGGCGAGGAGGTGCGGTAGGCCTGCGGATCCAGCTCCGGCGTGTTGAGGATGTTGCTGGTGTACTCGTGGTTGTACTGGGTCCAGTCCACCACCGGGCGCAGCGCGGCACCGGCCTTGAACTTGCCGGGCTCGCGGAACAGCGCCATGAAGGTCATGAAGCCGCCGTAGCTGCCACCGTAGATGCCGGCGCGGTCGCGGTCGCCCTGCTTCTGCTTGACCAGCCAGTCCAGGCCGTCCAGGTAGTCCTCGAGTTCCGGATGGCCCATGTTGCGGTAGATGGCGGTGCGCCAGTCGCGGCCGTAGCCTTCGCTGGCGCGATAGTCCAGGTCGAGCACGATGTAGCCGCGTTCGACCAGCAACTGGTGGAACATCTGTTCGCGGAAATAGTTGGGATAGCGCGCGCTGACGTTCTGCAGGTAGCCGGCGCCATGCACGAACATCACGATGGGGTAGCGCTTGCCGGCTTCCATCGTCTTCGGGCCGTAGTACTTGCCCCAGACCACGCCGGCGCCGTGTTGCGAAGGCACCTGCACATATTCCGGCTGGATCCACTCGCGTGCCTTGAACGCGGCGGTGCGCGTATCGGTCAACGCGGTGGCGGCACCGCCGTCAACGCCCACCACGGACAACTGCGGCGGCACGTAGCTGCGCGAGTGGCGCACCAGCAGCTGGCGGCCGTCGGGCGACAGGCTGAAGTCCTCCACGCCGTCCAGCGCGGTGACTTCCTTCACCTGGTCGCTGGAAAGGTCGAGCCTGCAGACCTCGTAATCGCCAGGCCAATCGCGGTTGCACAGGAACAGCACGCCGCTGCCGTCGGCGGTAAGCGCGGGGGACGACACCTCCCACTTGCCCGACGTGCGCGCGCGCGCCCTGCCGTCGCCCGCCAGCGTGTACAGATGCGAATAACCGGATTCTTCCGACAGCAGCCACAGCGTGCGGTTGTCGGGCAGCCAGCCGTATTCGTTGAAGCCCCAGTTGACCCAGGCCTCGTCGGTCAGGCGATGGCGCGACTGCAGGCGCGCCTGGGCCAGGTCGACGGTGGCGATCCAGCGATCCTTGTTGTCCACGGCGTGGATCTGCACGGCGATCTGGGAGCCGTCGCCATTCCAGGCGATCGCGCTGCCGTCGCTGTCGTTCTCGATGCGCACGTCACGGTTGCCCTTCAGCGGGTCCTTGCCGGCCGCCTTGCGAAGCGCCGCCAGCGGGTCCTTGTCGATGCCCGGAAGTGCGTCGAACTTGAGTTCCCTGACGCCGTTGTCGACCAGATCCACCAGCCACAGTGTGTGCGGCTGCGGATTGTTGCGGCCCACGCGGGTGCGCACGTCCTGGAATTCCTCGTAGCCGGACTCGGTGACGTACTTGGGCATCTTGCCCGCCTGCCCGGTGTCCGCCCCCTTCTTCTGCGTGACCACCACCACCCAGCGGCCATTGGGCGACAGGGCGCTGCCGGTGATCTCCACGTCGGTGCCCAGGTACACCGGCGCGGGTGCGCGGGTCGGGTCGGCCTTGCGCCATGCGTCCGCCTGCTTGCGGGCCTCTTCGCGCTGGGCGCGATCGTCGGCCAGCGTGCGCAGGGTGCGCAGCTGCTGCTCGCGCAGGGCATCGGGCTTGGGCGCGGCATTCGGATCGCGCTCGGCCTTCAGCTCGGCCACGGTGGCGACCCCGCCTGCCGAGGTCCAGCGGTACCAGGTGTTGCCGGTACGCCAGATGACGCCGCCATCGCTGCTGAAGCGCGCCTGCGTTTCCGCCTCGTTGCTGCGGGTGAGCTGGGTCAGTGCGCCGTTGCGCAGGTCGCGCACGAACAGGTCGTTGTTGCGGACCAGCAGCATCCGCTGCCGGCCGGCGTCGTACACCGGATTGCCGGCGTCCAGCGTAGCGCGCTGCGCATCGCCCACGCGCTGGGCCGCGCCACCCTGGACCGGTTGTTCGAAGGTGTCGCGCACGGCGCTGGCATCGCGCTTCAGTTCGTACTGCACGCGCTGGCCGTCCCAGGCCCACCACGCGCGTTCGACCGGCGCACCGATCCAGTCCGGTTCGGCCATCACCTGTTCCAGCGTGAGCGGGGACGGCGTCTGGGCAAGCGCGGCAGGCGACAGGGCCAGCGGCAGCAGCAGGGCGAGCAGGGCAGGGCGCATCGGGCATCCGTTAGTGCGAGGTGAAAGCGGGAGATTACCAGCCCGCCGCCGCGTGGCTGACGGCCGATGGTCATGCATTTCCGTGAACGCCGTGCGGGTTTCGCGCAACGGGCATTTCCCGCACAATCCGTGCTTGTTCACACGCAAGGCGCGACGCGCGCGGATGCAAGCCTACGTCTACAAGAGCCAGCGCAAGGCGGACACGTTCGTCTACCTGGCCACGCGCGACGACTTCACCCTGTTGCCCGAACCGCTGCGCACGCAGCTGGGCGAGCTGGTGTTTGTGCTGGAAGTGGCGTTGACCCCGGAGCGCAAGCTCGCCCGTGGCGATGCCGCGGTGGTCAGGCAGAACCTGGCCGCGCACGACTTCCACATCCAGTTCCCCCCGCCACCCGATCCCGCCCATCGCCACGATGCCTGAGCCCCGCCTGCAGACCCGCCACATCGCCTTGGGCGCCATTGCGCTGGGCATGCTGCTGGCCGGTCTGGGTGGCCTGGCCGGTGGCGTGGTGGCCGCGCTGACGGCATGGCTGGTGCAGCCCGCGCTGGCACTGGGTGTCTCGTGGGTGCGCGGTACCCGCGTGCTGGCCCCCCGCCATGCCATGCGCGAGGACCTGCCGGCGCTGCTGCTGGCGTGGGCGGTGGTGTTCGTGGTCACCGCGTTGCTGGTGGCCTGGCCGCTGGCCTCACTGCGCGACAGCGGCAGCCTGCCGGCGGCGTTGGCCGTGAGCGCCGTGATCGGTGCGGTGCTGATCGGCCTGTGGCGGACCTGGCCGTTGTGGCATGGACTTGAACGCGACGGTGGTGCGCTGGCAGCGCATGTGCGCGGCTTGGCCGAACGCGATTTCCACGCCTGGCGCGGCTTGGGCGTGGCCGCGCTGCTGGCGGTCGTGGTCGGCGTCGGGCTCTGCCTGGCTTGGCCGGGACTGGTGCCGGATGGCGTGCGCGCCGGACTGGCGGCGGCGTATGCGCTGTTGCTGCCGGTCCTCCATCTGGGCGTGCAGCGCGTGGCCGGCGCCGGGGCGCTGCCCGTGGTGGAGATGGTGGATGCCACGCTCGGGTTTCCTGCGGCCGATGGGGTACCGGTTGCGCCGGCAAATGACTTGGATCTGGACCTGGACCTGGACCTCGCGCTGTTCGAGGCCGCCCGCGCCGGTCGCGTCGACCGCGCGCTGGAGCTGATCGACGCCGGTGCCGATCCGCATGCGTTGCCGCCGGAGGCGTCGCGCGACCAGCGCAGCCTGGGCGTGCTGGCCGCCGTGCTGCCCGACCTGCGCCTGCTGCGCACGCTGATCGGCCATGGCGTGGATCTCAACCACGCGCATGCCGGCGTCACACCACTGCTTGCCGCCACGCGGGACAGCTGGCATGGACGGCCCGACGCGGTCACCACGCTGCTGGCCAACGGTGCCGATCCGCGCGTGGCCGATGCCGAAGGCAACACGCCGCTGCACCATGCCGCGCGCAGTTCCGATCCCGGCGTGGTCGCGCTGCTGCGCGATGCCGCGGCGGAACTGGATGCGCTGAACCACGACGGCCTGACCCCGCTCGGCGTGGCCTGCGTGGCCGGCAACTGGCGGTTGGCCAAGTTCCTGCTGGAGCGTGGCGCGCGCCCCGACCCGCAGGGTGGCCAGCCCGTGCTGCTGGCCGCCGCCGCCACCGAGGAAGACGATCCCGCTGGCGTGCAGCTGCTGCTCAAGCACAAGGCCAAGGTGGATGCCCGTGACGCGCAGCGCCGCAGCGCCCTGCACGAGGCCGCGTTCGCCGGCCATGTCGAGATCGCATCCACGTTGATCGCCGCCGGTGCGGACGTGCATGCGCGCGATGCGTCGCGGCGCACGCCGTGGCTTGATGCCGCGCGCGGCGGCCGCATCGGGGTGATGGAAAAACTCGCCGAAGCCGGCTCGGACGTGCTTGCGGTCGATGACGAACAACGCAACGCCCTGCTGCTGGCCGCCACGGCCGAGCATGTCTCGCCGTTGCTGGTGCGCCGTCTGCTGGAGTGGGGCATCGCCGCCGAGCATGCCGACGCACACGGCAAGCGTGCCGTCGACCTGGCTGCCGAAGCGGGCCGCTGGACGCTGGTGTCGGTGCTGGATCCGTCGTATGCGCTGCCTTCCGCCGTCGCCTCCGGTGACGACGATGCCCCGGCCGACCGTGCGCCGGTCGAACTGCTGCGTGAAGGCCTGGCCAGCGGCCAGCTGGATGGCCTGGCGACGTTGGCAAAGCTCTGCTCGCGCGAGGAACTGGGCGCCCTGCTGCACGACCGTGAACTGGCGCAGACACCCGCCCGCCTGGACTGGCTGCTGCGCCATGGCGCCGACGCCGATACCCGCAATGCCGAGGGCGACACCGTGCTCTTCGCGCAACTGGCGCAGGGCGCCGCGGGTGTGCCGGCCGTCAGCGCGCTGTTGCGGCGCGCCGCGTCGCCCGCTGGCGCCGGCGGGCTGGCGCGATTCCTGGCCGGTTGCGCTGCCGACGACCAGGCCTCACGCGGGCTGGAACAACTGGCGCTGGACCTGCTGGAACGGGGCGCCGATCCGTTCGCGCCGTCACCGCAGGGCGATCCCGCGCTGTCCCTGGCCGTGCGGCTGGGCTGGCAGCGCTTGCTGGATCGCCTGCTGGACATTGGCGTCGACCGCGAGGCGCGCGACAGCCACGGCATGACCGCGCTGCATCTCGCGGCGGTGCTGGGCCGCGAGGCCGCGCTGAAGCAGTTGATCGCGAAGGGTGCTTCGCCCGACGCACGGGCCGCCGACGGCCAGACGCCGCTGGGCGTGGCCCTGGCCTGCGGTCGGCGCGACCTGGCCGACTGGCTCGACTGGCGGGGCTGGGCATTGCCGCGGCGTGCGCTGCGCACGTCCGACCTGCCCGCCGCGGCGATGGTCGGTGACCGCGATGCGGTGCGGCGCCTGCTCGACCTGGGCTTCGACGTGGATTCACCCGATGCGCAGGGCTGCACCGCGCTGCTGCGGGCCGCCGGTGGCGGTCATGTCGCTACGGTGGAGTTGCTGCTGGCCCGCGGCGCGGACCCGCAGCGGGCCGCCAACACCGGCGCCACCCCGTTGTCGGCGGCCGTCAGCATGCGCCAGGCCGACATCGTCACCGCGCTGCTCACGGCGGGCGCGGATATCGAGCACCGCCTGCCGGGCGGTGTCACCGTGCTGATGCTGGCGGCAGCGCTGGGCCTACCGGAAATCGTCGCCCGCCTGATCAACGCCGGCGCCAACGTGCATGCCGGCGATTCGCAGGGCCTCACGCCACTGCACTGCACCGCCCTGTACGGCTTCACCGCGCGCGAGAAGCCGCGACTGGTGGCCCTGTTCGACACCCTGCTGTTGTCCGGCGCCGATCCGGAACAGGTTGCCGCCGGAGCGGTCACGCCGCTGCTGCTGCTGCTCGGCGCGCGCGCCGAACCGGGCACCGCCTGCGACGAGGAAATCGTGCTGGCCGGACTGGAGCGGTTGCTCGACGAGGATGTCTCGCTGGAAGTCCAGGATCCGCGCGGCTTCGGCCCGCTGCACCTGGCGGCCCTGCATGGCCTGCTGCGGGTGGTCAGCCGCCTGCTGCGTGCCGGTGCCGATCCCGACCTGCGCGATGCACTGAACCGCACCCCGCGCGAGATCGCGGTGATGCGCGGTTTCGTCGACGTGGCCGCCGAGTTCACCCCGGCGGTGCCGGGCGCGGGCGGCTCGATGGCGCGTTTCCTGCGCGAGCGGAACTGATCGCCGCGCGCCGGGCGCTTATTCCGCGCCGGCGCCCTTCTTCGCTGCGGTATCGTCGCCGGCATCGGCCTCGAACAGTTTTTCCAGATCGTTGACGGCGTCGCGCGCGGTCTGGATCACCGCCGCGTCGTCGTCGTAGACCAGGTACTGCGCACGCAGCAGCTTCTCGTCGTGTTCGCGGAAGCGGCGCGCCTGTTCGGCGGCCGTCTCAGGCGGGATGCCCAGTTCCACCAGCACCTGCTGTGCCATTTCCAGGCTGGAGCCGAGCGTTTCGCGGAACGGTTCGGCGCTCAGGTCCATCAGCCGCCACGCATGCTGGCGGTTGCGCGCGCGGCCCAGCACGCGCGCCTGCGGGAACATGCGGCGGATCAGTCGCGCCGCCTTGATGTTGGTGTCGGGGTCGTCCATCGCGATGACGAACACCTCCACGTGCTGGGCGCCCGCCGCGCGCAGCAGGTCCGGCCGCGTCGGGTCGCCGTAGTAGATGCGCACGTTGCCGAAGCGCCGCAGCGTGTCCACCGTCTCCGGGCTGTGCTCCAGCGCCACGAACGGGATGCGCTGCGCGGTCAGCACGCGCGCGACGATCTGGCCGAAGCGGCCCATGCCGGCGATCAGCACCTTCGGGTGCTGGTCCGGGATCTCGTCGAACGCGCGCTGCGGGTGACGCGGCTTGCTGACACCCGACAGCAGCCGGGCCAGGCCGAGCAGCAGCAGCGGCGTGAGCGCCATCGACAGGCTGACGATGGCCACCAGGCGGTCGCGCAGATCGTCGTCCATCAGCTGCACGCGCACCGCTTCGCTGAAGACGACGAAGGCGAACTCGCCGCCCAGCCACAACGTGCCGGCCAGCATCAGCGCGCCGCGCGGATCCAGGCGCCCGGGCCAGCGCCCCACGCCGAACAGCAGGGTGAACTTCACCACCAGCAGCGCGATGACGCCGGCCGTGATCATCTCCGGCTCCGCGATCACCCGGTCCAGGTCGATGTCCATGCCGACCGCGATGAAGAACAGGCCCAGCAGCAGGCCCTTGAAGGGCTCGATCTGCGATTCCAGTTCGTGGCGGAATTCCGAATCCGACAGCAGCACGCCGGCGAGGAACGCGCCCAGGCCCGCACTCATGCCAGCCAGCTGCATGAACCACGCAATGCCCAGCACCACCAGCAGCGCGCTGGCGGTGAACACTTCCGGCATGCGCGTACGCGCGGTCACGCGGAACAACTGGCGCAGCAGCAAGCGCCCGCCGAGGATCACGATGGCAACGGCACCGATCGCCTGGAACACCATCGTCCATGTCAGCGTTTCGGTCTTGGCACCGCCGAGCAACGGGATCGCGGCCAGCAGCGGAATGGCGACCAGGTCCTGGAACAGCAGGATGGCGAAACCCAGCCGGCCGTGTTCGCTGGTCAGCTCCTTGCGCTCGGACAGCAGCTGCAGGCTGACGGCCGTGGACGACAGGGCCAGGCCCAGCCCGATCACCAGCGCGGTCTTCCAGTGATGGTTCACCAGCATCGCGATGGTGCCCAGCGTCAGCGCGGTCAGCAGCACCTGCAGGCCGCCGGCGCCGAACACCGGCTTGCGCATCACCCGCAGCCGCGACGGCGACAGCTCAAGGCCGATCACGAACAGCATCATCACCACGCCGATCTCGGCCGCGTTGATGATGCGGTCGGCATCGCGCACCAGCGCCAGCCCGTCCGGACCCAGCACCACGCCGGCGACCAGATACCCCAGCACCGCACCCAGCCCAAAACGTTTGAACACCGGCACCGCGATCACCGCGGCCAGCAGGAAGACCAGCGCCAGTTCCAGACCACTACCGTGCATGCGTCACCTCGATTCCCAGGGGCGCATTATGGGGCAGGCAGCCTGCGTCCTCTGGTAGCGGCGTGCCGAGCGGCGGCGGTTTCCGGAATCGGCTAATCTGCCGCGGTGAGGGGGTGTCGACAGAGGGATTCGCCCCCCTTCGAGTCCGACAAGGGAGAACGGAAATGCATCGTTTCGCATGGATAGGATGGCTGTGGCTGGCGTGTGTGTTGCCCGTGTTCGCGCAGGGTGCAGGTGCGGTGCGAAAGCAGGCGGAGCTCAGCATGTTGATCAAGGGCGAGATCACCGTCGATCACAACGGCCGAGTGGACGCGTACACACTCAAGGATCCAGAGGAATTGCCTCCTGGCGTGGTCGCCTTCGTCGACAACAGCATCGACACGTGGGCGTTCGAGCCACAGAAACTCAACGGCCAGCCTGTCGTGGTGCGCAACAGGATGCGCATCCTCGTGGTCGCCAGGCCGCAGGAAGAAGGTGGTTACCAGATACGCCTGCAGTCAGTGAGTTTCAGTCCGTTGAGCACCAAGGAAGGCTACGAGCTGGTGAGCCAGACAATGGCACCGCCCCGCTATCCCGTTAATGCAGCGCGCTCCGGCGTGGGCGGCTCGGTCTATCTGGTGCTGCGGGTAGGCCGGGATGGCAAGGTGCAGGATGCCGTCGTCGAGCAGGTGAATCTGCGCGCGGTGGCCAGCGAGGGGGTGATGGATCGCGTGCGGCGGATGTTCGCCGACGCGTCATTGTCGGCGGCGCGCCGCTGGACGTTCACGCCGCCGACCCAAGGGGACGAAGCGTCACTGGACTACTGGTCCGTCCGTACGCCCATCGATTTCTACATGGGACATGACGAACCCAAGTACGGGCAATGGCGGGCCTACATTCCGGGGCCGCGCCAGTCAGTGCCCTGGGTGGATTCGGACCTGCTGCGTATTTCTCCGGAAGCCTTGGCGGAAGGATCGACTGACATGCTGTCGAAAAGCGGGCTTCGCCTGCTGACCCCGCTTTCAATCTAGGGCTGAAGGCTGGCGCCGAGGAAGGGGACCGGGATACGGGACTTCTCGTCGCCGCGGTGGCATCGGTTCGGGCTCGCCCTTGGCTCTGCAGGGTGAGGGGACGGTGGGTCTTGATGCGCCATGCATTGCGCACGACGCAGGCCGGTCCCCGTCAGCCCGCCAGCAGCTGCAACAGGTGTTTCCCGTATTTCCCGCTTGGCGTGGCGCTGACCATGATGATCGCGTAGGCGAAAACCAGGGCGACCGCCGCGAACCCCCCCACGGCCGGCCATGCCAGGTGGCGGGGTAGCACGATGCGCTTGTGCTGGTTGCGGATGAAGAACTCGGCGACCAGCAGGTTGGGGACGAAGAACAGGTACAGGATCGCGTAGTCGAACAGGCCGCTGGTGGTGCCCGCGCCGATGCCGATGCCGCCGGTCAGGTCCTTCCAGGCGCGGAACTCCAGGTCGAATACCCAGGAGCCGAGCACCATCGCGAACAGGCGGATCGCCCAGGCGCGGTGCAGGTCGAACCGCTTCGCTCGCGCGTGCAGGTACGCCATGGCCGCGCTCAACATCAGCACGGCGCCCCAGATACCGAACGCGAGGGAGGCTGCCGGGGTGTAGGCGCCGTGCGTCAGGATGAACGACATGCCGCCGACGCCCGCCAGGAAGCCCGCGCTTACGTACACACGCCCTGTCCAGCGATGCACGGCCCTGTGGCGGGCACGGATCCGTGCCGACAACAGAATCGGCCAGGCCAGCACCAGCACCGTGCCCATGACGAAGTGCAGGCCGATGCCGAGGTTGGCGACCCAGTCCGACGCCGTCATCGGCAGGCCTCCCACCAGTGCGCGCCATTGTTCGAAGTTCTTGAACGTCGCCCCGGTGGCCCGGAGCGCAATGTAGGCGCCGAAGGCCAGGAGGCCGGCCAGGGCGGCATAACGGACGAAGTGCGCGAGCCTGCGCAGCCATAGTTCCGCGACGGGTGCCGGCGGCGGTGCGGGCCGGTCCATGGGCAGTGTGCCTGGCTCGTTCACGGCGTGTCCCTCTCTGGTTGCCCCGGGGTCGCTCCCGGCGTCAACAGCCTCCCGTCGCGGCCTCGGCATGTCGTTAGGGCAGTCGCAGGGCGCGGTGAGGAAAAACGCAGGAGCAGGGGGCGATGGCCGCGGCGGGTCGGCACCTATACTGGATCGGGTGTGGGAGGCTCCGCCGGGGGACCGTATGCCGCAACCTGATCCGAGCCGCCTGGCGTTCGATGACGTGGTGATCGACTTCGTCGGTCGGCGGCTGGTGCGTGCGGGCAGCGAGCAGCCTCTGGAACCCAAGGCGTTTGCCGTGCTCGCGCTGCTGGCGGGGTCACCCGGCCGGGTGTTCACCCGCGACGAACTGCTGGATGCAGTGTGGGGGCATCGGCATGTCACCCAGAGCGTGCTGAACCGGATCATGAGCCTGCTGCGCCAGGCGCTGGCAGAGGATGCACAGCACCCCCGCCTGCTGCACACCGTGTACGGCATCGGTTATCGCTTCGACCTGCCCGCCGCCACCGGCGTCATGGCCGTGCCGGGGAAAATAGAGGGCGGTCCCCGTGGGCGGAAACCCTGGATCATCGTGTCAGCGTGCGTGCTGCTGCTGACCGTGGCCGCGCTGATCTGGATGCAGCGGGACGCCGTTCGCGGAGCTGCTGGCGAAGCCATTGCAGCGCAGGGGCGGCCCTCGCTCGCGGTGCTGCCCTTCGCCGATCTTTCACAGGCACGCGACCAGGACTACCTTGCCGATGGACTGGCCGAGGAGATCCGCAACCAGTTGGCGCAGGCGTCTCCGTTGCGGGTGGTCGGGCGCACGTCGAGCAGCGCGTTCAAGGGGAGCAACGAGGATCTGCGCGCCATCGGCCGCGCCCTCGGCGTGGCCTATCTGCTCGAAGGCAGCGTGCGCCGCGAGGGCAGTGCGCTGCGCGTCACCGCGCAGCTGGTCCGTGCCGAAGACGGATCCCACCTCTGGTCGAAGACCTATGCGCGCGAACTGCGCGACGTGTTCGCCGTGCAGGAAGACATCTCGCGCGATGTGGCGCTCGCATTGAGCGTGAAACTGGACGTGGCCAAGTTCAATCGCGAGCAGGGGGGTACCACCGACGTTGAGGCCTACGAGCGCTTCCTGCGCTGGCGCAGCATCATGATGCGCGGGCAGCTGGATGCCGAACACGACCGGGAGCGCCTGCGGCTCGCACGCGAGATGGTGGCGCTGGATCCGAGGTGCGTGCTCTGCTGGGATGCGCTGGCCCGCTCGTTGAACGCGATGGCTCAGGAGGCGGACGGACCGCAGGCGGGGCAGCTGCGGCTGGAAGCCCGGCAGGTGCGTGCCCACATCGGCCGCATCGCGCCGGACAGCTGGGTGGCACGGCGTGATCGCGCCAACGCGCTGTGGCGTGAAGGCCGGCGCGCGGAGGCCATCGCACTGGCGAAACAGGTCGCCGATGCCGGTCCGCCGACTCAGGAGCGCGTCTGGGATTACGCCTACATGATCTATGCGATGGGCCACCTGGACGACACGATCAGGCTGGTCGAACAGGTGCGCGCGATCGAGCCGATGGCGTTGTACCTGTCGCGGGACCTGCAGTTCGATTACACCGCGGCGCGCCGTTTCCCGGAGGCAGAGGCTGAATACCGGCGAGGACGGACACTCGACGGCAACCAGCAATCGCCCGACTACCTCGCGTTCTGCCGCCAGCTGGCGGGCCGGCGGCCCGGGTGACCCCGCGGCGCTGCGCGACCTGCATGCGCGGTTGCGCCGGGATGCGGCATTCGACACGCCGTTCTTCCGCGATCTCGGCGTGGTGCTGGACGATCGCCACGCAATGCTGGCGCTGGTGCGCAAGGCGCTGGCGGACGACGCCTACGCCGGCGGGCCGCGTGCGCGGCATGTGATGGCAAATGTCGCCGATGCCCTTGGCGATGCCGGCCTGACGGTGGCCGCGATGCGAAAAGACCTGGAGCAGTGGGAGGGTTTCGAGGCCGGCAGCATGGCGCAACAGCCGTACGTCGTCTTCTGGAATTCACCCTACTCCGGCGTGCGCGCCCATCCGGAGTTCAAGGCCCTGCTGGTCCAGGCGGGCGTGGTGGCGTACTGGCGGCAGACAGGCCGCTGGGGTGATGGTTGCGTGCCGGTCGGTGCCGACGATTTCCAGTGCCGCTAACGAAAACGCCCCGCATCGCGGGGCGTTTCGTCGATCGCGCGCTGCTCAGCGCTTCATCGAACTGAAGAACTCGTCGTTGGACTTGGTGTTCTTCATCTTGTCCAGCAGGAATTCCATCGCTGCGATCTCGTCCATCGGGTGCAGCAGCTTGCGCAGGATCCAGATCTTCTGCAGCAGCTCCGGTTCGATCAGCAGGTCTTCGCGACGGGTGCCGGAACGGTTGATGTCGATGGCCGGGTAGACGCGCTTCTCGGTGATGCGGCGGTTCAGGTGCACTTCGCTGTTGCCGGTGCCCTTGAACTCTTCGTAGATCACCTCGTCCATCTTGCTGCCCGTCTCGACCAGCGCAGTGGCGATGATGGTCAGCGAACCGCCCTCTTCGACATTACGCGCCGCGCCGAAGAAACGCTTCGGGCGGTGCAGGGCGTTGGCGTCCACGCCGCCGGTCAGCACCTTGCCTGAGCTGGGCACGACGTTGTTGTAGGCGCGGGCCAGGCGGGTGATCGAGTCCAGCATGATCACCACGTCCTTCTTGTGCTCGACCAGGCGCTTGGCGCGCTCGATCACCATTTCGGCGACCTGCACGTGGCGGGCGGCGGGCTCGTCGAACGTCGAGCTGACCACTTCGCCGCGCACGGTACGCTGCATTTCGGTCACTTCTTCCGGACGCTCGTCCACCAGCAGCACGATCAGGTGCACGTCCGGGTGGTTGGTCGTGATGGCGGTGGCGATCTGCTGCATCATGATCGTCTTGCCCGCCTTCGGCGGCGAGACGATCAGGGCACGCTGGCCCTTGCCCTGCGGCGCCATCAGGTCGAGGATGCGGCCGGCGATGTCTTCCGACGAACCGTTGCCGCGCTCCAGCGTGAAGCGGCGGCGCGGGAACAGGGGCGTCAGGTTCTCGAACAGCACTTTGTTCTTGCTGGCTTCCAGCGGCTCGCCATTGATCGTGTCGATGGTCGACAGCGCGAAGTAGCGCTCGCCGTCCTTCGGGAAGCGGATGCGGCCACCCAGGTGGTCGCCGGTGCGCAGGTTGAAGCGGCGGATCTGGCTGGGGCTGATGTAGACGTCGTCCGGGCCGGCCAGGTAGCTGGCTTCGGCCGCGCGCAGGAAGCCGAAGCCGTCCGGCAGGATTTCCAGCACGCCGTCGGCGGCGACGCCCTCACCGTGGCGGGTCAGCACCTTCAGCAGGGCGAAGATGACGTCCTGCTTGCGGGCACGGGCCACGCCTTCCTGGATGTTCAGCTGCTCGGCGATTTCCAGCAGCTTGGGCGCAGGCATGCGCTTCAGGTCGCTTAGCGAGTATTGCGGGAAGCCTTCCGGCACGCCGGGCATCTGGCGCGGCACGAACGGCTCGTTGGCGCCGTTGTCGGCGGGCATGCCGTCGTTGCCGTAACGCTCGCGGTTGCGCTCGCGGCGGTTGCGGAAGCGGTCGCGGCGGTTGTTGTTGTTGGGGTTGTTGCTGTTGTTGAAGCGGTTTTCGCGCGAGTCGCCTTCGCCGCCCTGACCGCCCTGGAATTCGCCGGCACCATCACCCGACGGGCCGGAAGACGCCTGCGGCGCGCGCTCGGGCGCCTGCGGGGCCTGCTGCTGCATGGGGGCCGGGGCGCGTTCCGCGGGAGCGCGCTCGACATGGGCACGTTCGACGGGTGCGCGCTCGACCGGTGCGGCGGGCGCCTCGTGGGCGGTGGATTCGGCGGCGGGGGCCTTCGGGGCGCGGGGCTTGCGCACGCGCTTTTCGGCGGGGGCGCCGGTTTCGTTGCTGCTGTCGGACAAGTTGCGATTCCTCGCTAGGTGGCGAGCGCCGGCGGTACGCAGCGGCGGACGGTAAAAGAGTGGTGTGTGTTCAGATGGGTGCGGCGCGTACCCCTGCGCCGGATGGTTGGACACTAACACCGGGCTGCGGCGGCGGCAAGCCTGGCCGCAGCGGGTGGTTCAAGCGGATTCAGCCGGCGGTGGGCGGGCCGAAGCGACGACTCAGGCGGCCTGGGTACCCAGGGCCTTGTCGATCATCTGGGTCAGCTGGCCCTTGCCCACGGCACCGATCTGGGTGGCATGCACCTGGCCGTCCTTGAACAGCAGCAGCATGGGGATGGAGCGGACGTGGTACTTGATCGCGGTGGCGCGGTTCTCGTCCACGTTGACCTTCTTCACCTTCAGCTTGCCGTCGTAGGCTTCGGCCAGCTCGTCCAGCACGGGCGAGATCATCTTGCACGGGCCGCACCATTCAGCCCAGAAATCGACCAGGACAGGCTCGTCGGACTGCAGCACGGCGGCATCGAAATCGGCATCGCCGACGTGGGTCACTTTATCGCTCACTGGGGTCTCCTGCGGGGTCCGCGGGCGGGCGCGGACGGGTTCGGGCCGGGACGGCCACCTCTATTGGGGTAAACTGGGGCGTTCCGCGGCCTTTTCAAGGTTACCCAGGTGGTCGCGCAACCCGGCACAGGGGGCGCAGTGTGCGACGCCGGTCAGGCCGATGCAAGCACACCCAACCGCACTTATTGATACGCGCGCGGAACACAGCGACGCAAAAAGAAGAAGGCATGAGCGACAAACCGTTAACCGACATTACTTTCTCCTCGTTCGACCTGCATCCGGCGCTGTTGGCCGGGCTTGAGAGCGCAGGGTTCTCCCGCTGCACCCCCATTCAGGCGCTCACCCTGCCGGTGGCCCTGGCGGGCCGCGACGTCGCAGGCCAGGCGCAGACCGGTACCGGCAAGACGCTGGCGTTCCTGGTGGCGGTGATGAACCGGCTGCTGAACAACCCGGCCCTGGCGGATCGCAAGCCGGAGGATCCGCGCGCGCTGATCCTGGCGCCCACCCGCGAGCTGGCCATCCAGATCCACAAGGACGCGGTGAAGTTCGGCGCCGACCTGGGCCTGCGCTTCGCGCTGGTCTACGGCGGCGTGGACTACGACAAGCAGCGCGAGATCCTGCAGCAGGGCGTGGACGTCATCATCGCCACCCCCGGCCGCCTGATCGACTACGTCAAGCAGCACAAGGTGGTCAGCCTGCACGCGTGCGAGATGTGCGTGCTGGACGAAGCCGACCGCATGTTCGACCTGGGCTTCATCAAGGACATCCGCTTCCTGCTGCGCCGCATGCCGATCCGCACCGAGCGGCAGACGCTGCTGTTCAGCGCCACGCTGAGCCATCGCGTGCTGGAACTGGCCTACGAGCACATGAACGAGCCGGAAAAGCTCGTCGTGGAAACCGAGTTCATCACGGCCGCGAAGGTGCGCCAGCGCATCTACTTCCCGGCCGACGAAGAGAAGATCCCGCTGCTGCTGGGCCTGCTGTCGCGCAGCGAGGGCGCCCGCACCATGGTGTTCGTCAACACCAAGGTGTTCGTGGAACGCGTGGCGCGCGCGCTGGAGCGCGGCGGCTACCGCGTCGGCGTGCTGTCCGGCGACGTGCCGCAGAAGAAGCGCGAAAGCCTGCTCAAGCGCTTCCAGGCCGGACAGCTGGAACTGCTGGTGGCCACCGACGTGGCCGCGCGCGGCCTGCACATCGACGGCGTGTCGCACGTTTACAACTTCGACCTGCCGTTCGATGCCGAGGATTACGTGCACCGCATCGGGCGCACCGCGCGCCTGGGTGCCGAGGGCGATGCCATCAGCTTCGCCTGCGAGCGCTATGCGATGAGCCTGCCGGACATCGAGGCCTACATCGAACAGAAGATCCCGGTTGAACCGGTGACGTCCGAACTGCTGACCTCGTTGCCGCGTGCACCGCGTGCGATCCCCGAGGGTGGCGTGGCCGACGGCGACGAAGAAGAAAGCATCGGCCAGATCTTCCGCGAAGCGCGCGAGCAGAAGGCCGCCGACGAGGAGCGTCGCGGCGGTGGCCGCAAGCCGGCCGCGGGTGGTCGTCGCGAGGGTGGCCGTGAAGGCGGTCGTCGCGAAGGCAGTCGCCGTGAAGGCCCGCGTTCGGGCGACGGCAAGCCGCGCACGCCGCGTCCGCCGCGTGATCCGGCCGCCGCGCCTGCGCCGGCCGTTGCATCGGTCGCAGCCGCTGCTGCGCCGGCCGTGGCGGCATCGACCGTGCCGGAAGGCGAGCGTCCGGCGCGCAAGCGTCGCCGCCGTCGTCATGGCCGTCCGCTGGAAGGCGCCGAAGGCGCGGTGGCCACGCCGGCCGCAACGGCCAGCAAGCCCGTGCAGGCAGCGGCCGTGCAGGACAATTCGTCGTTCCTGACCCGGCTGGGCCGCAAGCTGAAGTCGCTGGTTTCCGGTTCCTGATCGGCCCGCCGGCGGGTGCATCCAAGAGCCGGGCTTGCCCGGCTCTTTCCGTTTGTGGCGCCACGTCGCAACCGCGTGCGCGCCTCCGGCATAATCGACGCCCATGAGCAGCGTCCTTCGGTTTGAAAACGTCAGCAAGCAATACCCCGGCGGCCACGCGGCGCTGGAGGACGTCAGCTTCGATGTCGCCGAAGGCGAGATGTTGTTCGTGACCGGCCACTCCGGCGCCGGCAAGAGCACGCTGCTGAAACTGATCCACCTGAGCGAGCGCCCCAGCCGGGGCGCGGTGGTGTTTGGTGGGCGCAACCTGCTGAAGGTGCGCGGCGGGCGAATTCCCCTGCATCGCCGCGAAGTGGGTGCCGTCTACCAGGACCATCGCCTGCTCACCGACCGCACGGTGATGGAAAACGTCTCGCTGCCGCTCATCCTGCGCGGTGACCGCCGGGGCGACATCGGCAAGCGCGTGCGCGAGGTGCTGGCCCGGTTGGGCCTGGGCCACCGCGAGAAGGCGTTGCCGACCCAGCTGTCCGCCGGCGAGCAGCAGCGCGTGGGCATCGCCCGCGCCATCGTCGCCGAGCCGCGCCTGCTGGTGGCCGACGAACCCACCGGCAACCTCGACCCGACGCTGGCGGCGGAGATCATGTCGCTGTTCGCCTCCATGCCCGAGCGCGGCACCAGCGTGCTGGTCGTCAGCCACGACCTGTCGCTGCTCAAGCGGATGAAGAAGCGCGTGCTGATCCTGGACCACGGCAAGCTGGTCGACGACATTTCACCCGCGGACCTGGCCGAATGAGCGAGCAGGACAACGTCAGGACGCGCCCGCGTTCCGGGTTCGGCATCTGGCTGGACCAGCATCTCTACAGTTTCGTCTCCAGCCTGGGCCGCGTGCTGCGCCGCCCGTGGGCCACGCTGCTGACCATCGGCGTGATGGCGGTGGCCTTCGTGCTGCCGCTGGGGCTGTGGCTGACGCTGCAGAACGTCGAGCACTTCGCCGGCGACGTGCAGCAGTCGCGCGAGATCGACCTGTTCCTGAAACCGGAAACGCCGCTGGCGCGCGCGCAGGGGCTGGCCGACGAATTCCGCGGCCGCTCCGACGTGGCCAGCGTGGAACTGCGCACGCCCGAGCAGGGGTTGGCCGAATTCCGCGAGCGCAGCGGCCTGGTTGCCACCCTGGACGCGCTTGATGCCAATCCGCTGCCCAGCCTGCTGATCCTGGTGCCGCAGGGCGACGACACGCGGCTGGTGGCCGCGCTTCAGGCGCTGCCGGAAACCGACCTGCTGCAGCACGATGCCGCCTGGCGCGAGCGCCTGGCGGGCTGGATGGGCTTCGGCGAACGCCTGGTGTGGGTGCTGGCCGCGCTGTTCGGCCTGGGCGCCCTGCTGGTGGTGGGCAATACCGTGCGGCTGGACATCCAGTCGCGGCGCGAGGAAATCGGGGTGTTGCAGCTGCTCGGCGCGAGCGACGGGTTCATCCGCCGCCCCTTCGTCTATCTGGGCGCCTGGTATGGGCTGGCGGCCGGCGCACTCGCGCTGGGCCTGCTGACGCTGGCGGCGACCGCGCTGCGTGACCCGCTGGCCGCCCTGGCGAAGAGCTACGGCAGTCCGTTCGCGCTGGCGGGTCTGGATGCGCAGGGCGCCGCGGTGGTCGTGCTGGCGGCTACGGCCATCGGCTGGTTGGGTGCGTGGCTGGTGACCGGGCACTTCTTGCGTCAGACTCGCCCGACTGAAACCTGAGATACCTCACCTTCATGGCCCAAGAGCTCCGGCATCTGATCAGCGACACGCCCCGCGTCATGGTGGTGGACGGGTCCAAGCTGGTGCGCAAGCTGATTGCCGACGTGCTGCAGCACGAGCTGCCGGGCGTGCAGGTGATCGGCTGCTCGAGCATTGCCGAAGCGCGCGCGGCGCTGGAAGCCGGTGAAGTCCACCTGGTCACCACCGCGCTGGCGCTGCCCGACGGGGATGGCCTGGAAATCGCCCGCAGCGTCCGCCAGGCCTCCGGCCAGGCCTACGTGCCGGTGATCGTGGTGTCCGGTGATGCGCAGCAGCACCTGGAAGAACGCCGCTTCACCGAATTCGTCACCGACTACTTCGACAAGTCGCTCGGCCACGAGGCCCTGGCCGCCTTCATCCGCGGCTACGTGCAGCCCGAGCCGATGGTCGGCGCCACGGTGCTGTACGTGGAAGACAGCCGCGTGGTCGCCGAAACCACCCGCCGCATGCTGGAACGGCAGTCGCTGAAGGTGGTGCACGTGCTGAAGGCGGAGGATGCCTTCGCCCTGCTCACCGCCGAATCGCTGGGCGCGTCCACGCATTCGTTCGACATCGTGCTGACCGACGTCACCCTGAAGGGTGAACTGAGCGGTCGCGATGTGGTGCAGCGCATCCGCGTGGACTTCGCCTACGGCAAGCGTCGCCTGCCCATCCTGGTGATGACCGGCGACAGCAACCGCGACAACCAGGCGGAACTGCTGCAGGCCGGCGCCAACGATCTGGTGCTCAAGCCGATCGAGGAACGCCTGCTGGTGACCAAGGTGCTGTTCCAGTTGCGGCTGGCGCGCATGGACGAGTCGCGCAGCCTGGTCTGAGGCAACGTTCACCCACATGACCGACGACGAGCGGATCAAGCTGGAGCCTTCGTGGAAGGCACGGATCGGCGACTGGCTGCAACGGCCCGACATGCGCGAGCTGTCGGCGTTCCTGCGCCAGCGCAAGGCCGCTGGCGCGCGCATCTATCCGCCGGGGCCGCAGATCTTTTCCGCCTTCGATGCGACGCCGTTCGAGGCGGTGAAGGTGGTCATCCTGGGCCAGGATCCGTACCACGGTCCAGGGCAGGCCCATGGCTTGTGCTTTTCCGTGCTGCCCGGCGTGCCGGTGCCGCCGTCACTGCAGAACATCTACAAGGAAATCAACGTCGACCTGGGCATCCCGCCGCCGGACCACGGCTGCCTGCTGCCCTGGGCGCGGCAGGGCGTGCTGCTGCTCAACGCGGTGCTGACCGTGGAGGAGGGGCGCGCGGGCGCACACCAGGGCAAGGGCTGGGAAGGCTTCACCGACCACGCCATCGAAACGCTCGCGCGCGAACGCGAAGGGCTGGTGTTCCTGCTATGGGGCAGCTATGCGCAGGCCAAGGGCAAGGTCATCGATACGCGCCGCCATCGCGTGCTGCGCGCACCGCATCCCTCGCCGCTGTCCGCGCATCGCGGCTTCCTGGGGTGCGGGCATTTCTCCGCCACCAACCAGTACCTGGCGCAACGTGGCCAGGCGCCGATCGACTGGCGCTTGCCGCCACGGGAACAGTTGGCGATCTGAAGCAAGCGGTGTGCGGTTGTGCGTTGTGGGAGCGACGTCAGTCGCGACGATCTAACGGTAACGCTTCATCGCGACTGACGTCGCTCCCACACCCGACAAAACCCGCTTGCAGGGGTCAGCGCGTACGACGGCGCTTCTGCGGTGGCGACACCGGCGGTGGCGGCGTGACCGGAATGTTCTTGATCTCGCCCTGCAGCTCTTCCAGCATCGGCACCATCTTCTGCTGCACGGCGCTCATGATGTTCTGCATCAGCGCGGGGTTCTTGTCGAGCATGCGTTTGCCCGCAGGGCTTTCGTAGAACTTCGTGATCGCGCGCACGTCGTCGCGGGTGTAGGTCTTCTTGTAGACCTCCAGGTAGACCGGGCGCATCTGCTCCCACGACAGCGCCTTCCGCACGATCTCGTTGGTCTTGGCCTGGATCCGTGCCACCTCGGCCTTCTGTTCCTCCGTCATCTCCTTGCCGGCGAAGTGCTTGTCGAACTCCTGCTGCTGCACGGCCTCCATCTGCGGCAGGATCGCGGCCAGCAGGCTTTCGGCGCGGGAGGCCTTCAGCAGCCGGTCGATGTCCGCATCGGTGGGCTCGGCCGCCATCAACGGAAGCGCCACCAAGGCCAGCACCAGCAGCAGGCACAGGCGGCAGGCGGCACGGGTCGCGTCCAGGGGAGAAGGCTTCATGCAGGCAGGCCGAGACGTGGAACGGGTCGGCATGGTGCCCGTCCCGAGGTAAATCTGTTGTTAACCGACGGCGAAAGTACGCGTTCGCGCTACGAACCTTCATCCATCCTGTCTACAATCCGCGCATGGGGAGCGGCTCACTCGACATCACGCCCACGCTGGTGATTCCGGACGACGAACTCGTCGAACGCTTCGTGCGCGCCAGCGGCGCTGGCGGCCAGAACGTCAACAAGGTGTCCACCGCGGTGGAACTGCGCTTCGACGTGGCAGGTTCGCCGTCGTTGCCGGAACCCTTGCGCGAGCGGCTGTTGGCCAAGCGTGACCGCCGCCTCACCGACGAAGGCGTGCTGGTGATCGACGCGCAGCGTTTCCGCACCCAGGACCGCAACCGCCAGGACGCCCGCGAGCGCTTGGCCGCGATCATCGCCGCCGCGCTGGTGGTGCCGAAGAAGCGCGTGGCCACCAAGCCCTCGCGCGCGGCGAAGGCGCGGCGCATGGACGCCAAGCGCGAGCGCGGCCAGATCAAGCGCGCGCGTTCGCAGAAAAGCCATTGGGAGTAATTGTTTGAGCGACGACATCATTCCGCGCATTCCGCCCAACATGCCGCAGGTGCCGCCGAACCGGTTCACCCGCTGGCTGGGGCGCACGTTCCTGCGCACCTTCGGCTGGAAGATGACCGGCACGCTGCCGGACATTCCCAAGCTGGTGCTGATCGTGGCGCCGCATTCGTCCAACTGGGACGGCATCTGGGGCATGGCGGCGAAGATCGCCATGGGTTTCCAGGTGCGCGTGCTGGGCAAGGCCCAGCTGTTCTGGTGGCCGCTGGGTCCGCTGCTGCGCCGGCTGGGCGTGGTGCCGGTGGACCGCAGTTCGCCACAGGGCACGGTGGAGCAGGCGGTGCGGATGATCCGCGAGGCGGACAAGCTGTGGTTCGCGCTGACGCCTGAAGGGACGCGCAAGCGCGTTGACCGGTGGAAGGGGGGCTTCCTGAAGATCGCCTACCAGGCCCAGGTGCCCATCCTGATGGCGTATTTCCATTACCCGGAAAAGACCGTGGGCATCGGCGACGTGTTCTATCCCACCGGCGATGCCGAAGCCGACATGGCGGCGATCCGTGAATGGTACCGGCCGTGGCAGGGCAAGAATCGCGGGACGGTGTGAGGCTTCGGCGCCGTTGCGGATCAACAGAAAAGGAAAACCCGCCGTGAGGCGGGTTTACCAATGGTGCCGGCGCTGGCGGACTTACAAGGCGTCGCCACCGAGCTTCCAGGTGACCTGCACGAAATAGCTGCGGCCCATCGAGTCGAACCATGACGTGTCGTAGTAAGGGTAGTTGCCCCAGGTCGCGTCCTTGGGCGGCATCTTGTCGAGCAGGTTGTTGATGGTCAGCGACACGCGCAGGTGGTCGGTGATGTCGTAGCGTGCACCGGCGTTGAAGCGCCAGGTGGAACCGGTCCAGGCATCGTTGTCATAGTTGGCGACACGTCCCAGGTAGTTGCCGAAGACGCTGGCGCCGAACGTGCCCTTGTCCCAGGCCAGGCCCAGGTTGCCTTTCTGTCGTGGCAGCGTGGTGGCGCTGAAACTGACATCCAGCATGTCCTCTTCGGGATCACCCGGATACTGCTGGCGGGTGTGCTCGTCCGTCCAGGTGTAGCTGCCGCTGAAGCGGAAGTCGCCCGCGCTGGCCGTCTGCAGACGGTAGCTGGCAGTGACGTCGACGCCCGAGGTTTCCTCGTTGGCGATGTTGATCGGCGCGAAGCGCACGCTGGTGATGTACCCGTCGGCGTCGCGGATCACGCGGGCGATGGCATCGATGCAGGTCGGTGAGTTGATGTCCACGGGCACGCCGGCATCGGTCGTGCCGAGGCGGCAGTTGGCCTCGTCGATGCGCAGCTGCTCGCGGCTCTGGCTCTGCACCTGGTTCGACACCTTGATCCGGTAGTAGTCCACCGCCAGGTCGAAGTTGGCGAACGGCGACCACACGAAGCCCGCCGAGAACGACTTGCTGGTTTCCACGTCCAGGTCCATGTTGCCGGTGTAGACGTCGAAGGTGTTGATGTCCCACGTGCCGTCGTCGTAGCACTCGCCGTCGGTGAAGCCCGGCTCGTCGGTGCGGCACTGGTAGTAATCGGTCGACAGCGTGCGGTAGTAGTCGTCGCCGGCAAACAGGTAATGCATGTCGGGCGCGCGGAAGCCGGTGCCGTAGGAACCGCGCACCAGCAGCGTGTCCAGCGGGCGCCATTCCAGGCCCATGCTGTAGGTGAACTTGCCCGGATTCTTGTTGCCGTACTTGTAGCGGTCGTAGCGGCCGGCGAGGCTGGCTTCCAGCGAGGACAGCAACGGCAGGCGCAATTCGCCGGCCACGCTCCAGCGGTCGCGGTCGCCTTCACCGTCGCCGTAGCGCGGGCCGTAGTAGGCATCGGCGGTGAGGGCGAGCGGATCGGGATTGATTTCGTACGACTGCGTGCCGTATTCGATCGCGCCGGCGAAACCGACGTCACCGGCGGGCATCGTGAACAGCGCCGGGGTGCCGATGGTGAAGCTCAGGTTGTCGTTGTCGGCCTTGGGACGAAAGGTGGACATCGCGCCGATCGACGCGAACTCGGCCGGCGTCAGCGGCGTGAACAGGCGCGCCGGATCCGGGCTGAAGATCGCGTAGCCGTCGGCGTCGTAACCCTGCTGTTCGCCCAGGAACAGGCGGTTGGCGGCCGCGGCGCGGATGCGCGGCATGTCCACATCGGCGTTGTACTGCGAATGGTTGTAGGCCGCTTCCCAGTTCCAGTTGTCGCCGAACATGCCCATGAGGCCGGTCGTCACCGCCAGCGTCTTCTGCGTGGTGGTGTTCATGCGGTTGCGCAGGCCGCCGACCTCCTCCGGCGTGAACTGCCGCGACCAGGTCTCGTAGTGGCCGGTGACGGCGTTGTAGAACACCTTGTCGTTGTTGTCGGTGGAGGTGGGGTCGTGGAACTCCCAGCCCATGATGTCGCTGACCACGTCGTTGCCGTTGGTGCCGGTCAGCAGCTTGACCTCCTGCCGTCCCAGCTGCACATCGGCAAACCAGGACAGCGCGTCGGAGAAACGGTACTCGAACGAACCGTACGCCGTGGCGCCCTTGCGCTCGTTCTGGATCGTCCGGTACGCGATGGCGCGTTCGCTGCCGCAGTAGAGTTCGCCGAAGCGGTCCTCGGCCAGCACGGTGGTGCCCTCGTTCAAGCTGGCCATCGCCGCGCAGTCATCGGCCGGCGCGATGTTGATGTCGTCGTCCCAGTCGTAGAGCTGGGCGGTGAGGCGCGGCAGCTGGCGGCGCGAGGTCGGTGCGTCGAGCGTGGAATCCTGGTTGCGACGCTCGTAGCCCCACAGCGGGCGCTTGTCCAGCAGCTCCACGCCGATGATGCCGCTGAAGTCGCCGCGTTCGAAGCCGGTGGTCAGCGTCAGCTTGTGCGACTCGCCGCCACCGCGGTCGGTATCGCCGTAGCGGTAGTCGATGGTGGTGCCGTCGGTGGATTTCTTCAGGATGAAGTTGATCACGCCCGCCATGGCATCCGAGCCGTACACGGCCGACGCGCTGCCGGTCAGCACTTCGATGCGGTCGATCATGCCCAGCGGGATGTTGCCGATGTCGGTGAAATTGCTGCGGCCGTTGAGCGGCAGCGGAAAGTCGGCGATGCGGCGGCCGTTGATCAGCACCAGCGTGTGGTTGGGGCCGAGGCCGCGCAGGTCGACCGCCTGCGCACCGGGCGTGGACTGGGCGCTGGTGGTGTTCTGCTGGCCCTGCACGCTGCCGCTGTTCTGGCTGAGCGAGCGCAGGACGTCCGGCACGGAGGTCAGGCCGGCGGCCTGGATCTGCTCGGCGGTCACCACGGTGATCGGCGCCGGGCCTTCGATCTGCGCGCGCGGGATGCGCGAGCCGGTGACCTGCAGGGTCTCGAACTGCGTCACGGGTTCCTCGGCCTGCGCGGAGCCGCCGCCCGGCGGCGTTTCCTGGGGTGCGGGGCGGGGTGGGGCCGGGCGGGGCGCGGCATCCGCGCGCACGATCAGCACCGCGCCGGAGGCATCGCGCTTGGCGGTGAAACCGCTGCCGCGCAGCAGGCGTTCGAGCGCCTGGTCGGTGGTGGCCGCCCCCTGCACGCCGGCGGTGCGTTGTCCCTTCAACTGGTCGGCGCGGTACACCAGCTGGGTGCCGGACTGTTTCGCCAGCGTGTTCAGCGCGGTGGTCAGTTCGCCGGCGGGCAGGTCTATGCGGTTGGGTGCCGCCTGGGCTTGCGCCTGCGCAGCCAAGGCCGCCGAGCAGGCCACACTCAACATCAGTACACGCAACGGATGACGCATGGACGGCTCTCCCCGTGGTGCTCGGAATGGCACCTCTCGCTATCAGGACGAACGAGCCCGGCAAATCCCCCCGCGCTCTTCAGTGGGGTGCCAGGCTCAGCGTGAGTGCAGGACGATCCGGTCCGGATGGCGCTCGGCCTGCACCGGGAACCCCTGCTCCAGCAGGCGCACGAATCCTTCCGTGTTGGACCAGCGGAAATTGCCACCCACGCGCAGCTGCGCCACGGTGGCATCGCCCATTTCCAGCCGGCGCGCGTTGAAGCGGTTGAATTCGGCGGCGGCGGCGGACAGCGAGGTGTCGTCGAAGGTCAGGTATCCGCTGCGCCATTCCAGGTAGCGCTCCGCATCCGCCACCGCCACGGAGCGGACCAGCACCCCGTTGCGGCCTACCGTGGCCACGCTGCCCGCCGGCAGCAGGGACACCGGCTGCGCCGCCTGCGGCGTGCCGGGGTCGGCATCCAGCCGCACCTTGCCCTCGGTGACCACCACGCGAAGCTCGTCCGTATCGCGCCGGACGGCGAAACGCGTGCCCACCGCCGCCACGCGACGTTCGCCCGCGACCACCACGAACGGACGGTCGGGGTCCTTGCTGACATCGAAGAAAGCCTCGCCTGCGTGCAGCACCAGGTGGCGCTCGCGGCGCGACATCACTACATCCAGCCGGGTGTCGCTGCTGAGCGTGGCGTTGGAGCCGTCCGACAGGGTGACCGTCCGGATGTGCCCCAGCCCGCTGGCATAGGTCGCGTGTTCGCGGCCGGTGAGTTGCCAGGCGCCGAACGCGGCGGCGGTGATGACCAGCAGTGCCGCGGTGGCCGCGGCGATGCGCCGCCCGAAGGCGGGGCGGCGCGCCGGCGGCGGGCGGGCGGCGAACCGGACGTGGCGCAGATCCAGCGGCGCTGCGTGGTGGGCGGTGACGGGATCCGGTGCGGACCAGTGACCACGCTCGGGAAGGTCGTGCGACGCGCTGCCCGCGCCCAGCACCTGCAGGCGCCCGGCTTCGGTCCACGCTGCTTCCAGGCGCAGGAACGCCACCCGGTGCGCCGTGCTCGCGTCCAGCCAGGCCGCCAACTGCTGCGCATCCGTTGCCGTCCATGGACCGGCATCGCGCCGCGCCAGCCAGGCGGCCGCGGCGTGTTCAATCTGCCTGCTGCTGGTCATGTCCGTCGTCCTCGTCTGCCAGCGCCGTGGATGGCGCCGATCGGCCACGCGCCTGCGCCGGACCACCCCCGTACAGGTAGTCCGCCATCAGGCGCATTCCCTTGGCTACATGCTTTTCCACGGTCTTCTCGCTGATGCCCAGGCGCAGGGCGACTTCCTTCTGCGACAACTCTTCCACCCGGCGCAGCCAGACCACTTCGCGGCAGCGGTCGGGCAACCGGTCCAGCGCCTGGACCATGCGCTTCAGTGCCTGCCGCGTGCCTGCCCAGCGTTCCGGCGACACCTCGTCTACCAGATAGACGTTCAACGACTCCAAATCACCCACTGCATCGATCGACACCACCCGGCTGCGACGCAGCCGGTCGGTCATCAGGTGGCGCGCGGTGGTGAACAGGAAGGCCTTGGGCGAGGCCGGCAGGCTGCGCCCGGCGGCCTCGTAGACGCGCACGTAGACCTCCTGCCGCAGGTCGTGCACGTCGTCGCGGTGCGGCCAGCAGCGTTGCAGGTAATGCCCCAGGGCGCGCTCATGGACGAGGATCTCGCGAACGAACCAGTCGTCGAATTCGGTGGGCATGACCGCACTCTAGCCGATCGCCCGCGCCTTCCGCATGGGGGGAAGCGCACGCAGGTTCGTCTCCTCCTGTACCGGTGCGTGGCATCCTGTCGCGACCTTCGACATGGGAGTGGCGGCATGGTGTCTGTCTTTGGTGCGGTGCGGCGCGGCGCGGTGTGCCTGCTGGCGCTGGTGTTGTCGTTGCCTGCATTGGCCGCCAAGCCTGCGCACTACGTGCTGGGCGATACCTCGGCCCGGACGCCCGGCAAGGTCGAGCCCGGTCTGTTGCTGATGGGCGGTGGCGACCGCAACTTCGATGCGCTGCGCTGGTTCATGAAGAAGGCCGGCAACGGCCACATCGTCGTGCTGCGCGCGTCGCAGGCCGGCGAGATCGGCGAGGAATTCTTCAACGACGTCGGCGGCATCGCCTCGGTCGAGACCTGGGTATTCAGCGACCGCGAAAGCGCGAGCGACCCCGCCGTGCTGCGCAGCCTGAAGCGTGCCGACGGCATCTTCCTGGCCGGCGGCGACCAGTCGCGTTACGTGCGTTACTGGCGCGGCACGCCGGTGGGCGACGCGCTGGACGCGCACGTGCGCGCGGGCAAGCCGCTGGGCGGCACCAGTGCGGGGCTCGCCATGCAGGGCGAATACCTTTACGGCGCGATGGATGGCGGCAGCCAGGTCAGCCCACGCGCCCTGGCCGATCCGCTCGGCCCCGACAACACCATCGAAACGGATTTCCTGCACCTGGCGCTGCTGAAAGGCGTCATCACCGACACCCATTTCAGCGAACGCAACCGGCTGGGGCGGTTGATCGCCTTCGTCGCCAAGGCCGAATCGATGGCCAAGCGTCCGCTGATCGGCCTGGGCGTGGACGAAGATGCCGCGGTGGCCGTGGAGGGGGACGGTCGGGCACGCGTGTACGCCACCGCGGAGGGTGCCGGCGCCACGGTGGTGAAGGGCGGCTTCGCACAGGCGCAGGTCGAAGACGAAGCGATGAACCTGGCGCGCGTGGACACCGTCATTGCCGGCGTGGATTCCGTGCTGCACCTGCCCAGCGGCCGCGTGGAAAACCCCGCCGGCCAACGACACTATGCCGTGCGTGACGGCGTGCTGGTGGCGATGGACGCGCCGGTGCTTGTCATCCATGGCGGCGCCGGCGTCGAGCGCGCCGGCATCACACCAAAGGAAGAAGCGGACGCGCGCGCCTCACTGGAAGCCGCACTGCGCGCCGGCCATGCCCAGCTGAAGGCGGGCAAGCCCGCCATGGACGCCGTGGCGGCCGCGATCACCGTGCTGGAAGACGCACCGCAGTTCAATGCGGGCCGCGGCGCGGTGTTCACCCATGACGGAAAGAACGAGCTGGATGCCTCGCTGATGGATGGCGCCACCGGCAAGGCGGGCGCGGTCGCCGGCGTGCGCCGGGTGAAGAATCCGATCCTGCTGGCGCGTGCGGTGATGGAGAAATCGCGCCACGTGATGATGGTCGGCGACGGCGCCGAAGCCTTCGCCAGGGAGCAGCGCATCACGCTGGTGGATCCGTCGTATTTCCGTACCGAGAAGCGCTGGCAGCAACTGCAGAAGGCGCTGAAGGAAGAGGCGTCCGGCCAGGCGCGGCTGGATCGCGCGTTGAACTACTTCGGCACCGTGGGTGCGCTGGCGCTGGATGCGCAGGGACACCTGGCCGCCGGCACTTCCACCGGCGGCATGACCAACAAGCGCTACGGGCGGGTCGGGGATGCGCCGATCATCGGCGCGGGCACCTATGCGGATGCGCGCTGCGCGGTGTCGGGCACGGGCTGGGGTGAGTTCTACATCCGCGCCGCCGCGGCGCACGAGATCTGCGCGCGGGTGAAGCATGCCGGCCAGTCGATCACCCGCGCGGCCCGTGGCGTCATCAACGACGACATCCCCAAGGCCGGCGGCGACGGCGGCGCCATCGCCCTGGCCAGCGACGGGACGTTCGTGCTGCCGTTCAACACCGAAGGCATGTACCGCGGCTGGATCGGCGCTGACGGCGTGCCGCACGTGGCGGTCTACGCGACCGACGCGTTGAAGGGGGATGCGCTGCCGGCACGGTGAGACCGCAACGGGTTATGCTGCGGCCGGGCATGGAGATCACGAGGGGCGCCGTGAGGAAGATTCTGGGGGCAGGCCTGCTGGCCGCGACATTCACTCTTTCGGCAGCCGAGAAGGCAGAGCCGGTCCGGTTCTACGCCAACGCGCGGGTAGTCCTGGATGAGCAAGGCATACCGCAACAGGTACAGGCAAACGAGAAGCTGCCGCCGGCCATTCGCAACCTGGTCGAGCAGCGTGTCATGCAGTGGCGGTTCGAACCTGCAAGGGTGAATGGCGAAGCGCGGGCAGGTGTCACCCACGTGTTGCTGCAGGGCTGCGGCGTGCCGGACCCCGCGGGTGATGGCATGCGCATCGCCATGGACTACTTCTCCAATGGGCCCGGGTTGGCCAGAGGCCCCGGCATGGCGGCTCCGCCCGTAGTGCTGCCACCGCCGCGGTATCCCACGGAGGCCGCGCGGCGGAATCGTGAAGGCAGTTTCGAGGTCGCGTTCCAGGTGGGCGTCGACGGTCGCGCGACGGTGGAGAAGATCGAAGCAAAGACAGGGTCGGTGGACGCCTTCAGGCGCGCACTGCACGACTGGATCGCTGAGATGCGCTTTGTGCCGGAAGAGGTGGCCGGTGCGCCGATCGCAACGCGGATGGTGGTTCCGGTTGACTTCCACCTGGGGGGAGACATCAAGCGTCTCGTGCACGAACAGCGGGAGAAAGTACGACGTTCGCCCGAGTGCATGGCCGCAGGTGCGGGTGCGGACGATCCGAATCGCCCGGTCGTGCTGGATTCCCCCTTCAAGCCGCTGACCACCGGCTGACAGACCGCGCCGCATGATCCACATCGCCCTGCTGCGCGCCGTCAATGTCGGTGGCACCGGCAAGCTGCCGATGGCCGACCTGAAGGCACTCTGCGAAGGCTGCGGTTTCAGCGACGTCCGCACCTACATCGCCAGCGGCAACGTGGTGCTGTCCAGCGAGATGTCATCGGCGCAGGTCAAGGCCATGCTGGAAAAGGCGCTGGCGACCTACGCGGGCAAACCGGTCGGCGTGATCGTGCGCAGCGCGCAGGAACTTGCACGGGCGCTGGAAGCGCAACCCTTCAAGCAGGCGGCGCCGAACCGCGCGCTCATCATCTTCCTCGATACCGCGCCGCCGCCCGATACGCTGGCCCGCGTCAGCCACCAGGTGGATGAGCAGATCGCGCTCGGCGAGCGCGAGATCTATGTGCACTATGGTGAGGGCATGCGCGATTCCCGCCTGAAGATCCCTGCCGCCCATGCCGGCACCGCGCGCAACCTCAACACCGTCACCAGACTGCTGCAGATGGCGCGCGACGCGGGATGATCCCCGCGTGCCGGCACGCAGGGCGCTTTCCATCCGTCCATCGACTGACTATCGTGCGGGCCTGTTCCCGCATCGCCGCATGACATGACCCGTACCGCCTGGCTCTGGCTGGTGGTTGTGCTGACCACCGTCGCACTGGCCACGACCTTTCTCGTCACGCCACGATTTCCCGTGCCCATGCCGGACCCGGGTCCCCCACCGACACCTTTCGGGTGGGAGGCGCAACTTGGGCTGGCGGCCGGTGATGGCGTGCGCGGGCTTCGCGACGGGGCGGGCATGCTGGCGCGCTTCGATGATCCATACGGCATCGCGGTAGCGGAGGACGGAACGCGCTATGTCGCCGATGCGGGCGACAACAACCGCATCCGTCGCATTGCCGTGGATGGCACGGTCAGCACGCTGGCAGGAGGGAACGAAGGATTCGCCGACGGCGCCGGTGCCGCCGCCGCGTTCCACACGCCTTCCGGGCTTGCGCTGGATGGCGAAGGCAACCTCTACGTGGCCGACACCGGCAACCATGCGATCCGCAAGGTCAGTCCGCAGGGCATCGTCACCACGATCGCCGGCACGGGCGAGGCCGGCTTCCGGGATGGCCCGGCGAGGCAGGCGCAGTTCAACGGTCCCATCGGCGTGGCGGTGGATGGTCGCGGGCGCGTCCATGTCGCGGATACGTACAACGACCGCATCCGGGTGATCTCGCGCGATGGCCAGGTGACGACGCTGGCCGGCAGCGACATGCCGGGCTTCCTCGACGGCACGGGCACGCAGGCGCGCTTCGATACGCCCACGGCGGTGGCCGTGGACGCGACCGGTGTCGTCTGGGTCGCGGACCTCCGCAACGACGCCATCCGCCGCATCGAGTCGCATGGCGGGGTCAGCACGCTGTCGCTGCGGCCCGACACGGATCTGACGATGGGTCCGCGTCGCCCGCTCGGTCTCGCCTTGACGCGTGACGGCAACCTCTACGTCGGCGAACTGCACACCGGACGGGTGATGCAGGTGATGCGCGACGGCCGTTGGCACGTGCTGGCAGGCCATCTGCCCGGCCAACGCCTGTCGCGCGCCGCAGGGCTGGCGGTGGATGGGGCCGGCCGCGTGCACTTCACCGATGCCGGGAGCCACCGCGTGCACCGGCTTGCGCCGTTGGCCGCAGGTGCGGCGCCGACGCTGTCGCCGGTCGGGCCGTCGCCGGAGGATCCGCTGCCGGATACCGCCGGCCGCTGGCCGCTGGCGCCACAGGACGGATGGCACGAGGTGGTCGGCACGCTGGGTGAGGTGCGCGGCGATTACGAGGGTGAGAGCCGCCACCACCTGCATGGCGGACTCGATATCCGCGGCGACGTCGGCGCGACGGTGCTCGCGATCGCACCCGGCAAGGTCAGCAGCCCTTCCGCCGCGTGGGGCTTCGACGGACTGGGCGAAGGCCTGGGCGTGGGCGCGCTGGACTACATCCACATGCGCGTGGGACGCACGCCGCGGGGCGACCTGCTCGATCCGGCGCGCTTCCAGTTGCTGCATGACTTCAGCGGTGACCCGAGCCGCATCCGCGTGCGCCGCGGCACGCGGTTCATCGCCGGCGACGCGTTGGGCACGGTCAACCGCATGGCGCACGTACACCTTGCCGTGGGCGCCAACGGCTACCAGCGCAATGCCATGGCGCTGGGCTTCACCGGCTTCACCGATGCCCATGCGCCCCGCATCGATCGCATCGAGCTGGCCGATACGCTCGACCAGCCACTGGAAGAAAAGCAGGACGGACGCATCCTGATGCCGCGCGAGCTGGCCGGCATCCGTATCGTGGTGGATGCCTGGGACCAGGTGGACCGCAACCTGCCGCGTCGCCGCCTGGGTCTGTATGCGCTGGGCTACCAGGTGCTGCGCGCCGACGGCACACCGATGCCGGGGTACGAATCGCCCCGCATGACCATCGATTTCCAGCGCATGCCATCGGACGAGGCCGTCAAGGTCGCATACGCGCCCGGCAGCGGCATCACCGTGCACGGCAGCGCGGTGACGCGCTTCAAGTATGCGGTCACCAACACGGTTCGCGACGGGCACTGGGCCGAGGGTCTGTGGCACGCGGGCGGACTTCCCGCGGGTGATTACCTGCTGCGCATCACCGCGCGTGACTACAGCGGCAACCACGCGCAGGCCGGCCGCGACCTGAAGGTGCGGGTGTACTAGCCAGCCGGGGGGGCGGCAAAGAAAGAGCGCGGCCCGTGTCGAATCCCTTGCCGGTCGTTCGTCGTTCACTGGAAGCTGCCGGAAAGCGCCGGCCGCATGCACGGGAGAGACGCATGAAAGTCATGGTGATCGTGAAGGCCACCGCGGAATCGGAAGCCGGCCGGATGCCCGGCACCGAACTGCTGGCCGAGATGGGCAGGTTCAACGAAGCCCTGGTGAAGGCCGGCATCATGCTGGCGGGCGAGGGGCTGCACCCGAGTTCGCGCGGCGCACGGGTGCGCTTCGAAGGCAGGCAGCGGACGGTCATCGACGGACCCTTCTCCGGCACGCAGGACCTGGTGTCCGGATTCTGGCTCTGGCAGGTGCGCAACCTGGACGAGGCCATCGAATGGATCAAGCGTGCGCCCTTCGATGGCGGCACGGAAATCGAGCTGCGCCCGGTCTTCGACGCCGACGACTTCGGCGACGCGCTGACGCCCGAACTGCGCGCGCAGGAAACCCGCCTGGCGGCCGAACTCACTGCGAAATCGCAGGATCGCTGATCGAATCCGGAGAACACGTCCCATGCCCACGCAGATCTTCGTCAACCTGCCCGTGCGCGACCTTGAAGCTTCCAAGGCTTTCTTCAAGCAGCTCGGCTACGACACGAATCCCCAGTTCACCGACCACCAGGCCGCCTGCCTGGTCATCAGCGACACCATCCACGTGATGCTGCTGGTGGAACCCTTCTTCCAAGGGTTCACCCGCAAGGCCATCTGCGATGCCCGCACGCAGACCGAAGTGATCCTCTGCCTGTCCGCAGACAGCCGCGCCGATGTCGATGCGCTGCTGGCCAAGGCGCTCGTCGCGGGTGCCAGCGAACCGATCGCCGCGAAGGATTACGGTTTCATGTACCAGCGCGGCTTCCAGGACATCGACGGCCACCTGTGGGAGCTCGTGCACATGGACGAAGGTGCGATGCCGACGGACTGACACGCAGAACATGCAACGGGCTTTATCGCTTCAGGTCGGCGTTGCGCCATCGGACTGGAGCAGGGTGGTGGCATTGATGTAAATGAATGCAGTGGACAAGGTTGCTCACATTTGAGCTTCAGGTCTTGCGAAGCGGCGTGTCGTCACGTACAGATGTGTCGGGTTCTGGCAGGAGGCCTCGCAATGACGGGAAGTTCACCGCATGCAGGTAGAGGTGGCGATCGACGTGGGCTCGCAGGGCTGATCGCATTGGCGATCTTCACAACAGGATGCCAAGGCATGGCGATGACGCAGGAAACGGGATCCCGAGGCCCGGCAAAAATCGACAATACAGTCGCGGATTGGCCATTGAGATTTGTGCGACACAACTTCGGGGCACACTGTTTCGACACGATAGGCTGTCGGATCAGCTATTCCGGTTTCACCCACGGTGTTGATGGTCAGGACGAGGTGAGTCCGCCGCTGTCCGCTTACCGGGGAACACGCGAACAGATTCTCAGCGCTGGGCATATTGCCCGCGAAAACTTCCCGCCGCCCGTGCGCGTTGCCTGGCGCTCAAAGGATGGCGCTCCACATGAGGCGGAAGTCGATATAGGCGACTTGTTCCGTGATGGGCTGATCGTGCACAACGTTCCGCGAAGCGAGATCAGAGAGGGAGTTTCCATCACCGACCCGGACATCGTCCTTGAAGTCGAAGATCGCACGATCAACGTCTATATGCGCGCCTTCATACCGACCAGGGAGCTGCAGGTTCCGGACAACCCCTATAGCGGGCATCGTTCCGAACTTGTGCGGGTATGGAGCAAGACCTACTGAAGCGGCCATCCAAGGAGGGATGTATGGGCGGAGAAAGGCAACCTGATGGCGTGGCGACTTATCCGGCAACGGCAGAAGATCTCGCGAGCTACCAGCGTGCGAAGGATCATCTTGGAGGCTTCCAGGCGCCCTTGCTAAAGGGGCGAGAGGGAGGGCGGGAGCGGTTGTATGTGGCGGCGTTCGATGGCACCGGCAACAACATGTTCAAGGATGCGCCTGAGAACCACACCAATGTGGCACGCCTGGCAAGGCAGGTTGAATCGTTGAAGGATCCCGCCATTCGCCATGGTTACGTGGCCGGGCCTGGTACGCAGGGTGGGTTGAAGGGAGCTTACGATCTGGCCCAGGGGCAGTCGTATTCATCCCGCATGGAGGACATGTATCTCCAGTTCACTGTCAGGGCTTCCGAGTGGTTACGGGAGAACCCGAAAGCGGACATTCGCGTTGCCGCAGTCGGATTCAGCCGAGGCGCTGAACAGGCTGCGGGTTTCACGCGGATGGTTGAGGAACGGGGTATCAGGAATCCGGAAGGGGCGCGAGTCGAACGTGATGGCGATGGTCGCGTCCTGCACGTTACCTATGTCGGCCCACCCCTGCGCGAACCCGGCACCGTGATCCAGGCGGTCGGCCTGTTCGATCCGGTCGGTACCGGTGAGCCGCGCAACCATGACCGGCGTCTTCCGCCCTCGGTGGTGTCGGGTTTCCAGATCACGGCCGAGGACGAGCGGCGCAACCTGTTCCAGTCGACCCGCGTCCTCGATCCGGGCGTCACCGATGGGGGTCGCTTTCTCAACGTCACCGTGGCGGGTGCGCACAGCAACATTGGCGGCAGCTACACGTTGGACGGCCTGTCGATCCGCAGTGGCAACCTGATGATCGATTACCTCAATGCCCTGAGCGATCCGCCTTTCCTGCAGAAGCGGGAAGAACCCACCGACCCCGCGCGCAACGTCATCCATCATTCCGAAGACCACCAGTTCTTCTATCGCACCTCGGTGTATGACAAGGAGGGCATCCGCGGGAGGCAGGAAGAGCTGGCGCCGTCGAACCTGTGCAGGATCGACTGCCTCGACGCCCAGCCGCGCAATGCAGCGATGGCGGAGGACTTGCGTTGGCGTCCGGTGGAGATCGGGCCGACGCCGGTAGCGGCGTCGCCGGCAAGCATGGTGGAGCAGTTGTTGCAGGCAGCGAAGCAGGGCGATGGCGCTGCCATCGACCGGATCGGGCGCGAGCACCTGCATGGCGAGACGGGGCAGGCCTGGCTGCAGGCCGGGCAGCAGCGATTGCAGGAACTGCAGCAGGCCGTCAGTGCGCCGGCGATCGAGCCCCAGCGCGAGCCTGCCGCGCTCGCGCGCTGAGCCGGCTTGTCGCATCCCGGCGGCATGCGCTTTAATCCGCCCGGGGACAACGATGCCACGGGAGGCATCCATGGGGTGGGGAACGCGAAGTGCGGGCATCCTGCTGGGGTGCCTGCTGGCGCCGTTGGCGCATGCCCAGGCGCAGATCGACCTTGAGCCATTCCTGAAGAAGGACGTGCTGCAGACGCTCAAGATTTCGCCGACTGGCGCGTATTACGCGATGACGGTGCCACTGGAGGACCAGACCATCCTGGCCGTGATCCGGCGCAGCGACCGCCAGGTGACGTCAAAGGTCAGCGCCGGCAGCGACAGCGTCATCAATGGGGTGTGGTGGGTCAGCGATGAGCGCGTGGTGGTGTCGGTGGCCAAGAAATACGGTTCGCGCGATCAGCCGTACCCCACCGGTGAGCTGTACGCGACCAACGCCGACGGCACGGCGCGCCGGCAGATCTTCGCCCGCTATGGACTGGACGGCCTGCATCGGCAGCCGCGGGCGGCCTATCTCATCGACACGTTGCCGGATGACCCGCGCAAGGTGCTGGTCGGCCTGTATGCGCTGGATACCTCCACGCCCAATACCCGCGTGGAGGCACTGGATGTGTTCAACGGCGACCTGGACACCGTGGCCACCGCGCCGGTGCGCAGCGCCAGCTTCGTCGTGGATGCGGACCGGCGCGTCCGTTTCGCCATCGGCTCGGGTGACGACAATGTCAGCAAGCTCTATCACCGTGCCGACAACGATGCGCCGTGGCAGATGGTCAACGACGAGGCCAAGAGCGGACACGTGGAATGGCCGCTGGGTTTCTCTGTCGACGGGCGCACCGCTTACCTGCAGGTGCAGCAGTCGCAGGGCCCGGACAGCATCGTCGCGCTGGATACGGTCACCGGCATCCGCACGCAGGCATTGCGCGACGCAGTCGTGGATCCTTATGAAATCATCTATGCCGACAATGGCCGTACACCGGTGGGCAGCTTCTTCATGCACGAGAAGCTGCGCGCCGCGTTCTTCGATGAGAAGTCCGACATCGCGCGCCTGTACCGCAAGCTGGAGCGCTCGTTCCCCGGCGCATCGATCGAGATCACGTCGGGGACACGCGACGGCCGCCTGAAGGTGGTGCGCGCATCCAGCGACACCAATCCCGGCGATTTCTTCCTGTTCGACATGACGAACAACGCCGCCGACCTGATCTTCAGCCGCCGCAGCTGGCTGGATCCGGCGGAACTGGCCCCCAGCGAGCTGGTGACCCTGCGTGCCCGCGACGGCCTGGCGCTGCATGGCTACCTGACGCGTCCGCGCGCGGCGCGCGGCGCGCCGTTGCCGCTGGTCGTGATGCCGCACGGGGGTCCGTTCGGCATCTTCGATGGCTGGGAAGTGGACGACGATGCGCAGATGCTGGCGGGCGCGGGTTATGCCGTGCTGCGCGTCAACTTCCGTGGTTCCGGCAACTACGGGCGCGCGTTCCAGCATGCCGGCGCGCGGCAGTGGGGCAAGGCGATGCAGGACGACCTGACCGATGCCACGCGCTGGGCCATCGAACAGAAGATCGCCGACCCGCAGCGCATCTGCCTGTATGGCGCCAGCTACGGCGGCTACGCGTCGCTGATGGGCGTGGCCCGGGAACCGGACCTGTACCGCTGCGCGGCGGGCTACGTGGGCGTGTATGACGTCGAGTTGATGCACAAGCAGAAATCGCGCACGGCGCGCTGGCTGGGCACGTACATGAATGACTGGGTCGGCGACGACCGCAGCGCGCTGGGCGAAGTGTCGCCCACGACGCTGGCGCAACGGATCCGCGTGCCGGTCTTCCTGGCGGCGGGCGGCAAGGACGAAATCGCCCCGCAGGCGCAGAGCGAGCGCATGGAGAAGGCACTGAAGGCGGCGGGCGTGCCGGTGGAAACGCTGTACGTCCGCACCGAGGGCCATGGCTTCTATGCCGAGGCCAACCGGCGCGCGTACTACACGCGCCTGCTCGGCTTCCTGTCGCGCCACCTGGGCGGCGCGACCGCGAAGTGACGCAGGTCAGGCGCCGACGCGGCGCCTGACGGCCTCGAAATCGCGCACCGGCCGCACCTCGATGCTGCCGGTGCCGATCCAGGGGAATTCCTGCGCGATGCGCACGGCGTCTTCCATGCTGTCGGCTTCGATCAGGTTGAAGCCACCCAGGATTTCCTTCGTCTCGGCAAACGGGCCATCGACGATGCTGGTCTTGCCGTTGCGCACGCGCACGGTGCGGGCCGTGCTGCCGTGTTCCAGCTGCTCGGAACCCAGCAGCGTGCCGGCGGCTTTCAGTTCATCGGCGTGGGTGATGCAGCCGTGCATCATCTGGTCGTACGCGCCGGCGGGCAGCGCATCCAGCAGTTCGTCGTCCGTGTACACCATCAACAGGAACTTCATGCGCCCTCCCGGCGTGTCATGCAGGCCGGGATTGTGCCACGGTGGCGCGCGGCCTGATGTCCGGGCGCCGTGGATTCGCGGCGCGGCGCTTATTCCGATGCGGGCGAGCGGAAGTAGGCTTCCACTGAGCCCTTGACCTTCATGGTCATCGGATTGCCGCGGCGGTCCTTGGACTTGCCGACCGGCACGCGGATCCAGCCTTCGCTGACGCAGTACTCTTCCACGTTGTCGCGTTCCACGCCGTTGAAGCGGATGCCCACGCCACGGTCCAGGGCCTCGGCGTCATGGAACGGGCTGCGCGGGTCGGAAGCCAGGTGGTCGGGGGGCGTGTCGTTCATGGGGATCTGCGGTAGGTGCGGGAATGGCGGGCGCAAAGGATAAACCGATGCGTGCTTCCGGTCATGCGGGGATGCGCCGGTTCACCAGGGCACCAGGTTGCGGCTGCAGGTGAAGAATGCCCGCAGGGTCAGCCGGCCCTGGCGCGGATCGGTGGGCAGCCGGCCGGGGTGCGTGATGGCGGGCGCGTGGAAGACCTCGTCGCCGTGGAAGACCATGCGGTTCCATTTCGCCGGCACCGTCAGCACGTGTTCGAAGTGCTCGTTTGACGTTGCGGGATAGCCGGGGCGCAGCCCATGCCGTGCAGTGAATGCATCCGCCGGCAGCGTGCGGGCATCATGCAGCACTTGGTCGGTCTGCCGCGCCGAGGCGCGCGGCAGGAAGAAGTGCGTGCCACCCAGTGCGGCATCGTGGAACAGATAGGCTTCCGCCACCACGCCACGCTGGTCGGGTCCGGATGTCAGCCGGTCGCGACGGCACAACCATTGCGGCGGTCCCAGTTCGTCCGGCGCCCGCGTCACCATGGCCAGCCGGCTTTCCATGCGCAGCGTGCGGCGCGCACCCAACAGGCGGCGCAGGTGCAGGCGGAAGAAGTCGTCCACGAGCGCGGTGAAGCTTTCCGGCAGGTACATCTCGCATCCGGGATACGCATGTCGCGGTGCCTCCGCGAAGTCTTCGCGATAGGCGTCCGCGTAGGCGACGAGCTTCTCGGGCTTGCGCAACGCGTCGTCGATCACGCAGCACGCGTGGTGCGGTCCGATCGCCATCACCTGGATGCGGGGCTCGGGATTGAACATGGCGCCTCAGCGGCTGGCCGGGCGGCAGGGCCCGACGAAACCACGATACGCCGGCGCTGCCGCCAATGCACGGCAGGCAGGCGCCGGGGCGGCCCGACGAAAGCCGCCCCGGCGGTGGAATGCCGCGATGGATTACGGCATCAGCACCTTGTCGACGACGTGGATCACGCCGTTGCTTCCCTTGACGTCGGCAGTGGTCACCTTGGCCACATTGCCCTTGGCGTCGGTGATGGTCACGCCGCCGTCGGCCACGGCGGCGGTCAGCTCGCCGCCCTGCACGGTCTTGAGTTTCGCGGTGCCGCCCCCGGCGGTGATCTGCTGCGTCAGCGTGGCGGCATCAACGTTGCCGGCGACCACGTGGTAGGTCAGCACCGCCGTCAGGTCGCCCTTGCTTTCCGGCTTGAGCAGTGTGTCGACCGTGCCGGCGGGCAGGGCGTCGAAGGCGGCATTGGTCGGACCGAACACCGTGAACGGGCCCGCGCCTTTCAGCGTATCCACCAGGCCTGCCGCCTTGACCGCGGCCACCAGCGTCGAGTGGTCGGGCGACGCCATCGCGACATCGACGATGTCGCCCTGCTCGCTGGCCATGCCGGTGGTGGCGGGCGTTTCGGCGGGCGCGGGGTCGGTCGCTTCGGCAACAGGCATCGGCGCGGCGCCAGCGTCGGCCTCGGCTTCCTTGGACGAGCAGGCGGTGGCGATCAGCACCGTGGCAACAGCAGCGTAGAGCAGGTGGGTCTTCATCGTGTAACTCCGGAAGGAATGGGGAATCAAGCGCCCCGTGTTGGCGGGTGCGGACTGTCTACGTCACGCCCCGCGCCGCGGATGCATCACGTGGTCTTAATGTTCAGCGCGCGTCGACATCCGCTTCCCTGTGGCGTGCATGCGCGTCACCATGTACGCCAATCCCCTGATGCGTTGCCGCCATGTCCAGCCCCGACCACGAATTCGACCCCGACGACAACTTCGGCCACGCCTTCGACGACGAAGACGAGATGGACCTGGACGACACCGAGGCGCTGGTGTGGAACCTGCTGGTGCTGATCAATCCGGGTGACGAGGAAACCGCCCTGCGCCAGTTCGCCGCGTACCGCGAGGCCGGCGGCGAGGAAGGCATCGAACCCGACCAGGTGCTGTGGACCTTGAAGGACGTCATCGACTGGACGTCCGGCTTCTACGTGGACTGGAAGGACACCGAGTCCTTCATCGACTGCATCAACCAGCTGGCCGCGCGCTACGCCATCGAGATCGACTGGGGTGGCGACACCAGCGACGAGGACTTTCTCGACAACACCGATGTGCCTGCGCTGATGGCCACGGCCTACGACCGCCTGCGCGAGCATGGCTATTCGTTGTGGAACTGGAATACCGACGGCGATGCCTATGGCGGCTGGATGGCGCTGAAGCGCGACGACGAAGGCATGCAGCAGCTCGCTGCCGTGATGGGCGTGGAGATCCGGCCCGGCAGCGATGCGTTCTGAGCGCCCCGCGTCCGCGCGCGGCCCGCGTGGGCGTTAGACTGCGGACACCCCACGGAGTCGAGATGCCTGTGATGCGCGTCCTGCTGGCCTGCCTTGCCTGCCTGATGTTGCTGGCGATGCCCCGGGCGCGCGCCCAGGACATCACGACACTGCTCTCTCCGGCCAAGCCGCGCGCCTCCGAGGCCATCGCGCTGGCCGATGTGCCGTCGCGCGCCGACGCCGACGAGCGTTATGCGGAAGAAGTCACGCTGCGCGCGGCCAATGCGGATCCTCTCGGCCGGCTGGTCCCACGGCTGGCGACCATCGAGCGGTCCGTGGACGAGAAGACGCGCCTGTTCCGCTATGGCGAACTGCGCACGTTGCCGGTGGTGCGCCTGGAGAGCATGGAGCGGCACTGGAAATTCGACGCGCGTCAGTACGCGCGCTGGCGCGCCGACATGCAGGCGTCGGTCTCCCCGTATGCGCAGGATGCGGCCGAACTGGCGCTGCGGCGTGCCGACTGGGACCTGACCCGCAAGGCGATGGCGCCTGAGAGCACGCCGGATGCCCTGCGGATGCGGGTGGATGCGGTGGCCAACCGCTTGCACCTGGCGGAACAGGCGTTGTCTGCGCCGCTGGCGGAGCAGATCGGGCTGGGACGTCGCGCCAACGTACTGGCCGCGCGCATCCACGCCGGGCAGCGCGCGGTGGAAGATGCCATCGCCTACACCGACCGTCGCCTGCTGCACCTGGACGCGCCCCCGCTGTGGCGAGCGCAGGACACCACGACCCTGCGTGACGACCTGGTCGCCACGCTGACCCGCGACATCCAGTCGGAGAACAGTTTCGTGGCCCAGTACGCCGCGGCCGACCTG
Source organism: Pseudoxanthomonas sp. SL93 (assembly GCF_026625825.1). NCBI lineage: Bacteria > Pseudomonadati > Pseudomonadota > Gammaproteobacteria > Lysobacterales > Lysobacteraceae > Pseudoxanthomonas > Pseudoxanthomonas sp. SL93. The sequence continues at coordinate 2,630,476 of NZ_CP113065.1, read as the reverse complement.
GGCAACCAGCGCCTGCTGCACGTGCTGCAGGTGCTGCTGCTGCCCGCGCTGCTATGGGTGGCCTGGCGCCGACGTCGCCGTGGCGTCGATCCAGCGGCGGTGCTGGCGACCGATGCCGAGTCGCGGGTGCTCGGTCGCCCGTTCTCCACCTGGCTGCTGCTCTCGATGATCGGCGTGCTGTTGCTGGAGCCGAATGCGCCGTTGTTCCTCCATGAAATCGCGATGCTGGTGGCGCTGGTGCCGGTGCTGCGCCTGATCCCGCAGCAGGGACGACGGCTGCTGGGGCCGTGGCCTTACCTGGCCACCGCGTTCTACCTGCTGCAGCGGCTGGCGATCCTGCTGATGGCCAGTGACTACCTGTACCGCCTGTATTACCTGGGGTTGGCCGCGCTGGCCTTGGTTGCCACCGGATGGCTGTTGTGGCGCTCGCGCGGCGAGCGTTTCGCGGGTCTCACCGGCACGTCGGGACGGCTGGTGCACGCGCTGGCCTGGGCCAGTGCGGTGGCGCTGCTCGTGTCGATAGGCGCCAACGTACTGGGCAACGTGTCGCTGGCGGAAATGCTCACGTCCGGCATCATCGAGAGCGGTTACTTCGCCCTGGTCCTGTACGCAGCGGTTACCGTGCTCGAGGCGCTGTTGCGCAGCCTGGGCGCACGCAGCGGGGTGCGCCGGCTGTGGGTGATGCGCCGGCATGGCGGCACGCTGCTGGAATCGCTGGCGCGCTGGGCGCGTGTGGCGGCGGTGATCGGGTGGATCGTCTACACGATGAGCCGGTTCCGCATTTTCCGGCCGGTGTACGACGTCGCGCGCGCGGTAGTGACGCACCGCTTCGAATACGGCGAACTGTCCATCAGCCTGGGACACGTGCTGGTGTTCTGCATCGGCGTGGTCATGGCAGTGTGGATCGCCAGGACGCTGCGCGCGCTGCTGCGCGAGGAAGTGCTGCCGCGGATGTCGCTGCCCCGTGGCGTCGACAACAGCGTGGCATCGCTCAGCTACTACGTGTTGCTGCTGCTCGGATTGCTGGCGGCGCTGTCGGCGGCGGGCTTCAAGATCGGCCAGCTGGCGTTCCTGTTCGGGGCGCTGGGTGTCGGTATCGGACTGGGACTGCAGGATGTGGTGAGGAATTTCGTCTCCGGGCTGATCCTCATGTTCGAGCGGCCGGTGAAGCCGGGTGATGCGGTGGACATCAGTGGTACCTCCGGGCGCGTTCGCACCATCGGCATGCGTGCCACCACGGTGCGCACGTTCGACGGTGCCGACGTGGTGGTGCCCAACGGCATGCTGCTGTCCGACAAGGTCACCAACTGGACGCTGATCGACCACAACCGGCGCATCGACGTCGACCTGGGCGTCGGCTACGGGTCGGACGTCACCCGGGTGATGCAGCTGCTGCAGGAGGTGACGCTGGGCACTTCCGGCATCGCCAGGGAGCCTGCGCCCGCCGTGCTGTTCACCGGCTTCGGTGCCAGCTCGCTGGACTTCGCCATCCGTGCATGGACGCATGAGTTCGACGACTGGTCGCAGATCCGGAGCGGATTGCTGGCCCGGTTGCATGCGGCGCTCGTCGAGGCCGGCATCGAGATTCCCTTCCCGCAGCAGGACCTGCACCTGCGGAGTGTTTCCGAGACGATCCTCGCCTCCCTGGCAGCGCCACGAACGTCAGCGCCGCCGGAGGACCCGGGCCAGAAAACGTGACCTGCATCACGTGGCTTGATGAGGCGCCGACGCCGGATCGGTCCCATCCCCCGGCGCCCCGATGACCCCGAAACCCTTGTACCCGTAGCGTTGCGGCGGGTAGTTCGTGCCCCGCCCGCCGCTCGATCTGCGCCGCCTCGCCGGGGCGTTGTCATATAAGTGTGATTGACGTTACAGAATTAACATTACACAATCACACTTGTCGCGTGCGCTGGTCGCAAGTTCCTGGCGCCGTGATGGCATCGCCTCGTGCGGTGTGAGCAAGGCATCGCGGGGGACGAACCGCTGCTGTGACGCCTGTCGGAGGCCGCAGTGAAGGGTCCCCTGCCATGTCAGGGGACGCCTTCGGGCGGTTGCGTTGCACAGGGGATCTACCAGTGTTTGATGAAGTCGGTTCGGCGCACGGCGCCGATGGCCTGCACGCGGCTGCGTGCGGGGAATCCCGGGTTGTCGCGGAATCCCGTGGCGTCATCCGGATTACACCTCGTCGTCTGGGCTGGGCCTTCGCTCTGGCGGCCAGCCTGCTGGCATTGCCTGCGTGGGCGGCCGACCTGCAGCTCACCGACCTGTCCGACAGTGGCTACGACCCGGTGCCTGCGGGCAGCGATGTGGTCTACAGCGTCACTCTGGAAAACGGCGCGGGCGATACCTCGGCCAGCGCCGTCAGCCTCTTCGATCTGCCGGCGGGCACCACGGCCAACGCGCTGCCTGCCTTCTGCGCTGCCGATGCCGGCGTGCCGACGCGCATCGTCTGCAACCATGGGCCGCTGCAGGGCACGCTGGCCGGCGGCTCGCCGGTGACGTTCCAGATCGGCGTCGACACGGGCGGGCAGCCGCCCGGCACCGTCACCATGCGCGGCGCGATCGGTTTCGGCGCCACCGCGCCACCCGCCACCACACCCATCAGCAGCCTGACGGTGGCGCATCCGTTCTTCGCCACCGATACCAACACCAGCAACAACCTCCGCAGCCAGGCCACCACGTTGACCACCGCGGGCGACCTGCGCCTGCAGAAGTCGGCCACGCCCGATCCCGTCGTCGGCGGCGGCGAAGTAACCTACACGCTGACCGTGAGCAACGACGGTCCCAGTGCTTCGACGAACTTCCGCGTCGTCGACACGCTGCCGGCGGCCACCACCTACGTGGCGAGCAGCTTCAACGGCACCGGCTGGACCTTCAACAACGGCACCATGACGGCGACGCATGCCGGTACGCTCGCGGTGGGCGCCAGTACCAGCTTCACGTTCCGTGCGCGGGTGAACGCCGGCAGCGGCAACATCACCAACGGCGCCATCGTCGAAGCCATCGGCACGCCGGATTCGGATCCCGGCAACAACGACGCCAACGTCACCACCAGCATCACCCCGGGTGCGGACGTATCGCTGAGCAAGACGGCCGCGCCCGCGCCTGCCATTGCGGGCCAGCCGGTCACCTTCACCCTGACCGCGCGCAACCTGGGCCCCAGCGCAGCGGAGAACACCAGCTTCACCGACACGCTGCCCACCGGGTTCGTGATCACCGGCGGCACCCAGCCCGCCGGCTGGACCTGCGTCAACAACGGCAGCGACACCGCACGCACCTGCACCCGCGGGACGAGCATGCCGTCCGGCGCGGTGGAGAACTTCACCATCGTCGCCACCGTGCCTTCCACGGGGCCGAACAGCAGCGGCAACGTCACCAACACGGCGACCATCACGTCGACCACGCCGGACCCCAACGGTCCCAGCCTGGGCACCAACAACAACAACGGCAGCGTCACCTTCACCGTGCTGTCCGACGGCGCCGACCTGTCGATGACCAAGGCCAAGACGCCCCAGCTGGTCGCGGCGTGGGACGGGATCGGCAGCGATGCCGACAGTCGCATGACCTCGACCATGACCGTGCGCAACCTTGGTCCGCGCACGGCCACCGGCCAGGTGCAGGTGGTGGATGAACTGGCGGCGGGCGAGGAATTCATCTCCGCCTCCGGCCCATGGACCTGCAGCATCGACAATCCGTACGCCGCACCTCCCGCGCGCCAGCGCGTCACCTGCGACCTCAATGCGGGTTCGCTGCCGCTGGCGGTGAACGCCAACGCACCGCAGCTGCAGATCATCAGTCGCGCCCGTGCATCGGGCACGCTGACCAATACCGCCTGCACCGGCGGGTCCAACGGTTCGCTGGAGCCGCTCACCGGCGGCGGCATCAACAACGATCCGGTGACCGGCAACGACTGCAGCGGCGCCGGCACGCGCACCACGGACGAACGCGCTGACCTGAGCATCACCAAGCAGACCAACGGTCCGGGCACCGCCGACAACGTGCTGACCGCGTCGCAGAACTCGCTGACCTACACCCTCACGGTCACCAACAACGGCCCCGATGCCACCACCGGCATCGTCGTAAACGATCCGATCCCGGGTTTCGTCACCGGCCGCACCCTCGTCACCGCGACCACCGTGCCGGCGAACTGGACCTGCGCCACCGGCGGCACGGTGATCTGCCGTTCCAACACCACGTCGCTGGCCAGTGGCGCCAGCGCGGTCATCGTGCTGACCGTGCAGCGCGCGCTGTTCGACAGCGCGGGCCTGGGCGCGGGCAGCTGCGGCGGCGCGCCGACCAGCAATGCGTTCTGCAACACCGCCGGTGTCGGTATCGACGCCGCCGTGTCCGGTTCGGTCGGCGAGATCAACGCGGCCAACAACAGCGGCTCGGACTGGCTGCAGATCGATCGCGTCGCCAACGTGCAGACCACGGCGAAGAACATCAGCTCCGGCGCCACCGGTCAGGCCGGCGTCAACACCACCTACGTCATGTCGTTCCGCAACCAGGGGCCGTCGTCGGTGCCCGGCGTCGTGTTCCGCGACGTGTTCACCCTGCCGGCGGACGATGCCGGCTTCGTGCTGGTGTCGGCCACCCGCACCGGCGGCGGCACCGCCGCGTGCACGGCCACGCCGGGCCCCGGCATCACGACCGCGCCGGCCAGCGGTGGCACCTCGTATGCCAATCCGACCGGCGGCACCGCGCAGGTCACGCTGACCTGCGTTCCGCTGCAGTTGAACAACGGCCAGACCGAAAGCATGACCGTGGTGATCCGGCCGAACGTCAACATCGGCAACACCGGCCGCACGTTCACCAACGTGGCCGATTTCTACTTCGACCGTAACAACGACGGCACGGCCGATCCGGCCAGCGGCACCGATGCCAATGGCAGCTTCAACTTCAATACCGACACCACGGCCGGTGACGACAGCCGCAGCGCGACGTTGCCGTTCGGCAGCGGCACCGTCGACCTGATCACCAACAAGGTCGACGTGGGCTTCAGCGGTGGCGTGGATCCGCTGGGCTACAACGCCAACGACATCACCCAGAACCTGATCACCTACCAGATCACGGTGCGCAACAATGGTCCGTCGCTGGCCACCAACGTGCGCCTGGCCGACACCATCACGCCGCAACCCGGTCGTACCGTGCGTTACGTGGGTGCTTCCGCGACGCCGGGCGGACCCTATGTGGTGGGTGCATGCGCCGTGGCCGCGGGCAGCAACCCCACGGTCGCCGCGCCGATGACGCTGGACTGCCAGATGCCGGGCATCGGCTTCACGCCGAACCAACCGGGTGTCGTCGCCAGCGGACAGACCAGCACGCTGTACATCCGCTTCCAGTACGAGACCGCACCGGGTGCGGCGGGCGACACGCTGGCGAACACGGTCGATGCCACCTCGGCCGAGACCGACACCAACCCGGCCAACAACAGCGCCGACCAGGACACCACCATCCGCGCGCGCGCCGACGTGGGCGTGGCGAAGACCATGGTCGTCGTGGCGCCCGACAGCGATCCCACCAACGCGCTGCCGCCGACCGTCACCAGCGTCGCGCTGCGGCAGCCTTTCTTCTACGTCATCGACGGCATCAACAACGGACCGGGTGCCAGCCTGTCGCTGGACCGTACCGGCACCAGTCCGCTCAACGGCACCGGCACGGTGGTGACCGACACGCTGCCGGCCAACGTGCTGGTGACCGGCGCCATCACCTGGCAGAAGGTCGGTCCGGACCCGGGCGGCGGCGAACAGCCGGACGGCACCGGCACCTGCGCCATCGCGGGCAGCACCGTCACGTGCAACGTGGGCGACGTCACGGCCAGCGGTCGCGTGCGCATCATCGTGCCCGCGCGCTGGGATACGTATCCCGCGGGCGGCACCAGCAACAACACCGCGACGATCGCCACGCAGCAGGTCGATCCCATCCCGGGCAACAACACCACGACCGTGCCGCTCGCCGTGACGCGCTCGTCGCTGGAAGGCGTGGTGTTCGAAGACCGCGACCGCGCAGGCGCCAATGGCGGCACCCGCCAGTCGGCGGCAGCGGAACCGGCCATCGCCGGCGTCACCGTCACGCTGACCGGCACCGATGCGTACGGCAACGCGGTCAACCGCACCGCCACCACGGCCGCCGACGGCACCTACCGTTTCGACAATCTGTCGCCTGCGAACGCCTCGGGCTACACGCTGACCCAGACGCAGCCCGCGGGTTACGTCAACAGTCCGTCCGCGCCACCCACCACGGGCGGCAGCGAGCCTTCCGTGGGCGGCACCTACAGCGCGGGTTCGCCGAACTCGGTGATCGCCGCCATCCCGGTGGGCGCCAACGACACCGGCGTGCGCTACAACTTCCCGGAAGTGCGCCGTCCCTCGCTGTCGGGCTTCGTCTACATCGACGGCAACTTCAGCAACGTGCGCGAAGGCAGCGACGGCGCCATCGCTGGCGCGACGGTCGAACTGTTGGACGCCGGCACCGGCACCGTGGTGGCGACGGCCACGACGAACGCGTCCGGTGCCTACAGCTTCCCCAACCTCGATCCGCTGATCGTCTACACGCTGCGCGAAGTGCTGCCGACCGGCAGCTACCAGAACCGTCCGACGGCGGTGAATCCCGGCCAGATCGGCGGCGCGCCGTGCGCCACGGGCTGTACGCCCGGCACCGGTGTGGCGGGTGATGCCACCACCACGGACCGCATCAGCAGCATCGACCTCGGTGCGGGTACCGACGGCACCGTGTTCAATTTCGGCGAAGACGCCGTCGCCGGCATTTCCGGCAGCGTCTACGTGGACCGTGACAACAACGGCAATTTCGACGCCGGCGATGCCGGTACGGTCAACTCGCGTCCCAACGGTGGCCTGCAGGGCATCGACGTGACGCTGACCGGCGCGGGTGCCGACGGCATCTTCGGCAATGGCGATGATCCGGCGCCGGTGACGGTGCAGACCGACGCCACTGGTGCCTACCAGTTCACCGGCCTGGTGGTCGGCCAGAACTACCGCGTCGCCGAGACGCAGCCTGCGGGCTATGCCAACGGCACCGAGAACGCCGGCAACCTGGTCACCATCACCGGCCTGGCGCCGGCGGGCTCGTCCGGCAACGACTTCGGCGAGCGGCTGGGTTCGCTGGCGGGCGTGGTGTACGAGGACTTCTCCACCACCGCGGCCAACAACAACAACGGTGCCTTCGATGGCGGCGAGAATCCCATCGCCAATGCCACCGTCACCCTGACCGGCACCGACCTGCTGGGCAATGCGGTGAATGTCGTCGTCCAGACCGATGCGGCCGGCGCGTACGTGTTCCGTGACCTGCTGCCGCCACAGGCAGCCACCACGTACACGATCACCGAGACGCAGCCGACCGGGTACATCGATGGCCGGCACACGCCGGGCAACGCCGCCACGCCGGGCAACGCGACCACGGCCAACGTCATCGACGGCATCGCGATCAACGCGGGCCAGGCCGCCACCGGCTACCTGTTCGGCGAACTGGCCAACGCCATCATCAGTGGCACCGTCTATCTCGACCGCAACGACAATGGCGACCAGAATGCCGGCGAATCCGGCATCCCCGGCGTCACCGTGGTCATCCAGGGCGCGGGTCCGGACGGCGTGTTCGGCAACGGCGACGACCTGCCGCCGGTCACGCTGACCACCGACGCGAACGGCGGCTACAGCTATGGCGGTGCGATCACCGGCCAGAGCTACCGCATCGTCGAGACCCAGCCGACCGGCCTGGCCGATGGGCAGGAGAACGCGTCCAACACCATCACCCTGACCAACCTTCCGGCCGCCGGCTCCAGCGGCAACGATTTCGGCGAACTGGCGGCTTCGCTGTCCGGCAACGTCTGGCTGGATGCCGACAACGACGGCGTGCGCGATGCGGGTGAGAACGGCATCGCCGGCGTCACCGTCAACCTGCCCGCCGGCACCGTGGACGCGCTCGGCAACACGGTCACCGCCGCGGTGACCGATGCCAACGGCGACTATCGCTTCATCGACCTGCTCGCCGGCACCTATGCCGTCACCGAGCAGGCGGTGCAGCCCGTGGTCGGCGGCGTCACCACGCTCAACGGCACCACCGTGGCCGGCACCGTCGGCGGCGCCGGCACGGGCAGCGCGACCGCGGTCGCCACCGTGCCCAGCGCCGTGACAGGCATCGTCCTGCCCCCGGGCGGCGCATCGGTGCAGAACAACTTCGGCGAAACGCTGGGCGTGTCGCTGGCGGGTCGCGTGTTCTTCGACGCCGACAACGACGGTGCCCAGTCCGGCGCGGCCGAGACCGGCATCGACGGCGTGACCATCACTCTGACCGGCACCGACGATACCGGCGCCGCGGTGTCGGTGAGCACCACCACCGATGCCAACGGAGACTACCGCTTCGACGGGCTGCGTCCCGGCACCTACACGGTGACCGAACCGCAGCAGCCCACCGGCACCAGCAACGGCCAGACCGTGGCCGGCACCGTCGGCGGCGCATCTTCCGGTAACGCCACGCCCATCACCACCGTGCCCAGCGTCATTGCCGGCATCAACCTGACCACGCCGGGCAGCGCATCGATCAACAACCTGTTCGGCGAGATTCCGCTGAACAGTGCGATCAGCGGCCGCGTGTGGCAGGACACCGACAACGACGGCGTCATCGATCCGTCCGAGCAGGGCATCGGCAACGTGGTCGTGCGCTTGACCGGCACCGACCTGGCTGGCAACACGATCACCCGCGACGTCACCACGCTGCCGGATGGCCGCTACGCCTTCACCGACCTGCCGCCGGGCACGTACACCCTGACCGAACCCGACCAGCCGGCCGGCACCCTCAACGGCACCACCGTGCCCGGCACCGCCGGCGGCACCGCCACCCCGCCGACCGTCGCACCGTCGGTGATCGGCAACGTGGTGCTCGGCGTGGGCGAAGAGGCCAGCGACAACAACTTCGGTGAGGTGCCCGCGGGTGTCATCAGCGGCCGCGTCTACAACGACGGCAACAACAACGGCGTGATCGATGCCGGCGAAGGCGGCTTCCCCAACGTGCAGGTCGTGCTGACCGGCACCAATGAACTGGGCGAAACCGTCAACGTCACCGTCACCACCGACGGCGATGGCCGCTACCGGTTCGACGACCTGCGTCCGGGCACCTACACCGTGACCGAGCCCACGCAGCCGCAGGAGACGCTCAACGGCATCACCAGCGCGGGCACCATCGACGGCACCTCCGTCGGCACCGCCACCCCGGTGGCCACCACGCCGTCGGCGATCAGCGCCATCGTGCTGCCGCCGGGCGGGCAGTCGATCGACAACAACTTCGGCGAGATCGGCGATTCGCCCGACCTGGTGGTCAGCAAGACCGCCACGCCCACCACCTTCACCGTCAACAACACCGGTACCTACACCATCCGCGTGCGCAACATCGGCCAGCAGCCGAGCTTGGGCGAGTACGTGGTGGAAGACCGCCTGCCCACCGGCCTGGCGCTGGCGGCCACGCCCGCCGGCAACGGCTGGGTGTGCACCGGTGCGGCCGGTGACACGCGCTTCCGCTGCGCCAGCAGCACCGCGATCGCCGCTGGCGCGACGCACGCCGACGGCATCATCGCCCGCGTGCGCGTCGATGCCAGCGCCGCCACCGGTTCGCCCGTCAACAACGTCGTGCTGGTCGAGGGTGGCGGCGAGAACGAATTCCGCACGCCGACGCCGGACGAACGCGCCGACTTCGAAGGCAATCCGGCCGACCTGCCGGTGTGCGATCCGGCGATCACGCAGAACGCATGCCGCCTGCCGACCGCCGTGCAGTTGTCGGCATCGGTGTCGGGCACGGTCTGGTTCGACCAGGGCAGCGAGCTGGGTCTGCTCGACGGCAGTGATCGTCGCCTGTCCGGCTGGATCGTCGAAGTGGTCGATGCGGCTGGCCAGATCGTCGGCACCGCCACCACTGGCGCCGACGGCAGCTACGCCGTCGCCGACCAGGTGCCGGGCGTGCCGCTGCAGGTGCGCTTCCGCTACCCCGCTACCGGCATCCTCTGGGGCTGGCCGGTCAGCGGCGAAACCGCCAGCGGCGCTCCCGCGCCCTGCGATGCGACCACCGCGATCGCCAACGGCACGGCCAGTTCCTGTCGCAGCGACGCCGGCGGCAACACGCACCTGGCGGTGGTGCTGGCACCCGGCGCCAACCTGCCGCAGCAGAGCCTGCCGCTGAATCCCGGCGGCGTGGTGTATGACGCGGTCACGCGCAATCCCGTGCCGGGCTCGCGCGTGACGCTGTCGCCGGTGGGCACCTGCGCCGGTTACGCGCCGGAGCAGCACGTGCTCAACGCCGGTGCCGGCGGCTACACGATCCAGGGCACGTCGGTCTCGATGACCGTCACCGCCGAAGGCTTCTACCAGTTCCTGCTCGGGCCCAGCGCCCCGGCATCGTGCCGCTTCGCCATCGAGGTGACGCCGCCGCCGGGCTACACCTTCCAGTCCGGCATGATCCCCGCCGAGACCGCGCCGCTGACGCCGCCGGCGACACCGGGCGTGGGCGATCCCGTGCAGAGCAATGCCACTGCGCCGACCGGGCCGGTGGGCACCGCGACCACGTACTACCTGGAAGTGACCCTGGGTTCGGCCGTCGCCACGCCGGTGCACAACCACATCCCGCTCGACCCGCAGGTCGCACCGGGTCTGGTGATCACCAAGACCGGTGACCGCAAGACCGTCGAGGTGGGCGACAGCCTGGTCTACACCATCACCATCCGCCAGACCGCGGGTGCGGCGCTGGGCACGGTGAACGTGGTCGACCGCCTGCCGCACGGCTTCACCTTCATCAACGGCACCGCGCGCGTCGACGGCGCTGGCATCGCCGATCCGGTCGGCAAGCCGGGTCCCACGCTGGTGTTCGATGTCGGACCGCTCGCCGTCGGTGCGCAGAAGACGCTCAGCTACCGCGTGCGGGTCGGCGTGGGCAGCATGCAGGGCGACGGCATCAACCGGGCGCGCGCGCATGGCTGCTCGATCACCGGCGGCTGTGTCGATCCCACCACGCTCGTCCCGTATCCGGACGGTGGCGTGGTGCCGTCCAACCCGGCCGAGTACCGGGTGATCGTCAGCGGCGGCGTGTTCACCGACGAAGGCTGCGTGCTGGGCAAGATCTTCGTGGACTGCAACGTCAACCACGTGCAGGACCGCGAAGAGATCGGCATCCCCGGCGTACGCATGTACTTCGAGGACGGCACCTGGATGGTCAGCGATTCGGAAGGCAAGTACAGCTACTGCGGCCTGCCGCCGAAGAGCCACACGCTGAAGGTCGATGCCTCCACGCTGCCGGTCGGCTCGCGCCTGACCACCAGCAGCAACCGCAACCTGGGCGATGCGGACAGCCTCTTCATCGACCTGAAGAACGGGGAGCTGCACCGCGCCGACTTCATCGAGGGCAGCTGCTCCAACCCGGTGATGGAACAGGTGAAGGCGCGCCGTACCCAGGGCGAGGTCCGGGCGTCGGAAACCGAGCGCAACCAGCAACCGCTGCGCTTCGACAGCAAGCCGGCGCGCGCACCGCGGCAGGCCACCGATTCCGCCAACCAGCGGCCGATCGTCGCACCGAGGCCCACCGACACCGGCGGCAATGCAGGCACGGAGGTGCAGCCATGAGCCGCATGTCCTCCCGCTCCCCGTCCCTGCCGGAAACCCAGTCCATGCGCGTCCCGCGTCAATCGTTCAATCCGCTGGCGCTCGCGCTGGCCCTGGCACTCGCGCCCACACTGGCCCTGGCGCAGAGCGTGTCCGGCGACCAGCGCTTCACGCCGGTGCTGGGGCAGGGTACGCCGCTGTTCCCGCAATCGCCGCAGCTGCAGGACTCGGCATCGCAGCCGCTGTACGCGCAGCCCGGCAATGTCGACTATCGCGTCAATGCGGGCGTCGACCGCGTGGTGGTCGATGTCGACCGCGACGGCGTGCCTGCCGACGGCCAGTCGCCGGTACGCGTGGTGGTGCAGCTGTTCGATGCCGACGGCAAGCCGATGGCGGGCGACGCGTTCGCGACCATCGAGCACACCGGGGGCCGCATCAGGCTGCCCGACGGTCGCACCGACGAACTCGGCCCCGGCCGCCTCGATGCCGACAAGGTCACGCCCGGCGTGCAGCTGCCGGTGCGCGATGGCAAGGCCGAGTTCGAACTGCTGGCGCCGCACGATCCGCAGGACGTGCTGCTGCGGGTGACGTCGGGTGCACACAGCGCCGAGGGCGTCATCGGCTTCGTGCCTGAAATGCGCGACATGATCGCCACCGGCCTGATCGAAGGCGTCATCAATTTCCGCCGCAACGGCGACGGGCTGATCAACAGCACGCAGCGCGGCGACGGTTTCGAGCGCGAGATCCGCCGCTGGGAGAAGCAGTTCAACGGCGGCAAGGCCAACGGCGCGGCACGGGCGGCGTTCTTCGCCAAGGGCACGATCAAGGGCGAATACCTGCTGACCGCCGCGTACGATTCCGACAAGGAAGTGCGCGCGCGCCTGCTGCGCGACATCCGGCCGGAAGAGTTCTACCCCGTCTACGGCGACGCCTCGCTGCGGGGCTTCGACGCACGTTCGGCCGAGCGCCTGTACGTGCGCGTGGACAAGGAACGCAGCTACCTGCTGTACGGCGATTTCCAGACCGGCGAGAACATCGCGACCCAGACCGGGGTGGACTTCGGCAGCCGCGCGGCGCCGCGCGTGCTGGGTACCTACAACCGTACCGCGACCGGGTTGGGCTGGCACTTCGAGAACGCACGCGTGCGCGGCAATGTCTTCGCCATCGAGGATTCGCTGCGCCAGGTGATCGAAGAGCTGCCCGCCTCCGGCAGTGGCCCGTACGGACTGCGCAACAACGCGGTGCTGGAAGGCAGCGAGCGCGTGGAAGTGGTCGTGCGCGACCGCAACCAACCCTCGCGCATCGTCTCGGTGCGCCCGCTGGGCCGGCTGGTGGACTACAGCTTCGAGCCGTTCTCCGGCCGCATCCTGCTCAACAGCTTCCTGCCCTCGTTCGACAGCGACCTCAATCCGGTCTCGCTGCGCATCACGTACGAACTGGACCAGGGTACCGAGAAGTTCCTGGTGCTGGGCGCGGATGCGCAGCTGCGCGTGGGCGAGCACGGCGAGATCGGCGGTTCGTACGTGGATGACCGCAATCCGTTCGCCGCCTTCGAGATGGGCAGCGCGAACATCGGCTACCGCCTGGGCGCGAACACGTGGCTGGTGGCCGAAGCCGCGCGCACGCGCAGCGAAGTGAACACCAACTCGGTCAACCAGTACGGCACGCCTGCGCTGCAGGGCCTCAGCGGGCTGGTGGAAGGCGATGCCTGGCGCGTCGAGCTGGGTCACGCCGGCGAAGACCTGGACGTGAAGCTGTTCGCGGGCCAGTCCGATCCGGAATTCAACAACCCCGCCTCGCCGCTGTACGGCGGTCGCGGCGAGTACAGCCTGACCACGCGTTATCGCCTGAACGAGCGTTTCGAGCTGTACGCCGAAGGCCTGCGCAGCGAGGACCGCAACCCGGACGGCGGTGAACGCAACGCGGCCAGTGCCGGCACGCGGGTGAAGGTCGGCGACCGGCTGACCCTGGACTTCGGTTACCGCGCCATCCGCGAGACCGTCGGCGCTTACTACACGTGGGCCACCAGCAGTGGTTACGGCAACATCGGCGGTCTCTCCGGCGGTTACGCCACGGGATCCGGCGGTGGTGCGCTCGGTTACGGCCAGCAGCCTCTGGATCCGCTGACCGGCCTGCCGATCATCAGCAGCGGCAATCCCGACGACGTGGCCAGCGGCCTGCCGGTCGGCACGGAGCTGTCGTCGGACATGCTGCGCATCGGCGTGGGCTACCGCGCCAGCGACCGCTTCAGCCTGGGCGGTGAAGTGGAGCAGGACATCCATGGCGAGGACCGCAACCGGATCGCGCTCGGCCTCGACTACCAGCTGCGCGAACGCAGTCGCCTGTATGGCCGCTACGAAAAGCAGACCGGCATCAGCGGTGCCAGCGGGCTGACCCAGGATGGTCGCGAAGCGGACACGCTCGCACTCGGCGTGGACACCAGCTTCGTCAAGGACACGCAGCTGTTCTCGGAATACCGCTTGCGTGATGCCATCGCCGGTCGCGACATCCAGGCCGCTTCCGGCATCCGCAACCGCTGGGATGTGCGCGAAGGCCTGCGCGTGGACACGTCGGTGGAGCACACCAACGTCATCTCCGGCAACGTCGGTGATTCGACGGGCGTGGGCGTGGCGCTGGACTACAGCGCCAGCCCGATGTGGCGCGGCAGCGTGCGTGTCGAACACCGCATCTCCGACGACGTGGCCGGCACCCCGGCCAACGAGGGCTACAACACCACGCTGCTGCAGTTCCTGGCGGCGCGCAAGCTGAGCCGCGACTGGACGGTGCTGGCCCGCAACTACCTGCTGCGCACCGACTACGACACGCGCGGCGACGTGCTGCAGGACCGCTTCCAGATCGGTGCGGCATACCGCGACACGGACACCAACCGCGTCAACGCGCTGGCCCGCTACGAGTACAAGCTGGAAAAGGACGAGAGCGGCATGGATGGTTCCGGCTTCGGTTCGGACACGGGCCAGGACATCCGCACCAGCGCGCACATCGTCTCGGCGCATGCCGACTGGCATCCGTCGCGGCCGTGGTGGCTGACCGGCCGCGTGGCCGCGAAGTGGCAGCAGGACAGCTTCTTCTATGCGGATACCGGTCGCGTCGATGACGATTTCAACGCGGTATTGCTGTCCGGTCGGGTCGTCTACGACATCACCGAGAACTGGGACATCGGCGTGCTGGGTTCCGCGTTCCGCGGCCAGGACGGCGCCAACCAGTATGCGTTCGGCGTGGAAGTGGGGCGGCTGCTGCGGCAGAACCTCTGGCTGTCGGCGGGTTACAACGCCACCGGCTTCCGCGGCGACGAGGACCTGACCGGTTACGAGTACACGCAGCAGGGCGCGTTCATCCGCCTGCGCTTCAAGTTCGACGAAGACCTCTTCCGCAGGGAAGACGCCCGCTACCGCGATCCGGTGCGCTGAGGAATACCGACATGACCTACACCAAGATCTCCCTCCTGTCCGCCGCCCTGCTGGCCGGCTTTGCCTTCACCGCCGGCGCGCAGCAGACGCAGCTCGTGCCCCCGCGCGACCGCATCACCGACGAGGCGATCCACGCCGACCTGGGCGGTTATGAACACACGCAGGGCCGCATCAAGGCGCTCAACGACGCCGGCCGTCCGGTACGCGACTACCACCTGTCGAAGGCGCAGTGCTGGCTGGACGTGTCCTTCCACGAATACAGCCGTAATGATCGCAGCGACTTCCCGCAGGCGGCGCTGACCGAATCCGAGAAGCTGATCGTCGGCATGGAGCAGGGCGTGTCGCCGCTACCGACCGACACCCCGCTGGTGAACAACGCTGCTCGCGTGCGCCAAGACCTGTGGAAGCGCCTCGGCGCGATCCACGGTACGCCTGGTTTCGCCTGCGCGCAGCAGGCCGTCGCCTGCGGCGAAGTGGAACTGGTGCATGCCGGCAACGAGTTCAACCAGCAGCAGTGGCGCCACGCCAAACCCTACATCCAGATCGCCGAAGACCTGGTCAGCGACGCCGAGGCGCTGTCGCGCCAGTGCGGTGCGGCGCCGGCATCGCCGGTGGGGGCCGTGCTGACGGCGAACGTGCTGTTCGAGTTCGACCGCGATGGCCGCCACGACATCCGCAGCTATTCGCTGCAGAGCCTGGACCGCGAGCTGGCGCGCCTGCGCGAGGAAGGCCTGGTGCTGACCGGCGTTGAACTGGTCGGCCACGCCGACCGCCTGCAGGGGCGCGGCTACGACTACAACCAGGGTCTGTCCGAGCGCCGGGCCACGACCGTGCGCGACCTGCTGGTCGAACGTGGCATCGACGCCGCCATCGTCCGCTACGCCTACAAGGGCGATACCCAGCAAGTGCAGCAGTGCGACGGCGTCACGCCGCAGGCGGCCCTGCGTGAGTGCCTGATTCCCAATCGCCGGGTGGAAGTGCGGCTGCACGTCGGCCGCTGACTGACCGGCGCGGGCGTTCCATTCGTGGTCACGCGTCCTGAGACGGCGTGATCGCAGGTCCCTCGCGCAGCCGCTGGCAGAACGCCGCGGTGGCCTCATCTTCCGGAAAGGCGCACTCGATGCGCAGTTCGTCCAGCGTCACGTCGCGCGGGGTGCCGAAGGTGGTGATGGTGGAGAAGAAGCGCAGCGATTGCCCGCGGTGCCGGAACTGGGTGGTCAGCAGCGGCGCGGGCGCGGCGGCCACATCGCGCAGTCGCCAGCGTGAGGGCACGCCGGGATAGGACAGCGCGTGCTGCAGCAGTTCGCGCAGCGCCCCGTCGCCAGGCGCGGCCGCGATCTCGATATGCAGGTGGCGGATCAGGTCGCCCGCGACCTCGTCCCAGTTGGCGACGGCGGCGCGCAGGTCCTGCGGATCGAAGAACTGCCGGATCATGTTCGCATGCGGGCTGTCGCGCCCATCCAGCAGGAAGCGCGACAGGCGCGCGGCCGCCTCGTTGGCCATCAGCACGTCCCAGCGCCGGTTGAGCAGGAACGCGGGGTAAGGCTCCTGCTGCCGCAGCATCGATTCGATCGCCCGGCGCACCGGCGCCAGCAGCGGCATGTCCAGCACGGTTTCCGGATACTGCGGCGCGAAACCCGCCGCCAGCAGCAGCGTGTTGCGTTCGCGCAACGGCATTTCCAGGGTGTCGGCCAGGCGCGTGATCAGGTCGCGGCTGGGGCGGGCCTTGCCGGTTTCCACATAGCTGATGTGCCGTGCGGAGACGTCCGCGGCCAACGACAGGTCCAGCTGGCTCAGCCGCCGCGTGGCACGCCATTCGCGCAGCAGCAGGCCGACAGGCGCCGTGCTCATCGCGGATCCTCCTTGCCGCGGCCGGGCGCCGCGCGGGCAGCTTAGTACGGTGATGTGCGGTGGACCATGACCTCGCAGGTCATGCCGGCATGACCCGGGCGGGCATTGAGGGCGTACGGGGCGGATCGCATCGTGGAGGCCCATCCTCCCTGGAGTGTTCCCCATGTTGCGCAGAGACTTCCTTGCCAGTGCCGGCCTGTTGACCGCCGCCGGCCTGATGGCGGGCCCCATCGCGGCATCGCCTGCGGCTGCCGAAGTGTCGCTTGAGAATGCGGCGGTTTTCGCGGCCGCACGTCGCTTCGTGCGCGTGCCCCAGGGCGACATCGCCTTCGTCGAGCGCGGCGCGGGCCGCGCGGCGTTGTTCCTGCACGGCTTTCCGTTGAACGGCTACCAGTGGCGGGGCGCGATCGAACGCCTGTGGCGGCACCGCCGCTGCATCGCGCCGGACCTGCTGGGACTGGGTTACACGCGCGTCGCCGAAGGGCAGGGCGTGGCGCCGGCGGACCAGATGCCGATGCTGGTGGCGTTGCTGGACGCACTGGGCGTGGACCAGGTGGACCTGGTGGCCAACGACAGCGGCGGTGCCGTCGCGCAGTTGTTCGCGGTCGCCCACCCGACGCGCGTGCGCACGCTGCTGCTGACCAACTGCGATACCGAGATCGACTGCCCGCCACCGGCGCTGCTGCCGGTGCTGGCGCTGGCACGCGAAGGCCGCTTCGTCAGCGAGTGGCTGGCGCCGTGGCTGCGCGATCCGGTGCTGGCGCGTTCACCGCAAGGCCTGGGTGGCATGACCTACACGTTCCCGCAGCCATCCCACCGACGAAGCCCTGCAGACCTACCTGTCGCCGTTGGTGGCCGATCCCGCGCGGACCCATGCCTATGCGCTGGGACTGGCCAGCAACGTGCTGGCCGGCGTGGAAGCACCGCTGAAGGCGTTGCGGGTGCCGGCACGCATCGTCTGGGGCACCGGCGACCCGATCTTCACCGCGCGGGCACCGGACTATCTGCACGGGATACTCGGCGGTTCGCGCGGTGTGCGCAGGATCGACGACGCCAAGCTGTTCTTCCCGGAAGAATTCCCGGACATCATCGCCGAGGAGGCCTTGGCGCTCTGGCGGGCCGCATAGGCCGGACGCGGACATGCCCGGGATCCCGCGGTCAGGGATGCGCACCCGCCGCGGGAGTGGCGGCAGCAGGGACCGCCGCGGTGGCCGTGGGCGCGGCGACGGGCATCGCCGGCATCGCGGTATCCGCGTCCGCCTGCTTCCTGCCCAGTGCCAGCATGTCGCCCGCGCCCTGCGCCCCTTCATCCGCGGCTTTGGTCATCACCACGATGCTGATGCGGCGGTTGATGGGGTTCTGCGGGTTCTGCTTGTCGAACAGCACCGACGACGACAGCCCGACCACGCGCGAGACTTTCTCTTCCTGCATGCCGCCGGCCACCAGCGCGCGACGTGCAGCGTTGGCGCGTTCGGCGCTGAGTTCCCAGTTGGTGTAGCCGCGGTTGCCGGCGTACGCCGTGGTGTCGGTGTGGCCGGTGATGCTGACGCGGTTGGGAACCTGGTTGATGAAGCCCGCCAGCTCGCCCAGGATCGTCTGCGTGTACGGTTTCAGCGTGGTGCCGCCCAGGTCGAACATCGGCCGGTTCTGCTGGTCGACGATCTGGATGCGCAGGCCTTCGGGCGTCAGGTCCAGCAGCAGCTGGTCCTTGAACGGCTCCAGCGCCTGGCTCTTGCCGATGGCCTCCTGCAGCGCCTGCATCAGGGTTTCAAGCCGCTGCTTTTCCTGCGCTTTCTGCTGCTCTTCGGACACCTGCTGGGCATCGCCCGGCGGCTTGGCGAACGGGTTGTCGTTCTCGCCCTTGGGTAGGTCCATCGTGCCGCCGAGCTTGATCATCGACGTGCTGGCGCCACCCGGGCCGGCCGGTCCCGGCGCGGGCGAGAAGCTCTTGCCGCTCAGCGGACTGGGATTGCGGAAGTATTCCGAGATCGCCGCGCGCTCCTTGTTGGTGGTGGCGCCCATCAGCCACATCACCAGGAAGAACGCCATCATCGCGGTCACGAAGTCCGCGTAGGCGACCTTCCACGAGCCGCCGTGATGGCCGCCACCGGCGACCTTCTTGACCCGGCGGACGATGATGGTCGGGCGCTGCTCGCTCATCGCCGTGGCTTACTTGTTGGCCTTCAGGTGCGCTTCGAATTCCGCGAACGGCGGGCGCACGTCGGAGGGCAGCGTCTTGCGGGCGAACTCCAGCGCCACGGCCGGGTTGTAGCCGCGCAGGCAGGCCAGCAGCGCGGTCTTCACCGATTCGTACATGCGGCTGTCCTGTTCGACCTGCGCTTCGATGGCGGCCGCCAGCGGCGAGACGAAACCGTAGGCCAGCAGGATGCCGAGGAAGGTGCCGACCAGCGCCGCCGCGACATGCGCGCCGACCGCGGCGATGTCGCCGCCGATCGAGCCCATCGTCACGATGATGCCCAGCACCGCCGCCACGATGCCGAAGCCGGGCAGGCCGTCGGAGACCTTCTGTAGCGCATGCGCCGGCGCCATCGCCTCGTGGTGGTGCTTTTCCAGCTCCAGCTCGAGCAGCGGCTCCAGTTCGTGCGGTTCGATGTTGCTGCCCACCATCAGGCGCAGGCATTCGGTCAGGAAGTCGAGCAGGTGGTGGTCGGCCAGCACCTTGGGGTACTTGGCGAACAATGCGCTGTTGGTGGGATTCTCGATGTGCTCTTCCAGCGACATGAAGCCGTCGCGGCGGGCCTTGTTGAGCATCTCGTGGATCAGCGTCAGCACATCCAGGTAGTCGGCCGACTTGTATTTGGCGCCCTTGAACACCGATAGGGTGGCGGCGAGGGTGCCCTTCACCACCTTCATCGGGTTGCTGGTCAGGAACGCGCCCAGCGCCGCACCGCCGATGATGACCAGCTCGAACGGCTGCCACAGCGCGGCCATCTTGCCGTGCGAGCCCAGATAACCGCCGATCACGCTGACGATCACGATAAGGAAGCCGACGATGATGAGCATGGGGGCGCAGGCACGGGAAGGGGTCTCCCCAAGATCGGCTTGGCCACCGGTTTCTTGAGCGTCCCGGGTCAGGCCAGCGGGCCGAACCTGTCCTCGTAGACGCCGCTCACCCAGTCGATGAACGCCTTCACGCGCGGCGACAGCTGGCGGTGGTGCGGATACAGCACCGATACCGGCAAGGGCGGGCTGGGCCAGTCGGCCAGCACCTGCACCAGCCGGCCGCTGCGCAGGTGGTCTTCCACCCGGAAGCGCGGCACCTGGATCAGTCCGGCGCCCTGCAGGGCACACGTGGTGTAGCACTCCGCGTCGTTCACCGAGACCCAGCCGCCGACCGTGTACTCGCGCGCCTGTCCTTCGATGGTGAACTCGAACGGGTAGGGAATGTCGCGATCGCTGGCGAAGAAGCCCACCGCCTGGTGCGCCTGCAGCTCGTCCGGATGCTGCGGCGTGCCGAAGTACCGCAGGTAGGACGGGCTGGCGCAGACCACTTCCGGCATCGCGGCCAGCCGCTTCACCACCAGCGAGGAATCCCGCGGGTGGCCTGCGCGCACCACGCAGTCGATGCCTTCGCGCACCAGGTCCACCAGCCGGTCGCCACTGCTCACCACCAGGTCCAGCTGCGGGTAGCGGGCGCGGAACTCGCCGATGCGCGGCAGGATGATGTGGTTGGCATGCGCGCCGTGCAGCTCCAGCCGCAGGGTCCCGCGCGGGTTGGTGGCGGCCACGCTCAGCGAAGACTCGGCTTCGTCCAGGTCGGCGAGCAGCTGCACGCAGCGCTGGTAGAACGCCTGGCCGTCCAGGCTGGGGCGGACCTGGCGCGTGGTGCGTTCGAGCAGTCGCGCGCCGAGGCGCGCTTCCAGTTCCTTGATCGCATGGGTGGCGGTGGCCCGCGGGATGTCCAGGTCGCCCGCCGCGCGGGTGAAGCTGCCCAGCTCCACGATGCGGGTGAACAGCTTCATCGCTTCGAACCGGTCCATGGTCGCTCCATTGTTGTGGCTGGTTGGATTGTATTGGCAAGTTATGCCGATTTATCCATACGGGACGAACTAACACACTGGCTCCCTCCCGCGGCACCCCGCCGCTCGACCGGAGCCCCCCAATGAACCTCTCCTCCCAACCCGGCGATCGCGTCGCCATCGTCACCGGCGCCTCGCGCGGCATCGGCCGCGTCATCGCCCAGCGCCTGGCCCGCGACGGCTTCACGGTCGTCGCCAACTACGCCGGCAACCACGCCAGCGCCGACCAGACCGTCGCGCTGATCGAACAGGCCGGTGGCCGTGCGATCGCCGTGCAGGGCGACGTCGCCGATCCGGCCGACATGCAGCGCCTGTTCGACACCGCCTCGACCACCTTCGGCCACGTCGACGTGGTGGTGAACAGCGCGGGCGTGATGGCCAACCACGTCATCGCCGAAGGCAATGTCGAGGCGTTCGACCGCCTGTTGCAGACCAACCTGCGCGGTGCCTTCCTGGTGCTGTCGCAAGCCGCGCGCCATGTGCGGGCGGGCGGCCGGATCATCGCGCTGTCCACCAGCGTCATCGCCAAGGCCTTCCCCACGTATGGCGCCTACATCGCCTCGAAGGCGGGCGTCGAAGGGCTGGTGCACGTGCTGGCCAACGAACTGCGCGGCCGCGACATCACGGTCAACGCCGTCGCCCCTGGCCCGGTGGCCACGCAGTTGTTCCTCGACGGCAAGAGCGACGAGCAGATCGCGCAGATCGCCAAGCTGCCGCCGCTGGAGCGCCTGGGCACGCCGGACGACATCGCCGGTGTCGTGGCCTTCCTGGCGGGCCCGGAAGGCGGCTGGGTCAACGCCCAGGTGCTGCGCGCCAACGGCGGCTTCGCCTGATTGCCTGCGTCCTTTCCGCCTCGCACGACATTTCCCCGCATTCCAGGAGCCATGACATGAACCAGATCATCCTCATCACCGGGGCCTCCAGCGGCTTCGGCGCCATGACGGCGCGTGCACTGTCGCAGGCCGGCCACACCGTCTATGCCGGCATGCGCGCCACGACCGCTCGCAACGCACCGCAGGTGCAGGCCGCCAACGACTACGCCGCTGAGCACGGCGTCGACCTGCGCGCCATCGAGATGGACGTGCAGTCGCAGGCATCCGTCGACGCGGCCGTCGCGCAGATCATCGCTGCCCACGGCCGGCTGGACGTGGTGGTGCACAACGCCGGCCACATGGGCTATGGTCCTGCGGAAGCCTTCACGCCGGAGCAGTTCGCGCAGCTCTACGACATCAACGTGCTCGGCACGCAGCGGGTGAACCGTGCCGCGTTGCCGCAGCTGCGCTGGCAGGGCAAGGGCCTGCTGGTCTGGGTGTCGTCCAGCAGCGTGCGCGGCGGCACGCCCCCGTATCTCAGCCCCTACTTCGCGGCGAAGGCGGCGATGGATTCGCTGGCGGTCAGCTATGCGGGCGAACTCGCACGCTGGGGCATCGAGACCTCGATCGTCGTGCCGGGTGCCTTCACCCAGGGCACGAATCATTTCGCGCACGCCGGCCAGCCGGAAGACGACGCGACGGCGCAGGTCTATGCACATGGCCCCACGGCGGACATCGCCGATATCGCCCTCCGCGGTCTGGCGGCGCTGGAACCGGACGATGCCGATCCGCAGTCGGTCGCCACCGCCATCGTCGACGTGGTGGATGCGACGTTCGGCAAGCGTCCGTTCCGCGTGCACATCGATCCTTCCAGTGACGGTGCCGAGATCGTCAATGGCGTGGCCGACCGCGTGCGCGCGGAACTGCTGCGCCGCATCGGCCTGGATGACCTGCTGAAGCCGCGCGTCGTCGCGGCCTCGGCCTGACCGGGGGGCGCGGACATGACACGTTCCTCTTTTCCGACGGCCGTGAAGGTCGTGCTGGGCGAATCGGCGGTGGCATCGCTCGCCGCCAGCGGTGCCGTGCTGCTGGAGTGGCCGGTGTGGGCGATGTTCATCGGCTGGATCTCGTACTTCACCCGCGGCGTCACTGCGCGCCACGGCCTGGTCAACCTGGCCTGCGTGGCGGGCGGCATGGCCGTCGGCGTGCTGGCCGCCATGGCGATGGCCGAACTGTCGCCGCTGCTGGGCACGTTGACGACCGGTGCCGTGGTGTTCGCGGTGGCGACGGCGGTGCTGCCGATGCGGCACGTGCCGGTGTTCAACAACCTGCTGGGGTTCTTCCTCGGACTGGTGGGCTGGTTCGCCGCACACCAGCCGCCCTCGATGGAGGCCTGGCTGACGCTGGCGGGCTCAGCCGCCTTGGGCGCGACCGCCGCGTGGTTCGCCAGCCGCCTGCACCACCACATCGCCGCGACGGCACCGCACAGGCACGGGAGTGCAGCGGCATGAAAGCGCACTGTTACCGCATCACCGTGCAGTCGCTGGCGCAGGACGCCGGCCTGTCCTTCGACGTGGAGCAGCACGACGACCTGCTGCGGATCGTCGAGCGCGTGCGCAGCAGCGGCGCGTTCGACGCGGACGCGGCGGCGCTGGCCGTGGGCGCCAAGCTGTTGACCGGGGTGATGCTGCGTCATCGCCGCGATCCGCTGTTCGCCGGTCTGCAACCGGCGATGCGCACCTTCATCGGCAACCTGAAGGCGCGGGTGGATGGAGGGGAGTCGGCTGCCAAGTTGCCGGAGGACATGCCATGAGCGGCGCACCGCATGACGCATCCCCCTCGACCCTGCGGACGCGATTCGAATGGCTGTGCATGCAGGGCAGCGAGGTGGCGTACACCCTGCTGCGCATCGTCTTCGGCGGCGTGCTGTTCACCCATGGCCTGCCGAAACTGGCCGGCACCGCGCATGGCTCGATGGCGGATCCGATGGCAGGTTCCACCCATCTGATCCGCCACGTGCTGCACCTGCCGGGCGCCGAGGCGTTGGCGATGTTCGTGGCGCTGCTGGAAGGCGTGGGGGGCGTGCTGCTGGCACTGGGGCTGGGCACACGGCTGCTGGCGCCGATGTTCGCCGTACAGATGCTGGCCATCTGCATCGCCCTGGGGCCGACCTGGCCATGGATCGACCGCGGCATCGAGTATCCGTTCCTGATGCTGTGGCTGGCGGTGTTCATGGCTTTCCGCGGAAGTGGCCGCCATGCGCTGGATCGCTGGCTGGGCTGGCGCTGAACCGGCATGCCGTTCGTCGGCCGGGCCGGGGGAATGACCTTCGGCACGGTTGACTACAGTTGTCGTCATCGGGCATGGTGACTACACATGTAGTTACAGCGAGGCGATCCGTGGCCGGCAAATCCCGCAAATCCATCGGCGACCAGGAACTGGCGCTGCTGCAGCATCTCTCCGAGCACGGCGATGCCAGCGTGGGCGAGGTGGCCGCCGCGTTCGGCGAGCCACGCGGCCTGGCGCGCTCCACCGTGCTGACCATGATGGAACGGCTGCGCGCGAAAGCCTACCTGCGCCGCCGGCAGGTCGGGGGCGTCTACCGCTACGCACCGGTCGCGCAGTCCGACGACGTGATGCGGCACGCGGTGGGCAGCTTCGTCGAGAAGACGCTGCAGGGCTCGCTGTCGCCCTTCGTCGCCTGGATGTCCGAGCGCACGGAAGTGAGCGACGACGAAATGGCCGAGCTGGAAGCCATGGTCGCCAACCTGCAGTCGCGCCGGAAGGAGGGCTGACATGGACCTGATCAGCCTTGCCGATGTCGTGTTGTCGCGCCTGCTGGCCGTGAGCGCGCAGTCGCTGGTGCTCGCCGCCCTGGTCTGGGCGCTGTGCCGTTACCTGCCGCGCCTGGACGCCAGTACGCGCTGCTGGCTCTGGTGGCTGGTGGCGACGCAGATGGTGGTGGGCCTGCTGTGGACCTCGCCGGTTCCCCTGCCGCTGTTGCCGGCGGAACCCGCGCCGGTCATGGCGGTCGCCACCGCCGGGCTGTCCGGCGAAAACCTGGCAATCGCGCCGCTGGCCGCGTCCGCGGTCTCCACGGCCTCTCCCGATGTGGGGGCAACGGCGTGGCAACTGCCGTCGTGGCCGGTCGTGCTGCTGTTCGCCTGGGCGGCCGGCGTTGGCGTCATGCTGATGCGCACGCTGCATGCCTGGGTGCAGTTGCGTCGCCGCGTCGCGCGCTCCCGCCCCTGCACCGATCGCGCGCTGTGCAAGGAATACGTCAACCTCGGCGAGCAGCTTGGCATCGCCCGCCTGCCCGCCCTTCGGACCAGCGACGACATCGACTCGCCGCAGCTTGTGGGTCCCATCGAACCGGTGCTGCTGCTGCCGTCGCACCAGCTGGCACGCATGGGAGCCGATGACCTGCGCATGGCGCTGCACCACGAACTGACCCATCTGCAGCGCCGCGACCTGTGGTGGAGCTGGATGCCCGTGCTCGCCCAGCACCTGTTCTTCTTCCACCCCGTGGCGCACCTGGCGGCACGCGAGTACGGCTTCGCGCGCGAAGTCGCCTGCGATGCCGCCGTGATCGCCGACGAACGCCACGCCCCGCACGACTACGGACGCCTGCTGGTGAAGCTGGGCGTCGCCACCGCGCCCGCGCCGGCACTGGCCGGTGCCTCCCCCACGTTCCGCATCCTCAAGAGGAGACTGCTCATGCTGCAGCACACCGCTTCCCCCCTGCGCGCCAGCGCACTCGCGCTCACGCTGGGCGTGGTCCTGCTGGGCGTGGTGCCGTACCGCGTCACCGCCAGCAGCGCGCCGGCCGCACCTGCCGCACCCCCTGCACCCGCAGCGCCGGCACCCGTCGCGCGCCCGACCGTGGCGCCGCAGCCCGATCCGGCGGCCGCGCCGGATCCGGTCGCGGCACCGGGCCCGATCAGGGTGGCGCGTGCCGCCGACATGCCGGCGCCCCCTGCGCCACCCAGTCCGCCCGCCACGCCGACCGTCGTCGCACCGGCTCCCCCTGCGCCACCGCCGCCGCCCGCGTTGTCGCTCGGCCACGGCGTGTCGTCGTGGAGCATTCGCAACGGAGGGGACAGCGACGACTCGTACATCCTGATCAACGGCAAGCACGTCACCATGAATGGCGACAGCGATGACATCCGGCGTGTCAAACAGCTGCAGCAGGACGGCCAGCCGTTGCTGTGGATTCGCCAGGATGGCAAGCAGTACGTGGTCCGCGATGCGGCCACGCTGAAGCGCCTGGCGCAGGCCCACGCACCGGTGGAGGCCTTGGGCGAGCAGCAGGGTGCGCTCGGCGAGAAGCAGGGCGCATTGGGTGAACGCCAGGGCGAGCTTGGCGAACGCCAGGGCGAACTGGGCATGAAGATGGCGGAACTGGCCAGCGAGCGCGTCGAACGCGCGATGCGCGAAGCACGCGACGGACAGACATCGCAGGAACAGGCACACGACCGCCGGATGGATGCCCTGTCGAAGGAACAGGAAGCGTTGGCAAGGCAGCAGGAAGCGCTGGCCCGTCAGCAGGAACCGCTGGCGCGCCAGCAGGAAGCCCTGGCCCGCAAGCAGGAAGCCGCCTCCGTGGCGATGCAGCGCGAAGTGGAACGCGTGATCAGCGAGGCCATCCGCAACGGAACGGCGCAGCGGCTCTGATAGCCGCTCGCGTCGGTTGATGCATGCAACGCCGGGCTTGCCCGGCGTTCGCGTTTGAGCGGTGCCCACTTGCGTGTCGAAGGGCGCCACCCGCGATGGCCGGCGGCTGATCCTGCCCACGCCGGCACGCAACCCAACACCTAGCCTGGGCCTGCACCGCTCCACTGCGCGCGCGCCCGGCGGATGATCGCGCGCACCTGCTCGCGGTCGCGATGGCGGGAGATCGCGACGGCCCCCAGGCGCAGCGCTTCTTCGCGCAGTTCCACCGTCAGGTCGTAATGCGCGCCACTCGACTTGTCCTGGAACGCGCGTCGCGGCATGCCCAGGCGTGCGGCCATGGCATGCAGTTCCTCCAGCGTGTCGGCCATCATGTGCGCCCAGCGGCGGCCCCGCCACAAGGTCACTGCGTCGTCCACGTACACGCTCATGGCGCGCGCGTCGCGGCCTTCACCCGCACCATGCGGTCCATCAGGTGTTCCAGCGTGGCGGGCAGGTCGCCGCACCTGCCCATGTGCACGGGCGATGTCTGGATGATGGAGCTGCGCTTGGCGGTGAGCCAGTGGAAGCGGGCGCGCTGCGGCAGCAGGCCGATCGGCGCGGCCGCCTCGCCGCCGCGGCAGATGGCGGGAATAGTGTCCAGGTGGCGGCGCAGCGACTCGATGTCCAGCAGTGGATCGAGTGCGCGCACGCGGGCTTCGTCCAGGTCGATGCGGGCCTCGAGGAAACCGGTCTTCTCGCACGACAGGATGATGCCGACGTTGATGAATTCCTCGCGCTCCACGCGCGGGACCACGCGGATCACCGCATAATCGTAGGTGTCATGCGCGTGCACGGATCGCCTCCTGCACGAAGCCGTCGCGCCGTGCCAGCCGTTGCGTCAGATATTCGACGTAGGCGGCGCGCTGCGTGGCCGGGTCGCCGAAGCTGTCCGGCCCCTGCAGCCAGGCGTCGGGTACCTGCGCGACGATGTCGCGGACCACGTCACCGCCCAGCTTCTCCGCCATCTCCGCATCCACTACGGCCAGGCGCGACGCCCAGCGCAGCAGCACGTGGTCGCGGATCAGCGGGAACGGGCGCGCGGCGTTCGTGGTGTCGCCGTCCCAGCCATGGTGGAAGTACAGCGCGGCACCGTGATCGATCAGGCGCAGTTGGCGGTGCCACATCAACAGGTTGGTGTTGCGCGCGGTGCGGTCGACGTTGCTGATGAAGGCATCGAACCAGACGATGCGCGAGGCCAGCGTCGCCTCCGGCTGCTCGGCCACCGGATCGAAGTTCACCGCACCGGGCAGATAGTCCATGCCCAGGTTGAGGCCGGCGCTGGCGCGGATCAGGTCCTGGATCTCGGGGTCGCCCTCGGTGCGCGCCAGTTCCGCATCCAGTTCCAGCAGCACGATCTCCGGCATCGGCAGCTGCAGCGCGTGGGCCAGGCCGCCGGCGATCACCTCCGCCACCAGCGCCTTCGGTCCCTGGCCGGCGCCGCGGAACTTCAGCACGTAAAGGCCATCGTCGTCGGCCTCCACCACGGCCGGCATCGAGCCGCCTTCGCGCAGCGGGGTGACGTAACGCGTGGCGGACAACGTTCGCAGGCTCATTGCGCAAGGATAACCCGTCGCCGTCCCACGCCCGTTCCGGCTCAGGTGGAACGCGCCACGCCCATGCGCCTCAGGACCAGATAGACCGCGACGCTGGAGCCTGCGCCCAGCACCAGCGCCAGCGCGAGTCCATGTGTGCTGTGCGCGAACGGCAGGCCGGGCAGGTTCATGCCGAACACGCCGGCCACCAGGCTGGGCGGCAGCAGCAGGGCGGTGATCATCGACAGCACGTACAGGTGCCGGTTGGTGCGTTCGGCGAGCTTGGCGGCCACCTCGTCCTGCAGCAGCCGCGCGCGTTCCTGCAGGGTGGTGACGTCGCCATCCAGATCGTCGAAGCGCTGCGTCAGTCGCGACACGGCGGCCAGCAGAAGTTCGTGCTCACCCTCCGGCGCATGGCGCTGCTCGAACTGCTTCAGCACGCGCCGCATCGCGGTGAGCGGCCGGTGCAGGCGCACCGTCTGGTGCCGCAGCAGGGCCAGGTCGCGACGCTCCTCGCCGATGGTGTCGGCAAGCACGCGGTCCTCGATGTGGTCCAGCCGCGACGCCAGTCCGTCGGTGGCGCGCTCCACCGCATCGGCGAACTGTTCCGTGATGGCCTCCAGCAGGCGCTCCGGCGAGGTCATGCGTGCACCGGCGTTCACCCGGCGCCGGCTGATCTCCACCGAGCGCAGCGCGTGCCGGCGCGCGGTGACCAGCAGCCCGGCGGTCAGCACGAAATGCAGCCAGCCGGTGTCGTCATCGCCGCGCAGGCCGGCGTCCGCGCCCAGTTCGACGCCACGCTGGTGCTGCCAGTCGACGAAGACGCCGTAGGCGGTGTCCTCGTCGCGTTGCAGGCTGACATGGGTGTCGTGGGAAAGCAGCGCCTCGCGTGCATCCTCGGGCAGGGGCAATGCGGCGATCACCTGTGCGCTGCGGGCATCGCTCAGGTTGAGGTGCAGCCACATCCAGCCGTGCGCGGGACACGAGGCCAACAGCGACTCCACCGCCATCGCCCCGGCATCGACGGCATCGGCGTGGCCGTCGGCATGGAACCGGTAGGCCCACAGCACGCCGGGCATGCCGGAAAAAGGAGACGCGTCGCGGGTGTCGACCAGCATGGGCATGTTGCGACCGTGGGGCAGGAGGAAGACCGTTCGATGACGGTCAGGCTACCTGTCCCACATGCCGCGCAGATGACAGCCGCGGGGCGGCGTCAGTCGGCGGGCTGCGCCTCGACGCCACCACGCTGCAGGCTGTCCGGCAGCGCCTCGCCCACGGGCGTGAAGCTCAGCGAGACCGAGTTGAGGCAGTGGCGTTCGCCGGTAGGCGGCGGGCCATCGGGGAAGACATGGCCCAGGTGGCTGCCGCAACGGGCGCAGACTTCCTCCACCCGGATCATGCCGTGGCTGGTGTCGCGGATGTAGCGGATGTGGGCGGCGTCGTAGGGCTTGAAGAAGCTGGGCCAGCCGGTACCGGAATCGAACTTGGCGCTGGACCGGAACAACGGCAGGCCGCACAGGCGGCAGGTGTAGACGCCGTCGGTCTTGTTGTCCAGGAACACGCCGCAGAACGGCGCCTCGGTCCCGTGGTGCAGCAGCACGCGGCGTTCCTCGTCGCTGAGGCCGGCGATCAGGTCGTCGCGCTGCGCGTCGGTGGGTGGGGTGAGGTCGAAGGCGCTCATGGTCGTGTCCGGTCGCGGGGATGGTCCGGATATGGTGCCGCAACCCGGGTGAGGCAAGGCGCGGTTACGATGGGCCACCGTTCCCCTGGCAGCACATGGATGCGACCGATCGTCTTTCTTTTACTCGCCGCGGCGTTGCCCGCGCACGCGCAGGAGCGCAGCCCCGCCCCGTCTCCCGACTGCCTGGACGCGCGCCGGATGCAGGAGATCCACCAGGCCGACGCGCGGACGCTCGCCGTGCAGGACAGCGACGGCCGCCGTTTCCGCCTGGCGCTGGCCACCGACTGCCCGCTGCAGGCGGACACCCCTGCGGTGCTGCTGGCGCGCGAAGGCTGGGTGTGCGGTACCGGGAACGAGTTCGTCCGCACCGGGCCTGCCACCTGCGCGGTCACCGCGCTGGCCGGCGTCGATGCGCGCACCTACGCCGCGTTGGCGCGGACGGCCTCGCAGGCCGATGACGGCGTGACCACGCTGGAGACGGTCAGCGTGCGCGCGCCGCGGCGTCGCGGATTCGCCGGTTCGCCGAGTTTCTGTTTCAACCCGCGTTACCTGCGTGCCTGGTCGGAGGACAGCGAGGGCATGCTGGTGGAGCTGTCGCCGCGCCGCTCCGGCGGCCACCGTTATTACCGGGTGGAACTGGCGCAGAATTGTCCCGACCTCGACGCGGCGCCGGCGATCGTCTTCCGCTCGGGGGTGGGCATCGGCGTGATCTGCGGCAATCCCGGCGACCGCATCATCGCGCAGGACAGCGGCGGCGGGACCCTGTTCGATACCGGCGATCCGGGCCTGATGCTGCCGGAAGACCCGCGCCGGTTCTCGCGGCCCGGCACTCGCTTCCAGTGCACGGTATCGGCGGTCTACCCGCACGAACCGCAGGCCGCAAACGCGCAGGCCCCGCGCTGAGGCAGCGCGGGGCCTGTGTCATGCGGCGCGTGCGGGGACGGCGCGTCAGGGCGTGGACGTCACCGCCGGCGTGTCCTTGAACTCGCGGCGCGCCCAGTCGTCGATCATGCGCTTCTCGTAGCGCAGGTTGTCGTTGTTGCTGATCGAGCTGCCGTTGAGGAAGCCGTGGTCGACCAGCTTGCGCTCGCCTTCGGCCAGCACCTGGCCGTCGGGACCCTTGAGCGTGAAGTTGAAGGTCATGCGCGGCGGGTAGATGTCCTTCACGATGCGGATGTCGTCCAGTCCGGGACGTACGGTGGGTTCGTAGCGGCCGGCACGTTCGATGTCGGTGATGGTCACCTGCAGGGTCTGGCCACGCGCGAGGCGCTTGGCGGACTCGTCACGCAGGTGTTCGGCCAGGGTGACGACCCAGTTGCCGCGCTTGGACTCCCAGCGGTTGCCGCTGTACTTGAGTTCGCTGAAATCGGCGGGGTCCGTCCAGCTGACGCTGACCGCGCCGCCGTTGTCGGGCAGGCTGCGGGGCAGGGCGGGGTCGGTCACGTCCTTCTGGCGGGCCATGCCGGGCAATGCAGCCGTCAGGCCCAGGAGGGCGGTCAACAGCAGGGTGGAAGCTTTCATGGCGGGACTCCTGCGGGCAAGCGCGGATCGTGCTCAATGTGATTCTGCGCCTGCCCACCGGGCGCCGCAACGCAGCCCCCGGTCGCGCCACCCGGACCCGTCAGAGTGCATTCATCCCCGCAGGCGTTCCACGTCGCGCAGGGGTGGGGCGCCGAACATGCGGCTGTACTCGCGGCTGAACTGCGACGGGCTTTCGTACCCCACGCGGTGGCCGGCACTGGCGGCGTCCATCACTTCGCTGAGCATCAGCCGCCGCGCTTCCTGCAGGCGCAGCTGCTTCTGGTACTGCAGCGGACTCATCGCGGTGACCGCCTTGAAGTGATGGTGCAGGGCGGACGCGCTCATGTGCACTTCGCGGGCGATGTGGTCGATGCGCAGCGGCTTGGCATAGTGCTGGCGCAGCCAGTGGATCGCTTTCGCCACGCGCTGGCCCTGGCTGTCGGCGATGCCGATGTGGCGCAGCATCGCGCCCTGCGGGCTGCACAGCACGCGGTAGAGGATCTCGCGTTCGATCAGCGGTGCCAGCAGCGGGATGTCGTGCGGCGCGTCGAGCAGCTTCACCAGGCGGATCGCGGCGTCCAGCATTTCCACGCTGCTCGGTTGCAGGAACAGCCCGCGCGAAGGCGGCGGCAGCGGTGCGTTCGCCGTTTCGGCTTCGGTGACCAGTTCGGCGATGGTGGCGGGCGACAGCTTCAGCACCAGGCACAGGTACGGCGCTTCCGGCGAGGCGGCGGTCACCTGGCCGGTCACCGGCAGGTCGACCGAGGCCACCACGAAGCGGCTCGCATCGTATTCGTAGACTTCGTCCGCCAGCATCGCCCGCTTGGCCCCCTGCACGATCAGGCACAGCGCGGCCTCCTGCACGCCGCGCATCGGCAGCGCCATGGGCGCGCTCAGGCGCGAGAACTGCAGGGCAGGAATCGCGGTGGTGTGCAGGCCGTCCTTGCCGGTGGATCGTTCAATCAGGTTGGCCAGTTCGTGGATGCGGGCGTCGTGGAGGGCAGCGGCGTCAGGCATGGGAAGACTCTGCAGGAAGGGGCAGCGAGGGGGTCGGGAATGCTGGAGGCCAGTCTACGCAGCCAGCGGCACGCGGGAATGGCGTGGGGCCGGCCTGCGCAGGATCAGGCAAGGATCGCGGAGGAACCGGATATCGACGCCCCGGCTGGCGCGCCCAGACTTCGCTCCGCTCCGGCGCAGCCCGCGCCGTTCCCCCAACGAGGTACTACTCCCATGTCCGGAATCGAAGGAAAAGTCATCGCCATCACCGGTGCCAGCAGCGGCATCGGCGAGGCCGCCGCGCGTGAACTCGCCCGCCGCGGCGCACGCGTTGTCCTGGGCGCGCGCCGTGCCGACCGGCTTGAACAGCTGGCCGTCGGCATCGAAGCCGCGGGCGGCGTGGCCCGCTACCGCACGCTCGACGTCACCCGCCTGGACGACGTGCAGGCGTTCGTCGATTTCGCCCGCGCGCAGTTCGGCCGCCTCGACGTCATCGTCAACAATGCCGGCGTCATGCCGCTGTCGCCGCTGGCCGCGCTGAAGATCGACGAATGGAACCAGATGATCGACGTCAACATCCGCGGCGTGCTGCACGGCATCGCCGCGGTGCTGCCGGTGATGCAGGCGCAGGGTGGCGGACAGGTCATCAACATCGCCTCGACGGCAGGCCACCGCGTGTGGCCCAGCGCCTCGGTCTACTGCGCCACCAAGCACGCGGTGCTGGCCATCTCCGAAGGCCTGCGGCAGGAACACGACAACCTGCGCGTCACCGTGGTGTCGCCGGGCGTGACCACCAGCGAACTGGCCGAAACCACCAGCGATGCCGGCATCAAGGCGTGGCTGGAGGACTTCCGCCAAGTCGCCATTCCCGCCGAGGCCATCGCGCGCGCCATCGCCTACGCGGTGGAACAACCCGACGACGTGGACGTCAGCGAGATCATCGTGCGCCCCGCCGCCAGCCCCAACTGAGCGTTCCCGCGCGCGACAAAGTTTTCCATCGCGGGGCTTGCCGCCGAGGTGCAGGGGGAGTGCAATGGCGCACTCCCCCCGCTTCTGGAACATTCCCCATGGAACATCCGCCCATGGAGCACCGCTACCTCGGTGCGTCCGGCTTCCGCGTCCCCGTCCTCAGTTTCGGCACCGGCACCTTCGGTGGCGAGGGTGCGCTGTTCAGCGCCTGGGGCAGCACCGATGTCGCCCAGGCACGCCGCATGGTCGACCTGTGCATGGATGCCGGCCTGAACATGTTCGACAGCGCCGACGTCTATTCGAAGGGCGCGGCCGAATCCATCCTGGGCGAGGCCATCAAGGGCCGCCCGCGCGACTCGCTGATCATTTCCACCAAGGCCACCTTCCGGTTCGGCGATGGCGAGAACCAGGTGGGCTCGTCGCGCCATCACCTGATCAACGCCGTCGATGGCGCCCTTAAGCGGCTGGGCACGGACTACATCGACCTGTTCCAGCTGCATGGCTTCGATGCGCGCACGCCCGCCGAGGAAGTGCTTTCCACGCTCGACACGCTGGTGAAGGCGGGCAAGCTCCGCTACCTGGGCGTATCCAATTTCTCCGGCTGGCACCTGATGAAGTCGCTGGCCGTCTCCGATCGCCACGGCTGGTCGCGCTACGTGGCGCACCAGGCTTACTACTCGCTGGTCGGCCGCGACTACGAGTGGGAGCTGATGCCGCTGGCGGCCGACCAGGGCGTAGGCGCCGTAGTCTGGAGTCCGCTGGGCTGGGGTCGCCTGACCGGCAAGATCCGCCGCGGCCAGCCCCTGCCGGAAACCAGCCGCCTGCAGTCGCAGACCGCCAACGACGCCGGTCCGCAGGTGGAACTGGACTATCTCTACGACGTGGTCGATGCGCTGGACGAAGTCGCGCAGGAGACCGGGAAGACCATCCCGCAGGTCGCGCTGAACTGGCTGCTGCAGCGCCCCACCGTCAGCACGGTGGTGATCGGCGCGCGCAACGAGGAGCAGCTGCAGCAGAACCTCGGTGCGGTGGGCTGGAACCTGACGCCCGCGCAGGTGGCGAAGCTGGATGCCGCCAGCCAGCGCCCGAAGCCGTACCCGTACTGGCACCAGGCAGGCTTCAAGTACCGCAATCCGACGCCGGTCTGAGTCGCCCGCGCACCCGCGCGGCAACGGTGCTCTGTCTGGCGGGTGCTGAAGCGGTGCGAGCGACGTGAGTCGCGACGGGAAGTAGAGGCCGTCGTCAGGTGCATCGGTCTCGCGTCGTGGTCGTCCGTCCATGACCGGGACCATCGACCACGGGAAAACGTCGCGACTCACGTCGCTCCCACCCGTAGCCTTGGTACATTCGCCTGATCTTCTTTCTCTGGAGCGCCCATGCGCCGTCCGTCCCTGTTGGCCGTTGCCGTCCTGCTGTCCGCTGCCGCACCCGCGTTCGCCGCCACGACCTACGTCAAGGCCGGCCGCCTGCTGGACGTGGAATCCGGCCGCCTGCTGGCCGACCAGGCCATCGTCATCGAGGACGCGCGCATCACCGCTGTCGGTCCCGCCGCGAGCACGCCGGTGCCCGCCGGTGCGACGGTCCATGACCTGTCGACGAAGACCGTGCTGCCCGGCCTGATGGATGCGCATGTGCACCTGCATGGCGATGCCGACCTGCAGGGCTATCGCCGGCTGGCCATCTCGCTGCCCGCGGCCGCCATCAAGGGCGCCAAGAATGCACGCGTGACGCTGCTGGCCGGGTTCACCACCGTGCGCGTGCCCGGCTCGCCCGGGTATGCCGACGTGGCGCTGCGCGATGCGATCGCGGCGGGCGAAGTCGAAGGTCCGCGCATCCTCGCCGGCGGCGTGTCGGTCGGCATCACCGGCGGCCACTGCAGCGACAACAACCTGCTGCCGGCGGAGTACAAGGCCGTGGGCGAAGGCGTGGCCGACGGCCCGTGGGCCGCGCGGCAGAAGGTGCGGCAGAACGTCAAGTTCGGCGCCGACTTCATCAAGACCTGTTCCACCGGCGGCGTGCTGTCCAAGGGCACCGAAGTCGGCGCGCCGCAGTATTCGCTGGAAGAACTGAAGGCGCTGGTCGACGAGGCGCACAGCCTGGGCCGCAAGGTCGCTTCGCATGCGCATGGCGCCACCGGCATCCGCAATGCGCTGCTGGCCGGCGTGGACTCCATCGAGCACGCCAGCTTCATCGACGACGAAGGCATCGCGCTGGCGAAGAAGGGCGGCACCGTGCTGGTGATGGACATCTACAACACCGAGTACATCCTCGGCGAAGGCGAGAAGGCCGGCTTCCTGCCCGAGTCGCTGGAGAAGGAACGTCGTGTGGGCGCCACCCAGCGCGAGAATTTCCGCAAGGCGCACCAGGCCGGCGCCATCATGGGGTTCGGCACCGACGGCGGCGTGTACCCGCACGGCCAGAACGCGCGCCAGCTCTCGCGCATGGTGCAGTTCGGCATGACGCCGCTGCAGGCCATCCGCTCGGCGACGGTGGTCAACGCGCGCCTGTTCGGCATCGAGAAGGAGGTCGGCGTACTGAAGCCGGGCTACTACGCGGACCTGATCGCCGTCGATGGCGACCCGCTGCAGGATGTGGCACTGCTCGAGAACGTCGGCTTCGTGATGAAGCAGGGGCGTGTGTACAAGAACACGGCGAACGAGTGAGGCGCAGCGCATGTCGAACCCGGTGAAGATCGATTTCGTCTCCGACGTCGCCTGCCCGTGGTGCGCGATCGGCCTGGCGGCGCTGGAGCGCGCCATGGCCCGCATCGGCAACGGACTGCAGGTCGAGCTGCGCTTCCAGCCGTTCGAGCTCAATCCGGACATGGGACCGGAAGGTGAGTCCATCGCCGAGCACCTGGGGCGCAAGTACGGGCTGACGCCCGAACAGCTCGCGCAAAACGGCGAGTCGCTGCGCCAGCGTGGCGAGGCGCTCGGCTTCAGGTTCGACCTGCAGAAGCGCGACCGCATCTACAACACCTTCGATGCGCACCGACTGCTGCATTGGGCGGGCGAACAGGGGGCGGCGCCGCAGCGTGCACTCAAGCACGCGCTGCTGCGGGCGTACCACGGGGAAGGAGGCAACGTGTCCGATCCCGATACGCTGGTGGACATCGCCGCGTCCGTCGGGCTGGAGGGTGCCGAAGCGCGACGGGTGATCGATGCGGGTACCTTCGCCGCGCAGGTACGCGAACGCGAACAGTTCTACCAGCAGCACGGCATCCGCGCCGTGCCCTCGGTGATCTTCAACGACCGCCACCTGGTGCAGGGCGGGCAACCGGTGGAGGTGTTCGAGCAGGTGCTGCGCCAGCTGTCGGGCGTCGCGGCCTGATCACTCCCGCATTGCAACGGCCGGCTCCGGTCACCTGACGCGGGTGTAGTGGGTCTCCACCGCGCGCATCTCTTCGCCCTGCGGGGTGATGTTGAACATGGTGATGACCAGCGTGTCCGGGTCGGGTTGTTCCAGCGTGGTGCGCCAGCCCCAGCGGGGCCCGCCCTGGCCGTCGCCATAGCTGCCCAGCACATTGGGGTTCGGGTCGCCGCCGCCCGTGGAGAACATGATGCTGGTGCCGGTGCCGAAACTTTCCACCCAGGCCGACTCCCAGTTGCCGTCGTCCAGGTGATAGCCGTACAGCACGATGCCCTCGATGGGTTCGTCGTTGAAGCGGCTTTCGTACTCGTGCATCAGGAACCGGCCGCCCAGTACGCTGCGGATGCGCCCGCGTTGCGGGGCTTCACAGGCCAGTTCATCCCGGGTGAACCACAGGCGGAAGCGCCCCTCCCACTCGCCGGCCATCTCGGCCAGTTGACGATGCCGGCCCTGCGCCAATGATTCCTCGAACGCCTGCTTGCCCATGGTGCGGCCTCCGTTGATGGAGCGGGGATCATGCCACGGGGCAATGGGGCCGGCTGCTGCAGCGCGCCCGGCCATGCGGCGACCGGCTCAGCCGTGTCGCGCCAGCAGCACCGACTCGTTGCTGGTCATCTCGATGACCACGGCAGTGGGGATGCCATGGTGCTGGTGCAGGGTGGCCGCGAGCAGCTTGGCGTTCTCGCGCGCATCACCGAGGGTCTCGAACCAGTTGCGGCCGTACTCGCCCTCATAGAGTTGCCAGCCGCTGGCGGCAGCGACGATGGTGAAAAGTAGACGGGGCATGGTGATCTCCAGCACGGGCGACGCCGGGCAGGGATCCGGCCTGCATAGCGTGCGCGAATGTGCCGGTTATCACATTCGGGAGAAACCGCGCCTGCGTGTAGGAAAACTCCTACGCTGCTCCGCCACCCGACATGCGGTCACTTCAACAGCGGATCCAGTGCTTTCCACACATGGTCGCGCAGCTTCGGTTGCGCGCTGGCGACCGGGTGCAGGTTGTCGGCCTGGTACGCGGCGCGATCCAGCGCGATCGGTTCCAGCAGGAAGGGCAGCAGCGCGGTGTTGTACTGCTTGGCCAGCGCGGTGTAGTTCTGCTCGAAGCCGCGCGTGTAGTCCGGCCCGTAGTTGGGCGGCATGCGCATGCCGACCAGCAGCACCTTGGCCTTGCCGGCCTGCGCGGCCTTGATCATCTTCTCCAGGTTGGCGCGGGTCTGTGCCAGCGGCAGCCCACGCAGGCCATCATTGGCGCCCAGTTCGATCACCACCACGGCGGGACGATGGCGCTGCATTTCCGCGGCGATGCGGGAAGCGCCGCCGGCGGTGGTTTCGCCACTGACGCTGGCATTGACCACGCGCCAGCCGGGTCGGGTCTTGCCGATGCGGTCCGCGGTCAGCGCCACCCAGCCCTGCGCGGGCGAAAGCCCGTAGGCGGCCGACAGCGAATCGCCCATCACCAGGACCGTGCGTGCGGCGGCTGCGGGCTTGGCCTGCGCGCTCTGGGCTGCGGCAGGCCGTGCGGATAATGCGACCAGCAGCATCACGGCGAGACCCAAAGCCCATTGCGCGCCCACCCGCACGGCCCCATACCTGAAAGAATTAAAGAACATTTAATCCGCGCTCCTGATGATCGACGACATGACCGACGAGACGATGATGGCCGATTCCAGCAGACTGCACACTGAAGCCGGTTCACCCCGCACGCAACCTGTCCTGCAGGTATCCGGCCTGGGCAAGCATGTGCCGCTCCCGGGGGGCGACCTGACCATCCTGGAGGACGTCGGCTTCCGCATCGATCACGGCGACACCGTCGCCATCGTGGGCGCCTCGGGCTCCGGCAAGAGCACGCTGCTGTCGCTGCTGGCCGGCCTGGATGTGCCCAGCGTGGGCACGGTGCTGCTGGACGGCGAGTCGTTGTCCACGATGGACGAGGATGGCCGTGCGCGCGTGCGTGGCGAGAAGGTCGGCTTCGTCTTCCAGAGTTTCCAGCTGCTGCCCTCGCTTACGGCGCTGGAGAACGTCATGCTGCCACTGGAACTGCGGGGCGACACCGACGTGGAAGGGCCGGCCCGGCAGATCCTCGAGAAGGTCGGCCTGGGCCAGCGGCTGGGGCACTATCCGCGACAGCTGTCGGGCGGTGAGCAGCAGCGCGTCGCGCTGGCGCGCGCGTTCGTGACGCGGCCCGCGCTGCTGTTCGCCGACGAGCCCACCGGCAACCTCGACACGCACACCGGGCAGGCCATCATCGACCTGCTGTTCGCGCTGAACGCGGACACCGGCACCACCCTGGTCCTGGTCACCCACGATGAACACCTGGCGGAGCGCTGCCAGCGCCGCCTGCGCATGGAGGCCGGCCGCCTGCTCGCCAGCGAGGATGCGCGGGCATGAGGACGCTGCTGCTGGCCTGGCGCCAGCTGCGCCGCGACCTGGTGGCGGGCGATATCCGCATCCTGTTCGCCGCACTGGTGCTGGCCGTCGTCGCGGTGACGTCGGTCGGCTTCGTCACCGATCGTGCCGAACGCGCGCTGGCCATCGAAGCCAACCGCCTGCTGGGTGGCGACGTGGTGGTCCGCGGTGATACCGCGCCGTCGGCCGCGTTGCGTCGGTTGGCCCAGGCGCCGGGATTGAAGGCCACCGAGACGCAGGAACTGCAGAGCATGATCCGCGCCGGCGAGGCGCTGTCGCTGGGTGACCTGCGGGCACTGGGCGAAGGCTTCCCGCTGCGTGGCGCATTCCGTATCGTCGATGCGTCGGATCGCACGGAGCGCGATGCCGCGGGCATTCCCGCGCCGGGCACGCTGTGGATCAGCCAGGCGGGGGCCGAGACGCTCGGCGCCAGACTCGGCGACGAGATCGGCATCGGCACGCGCCAGTTGAAGCTCGCCGCACTGGTCGTGCAGGAGCCCGACGCGGCGCTGGATTACTTCAACGTCGCACCGAAAGTCTTCCTCAATCTCGCCGACCTTCCCTCCACCGGCCTGGTGCAGGAAGGCAGCCGCCTGCGCTACCGGCTGGTCGTCGCCGGTGATGCCGCCGCCGTGGAGCAGTTCACCGACCAGGTGGAGCCGCAACTCGCGCGCGGCCAGCGCATGGAGACCATCCGCGATGCACGCCCGGAAGTGCGCTCCGCGCTGGACCGCGCCAGCCGCTTCCTGGGCCTGGCCGCGCTGGTTTCGGTCGTATTGGCCGCCGTCGCGGTGGCGATGGCCGCGCGCCGGCACAGCGAACGCCATCTTTCCGGCACGGCGGTGATGCGCTGCCTGGGCGCCCAGCAGCGCACGCTGGTCGGCATCCATGTCGGCGAACTGATCCTGCTCGGCCTGGCCGCGTGCACGGTGGGCGTGCTGATCGCCTTCGGCCTGCAGTGGGGCATCGGCAGCTGGCTGCAGCAGGCGTTGAAGATCGACATTCCACCGGCAGGCCTGCTGCCCGCACTGCAGGGTTATGGCGTGGGCATGGTGGTGCTGCTGGCGTTCGGTGCGCCGCCGGTGCTCGCGCTGCGCCGCGTGCCTGCGCTGCGCGTGCTGCGCCGCGACCTGGACCCGACCGAACCCAGCGCCTGGCTGGTCGGCCTGGCGGGTATCGGCGGCCTGGGTGCGCTGCTGTGGTGGAAGGCAGGCTCGGCCACGCTGGGCACGGCGATGCTGGTCGGCATCGCGGGCACGCTGGCCGTCCTAGCGCTGCTGGCCTGGCTGCTGATCGTGCTGGTGCGCCGGTTGCGCTCGCGCCTGCGCGGCAGCCTGCGTTACGGCCTGGCCAACGTCAGCCGGCGCGCCAGCACCAGCATCGCGCAGATTTCCGCGCTGGGCCTGGGCCTGATGGCACTGCT
The DNA here is from genome assembly GCF_026625825.1 of Pseudoxanthomonas sp. SL93. Classification (NCBI taxonomy): domain Bacteria; kingdom Pseudomonadati; phylum Pseudomonadota; class Gammaproteobacteria; order Lysobacterales; family Lysobacteraceae; genus Pseudoxanthomonas; species Pseudoxanthomonas sp. SL93. Next base: position 2,590,138 of record NZ_CP113065.1, on the reverse strand, counting down.
GCTGCTGACGTTCGTGCGCACCGACCTGCTGGACCGCTGGCAGCTGGCGCTGGCCAAGGATGCGCCGAACCGCTTCATCATCAACGTGCAGCAGGACCAGCTGGATCCGGTGCGCGCCTTCATGGCGCAGCGCGAACTGGGCGAGGCCACGCTGTACCCGATGATCCGCGGCCGCCTGCTGGAACTCAACGGCAAGCCGACCCGCGGCGAGGACTACGCCGAACAGGACGAGCGTACGCAGCGCCGCGCCGACCGCGAATTCAACCTGTCCATGGCCGACGCGCTGCGCGACGACAACGTGGTGACCGCCGGCGAATTCTGGACCGGAAGGACGCCTTCATCGCCGGAGCTGTCGGTGGAAGAGGAATTCGCCGAGTCGCTGGGCTGGAAGATCGGCGACCGCGTCGCCTTCGATATCGCGGGCCAGCGTTTCGAAGGCCGCATCACCAGCCTGCGCAGCGTCGACTGGGAAAGCTTCCGGCCGAACTTCTTCGTCGTGGCATCGCCCGGCGCACTGGATGGCTATGCCGCCAGCTACATCACCGCGGTCAGCGTGCCCGCCGGGTCCACCACGTTCACCCGTGATCTGGTCGGGCAGTTCCCCAACCTGTCGGTGGTCGACGTGGAGGCGGTCCTGAAGCAGGTCCGCAGCACCGCCGAACAGGTGTCGCTGGTGGTGCAGGTGGTGTTCTGGTTCTCGCTGGCGGCGGGCCTGCTGGTGCTGATGGCGGCGGTAAGCGCCAGCCAGGACGAACGCCTGCTCGAAGGTGGCGTGATGCGCGTGCTGGGCGGCAGCCGTCGCCAGCTGCGTCTGGCCCAGGCGTCGGAGTTCGCGGCCATCGGTCTGCTCGCGGGCCTGGTCGCGGCGATCGCAGCTTCCGTGCTGTCGGGCGTCGTCGCCACGCAGGTGTTCGACCTGCCGTGGAAGGCGAACTGGCAGCTGGCCGCCATCGGTGGCGGGCTGGGCATGCTGGCGGCACTGGGCGCCGGGCTGTTCGCCACGCGCAAGGTGCTGGATGCGCCGCCGTCGGTGACGTTGAGGGAACTTCAGGGGTAGCCTCCCCGAGGTTGTGGGAGTGGTGCCAGCAATGCCGGCACCACTCCCACAACCGCAATGGCGGTAAAAAAAGAGGGGCGAGCCGAAGCTCACCCCTTGATGCACACCACCTGGTGCAGCGTGTGGACGACCTCAACCAGGTCGCTCTGCGCGGCCATCACGGCGTCGATGTCCTTGTAGGCCGCCGGCGACTCGTCGATCACGCCGGCGTCCTTGCGGCATTCGACGTGCGCCGTGGCCTCGCGGTGCTGCGACAGCGTGATCTGCTGGCGCGCGGCGGTACGGCTCAGCACGCGGCCGGCCCCGTGGCTGCAGCTGTGGAAGCTGTCCGCGTTGCCCTTGCCACGCACGATGAAGCTCTTCGCGCCCATGCTGCCGGGGATGATCCCCAGCTCGCCAGCACGCGCGCTCACCGCGCCCTTGCGGGTGACCAGCAGGTCCATGCCGCCGTGCATTTCCTTCTGCACGTAGTTGTGGTGGCAGTTGACTGCCATCTTCTCCAACTGGAACTTCGGCAGGCGGTGGCGCATCTCGGCCAGCACGCGCGACATCATCGCCTCACGGTTCTCGCGGGCATAGTCCTGCGCCCACGACACCGCTTCCACGTAGTCGTCGAACAGGGGCTCGCCTTCCATGAAGAAGGCCAGGTCCTTGTCCGGCAGGTGGAAGCCGAGCACGCGGTGCGCCAGCTGCTCGCGCGCTCGCTCGATGAAATACGTGCCGATCAGGTTGCCGGTGCCGCGTGAACCGCTGTGCAGCATCACCCACACCGCGTCGGCCTCGTCCAGGCAGATCTCGATGAAGTGGTTGCCGCCGCCCAGCGTGCCGATCTGGCGGTCCAGCTTGTCGGTGCGGATCTTGCGGTGCTTCTGCTTGATCGCCTCCAGGCGCGGTTCCAGCCCCGACTGCGCGATGCGCGTGGCGATGCTGTCCGGCAATTTCCAGTGCTCGCCACCGCGACCGTTGCCTACCGGCACGCTGCGTTCGATGCTCGAGCGCAACTGCGCCAGGCTGTCCGGCAGGTCCTTCGCGCGCAGCGTGGTGCGCACTGCAGCCATGCCGCAGCCGATGTCCACGCCGACGGCGGCGGGGATGATGGCGCCGCGGGTCGGGATGACCGAACCCACGGTGGCGCCCTTGCCCAGGTGCACGTCGGGCATCACCGCGACCCACGGACCGACGAACGGAATCGCCGCGATGTTCCGCAGCTGCTCGTGGGCGCCCTGGTCCAGGGGCACGCCGCGCACCCAGCCCTTGATCGGCGTGGTGCTGCCCTCGGCGTGCAGCAGTTCGAAGTGTGTTTGCGTACTCATGTCGTCATTCCATTGAAGCCGGAAGCGGTGGTTCCGTCCACCGCGACCGGCTTTACTACTTCAACGTCACCAATTGCTTCAGCACGCCATCCAGGCCGCCGAACACGGTGAGCTTGTCGATCTTCTCGGTGACCTTTTCCAGCGCCTCGAGCTCCTTCAGGCGCATGAGCACCGGCGACTCGTCGATCAGCTTTGCGGTGTTGAGCAGGGAACGCGTGGCGTTCGCCTCCTCGCGGCGGCGGATCACGTTGGCCTGCGCCGTCTTCTCCGCCTGCACCACCCCGTTGAGGATCTCCTTCATCTCGCCCGGCAGGATCACGTCCTTCACGCCGACGCCCAGCACTTCCACGCCGAAGCCGGTCAACTGGCCGCGCACGTAGGCGAAGATATCGGCGTCCAGCGAGGCCTTGTCGCCCAGCAGTTCGTCCAGCGTCTTGGCGGAAACCGCCTTGCGCAGGCCGTACTGCAGTTCGCGGTAGACGAAGTCGCCGACCTTCGCGACCTTGGTCCGCGCCGCCACCACGTCGGTGACGCGGGTGCTGGCGGCCAGGTTCACGCGCAGGCTGACCTTGTCGCGGGTCAGCAGTTCCTGGCCCGAGACCTCGATCGACTGCACGCGCAGGTCGACCACATCCACCACCACGTTCTTCTGGAAGTTCCAGAAGGCGTAGCTGCCCGGTGCCAGCGTGCGCTCGAGCTTGCCATCGATGAAGACCAGGCCGGCGAACTCCGCCGGCACATCGGCCACCACCGCCAGCTTCGACAGCGCACCCAGCTGGCGCAGGCGCCGCGCGACGGCGACGTCCACGTCCGGCGTGGCGAGCGACACGGCCTGCACGTCGACCTTCACCAGGCCGACCCAGTACAGGCGTCGCGTGCCGGGCGGCAGCACGTCTTCCAGCTTGCCGTTCTTCAGCACCAGGCCGACCTGGTCCACCCCGATGTCGGCGAGGACGAAGGTGTCGCCCAGGCGTTCGCCCAGGCGCGCGATCAGCGCGTCGACGTCGTGGCCGGCGTATTCCGGCGCGGCGATGTTGAAGGTGCGTACTTCGATGCGACCCATCGGGTCGAACCAGCGGTACACGCCGGGCGCGAGCAGCTGCTCGAACCGACGGTTGCGATACACCAGGCCGCGCTCGCCGTCACCGATCACGACCCTCTTGGTCCAGGACATGCTGTTCAGAAGCATGGCGTTGTTCTCCTTGTTGGCTCTGGTGGTTCGATCCGTTGGGGAACACCGTCGTGGAGGATCGAACGCCACGACGATGGTGTGCCGACCGCACACTGCGATCGACGGAAGAAGGTGGAAACGCCCCTGGACGGAGGCGAGGCGGGCGGCCGGCGCTGTCCGCGGATGCTTCGCAACGAGGGTGCGATCGGTGGACCGCATCGAACGCTGCGCGCCTCCGCGTCGAGGGCGCGGTGCCGGCTTCGTCCCCGCTGCGACATGCCGTCTTCCTGCGCTCCGTCGCGGGAAAGCGTCACGCCGCACGGGGCGTTTCCGGGGTGGGACTTGCGTCCCCATGTCATGACGTGAAAGGTCATGTGCCTTTTCAGGCGTTGGAGCGGGAATCGAACCCGCGACAGTCGGATTAACAGTCCGATGCTCTAACCATCTGAGCTATCCAGTGGTGGACGAACCGGATTCGAACCGGTGGCCAACGGCATGCGCCGCTGCTCTGCCTCTGAGCTATCGTCCGCTCGAGGAACACCTCCTCCCACGCTTCGGCATACGCCACGGCAACGCCGCGCGCACCGGACGGGACACAAGCCCGCACCGCTGTAGCGTGTTCGATCGATGTTCCTCATTGCCGGCTGTCGCCAACGGCAATCCGTGCGGGCGCCATGCGCCCTTGTGGTGTCCATTCCCCGCGCCGCTCGCGTCGAAGCATCACAACGCAGCGCACATGCGCCGGTTGCAGCCGCGCCCCTGCCTCGGGACGCGCAGGCGCGTTACCCGGATGCTTCAGGGCGGAAAGGAATTTCCGTGGTGGAATGGATGGAACCTGGTCGATGCATGCGCATCCTCCGCGAACGCTGGAAACAAAACGCCCCCGCGGCTTGCGACCCGAGGGCGTTCGCGTTTCCTCGGGAGATCGGGGTGGCCGATCTCCCTGGGAGTCAGCCGGATGTCAGGTGGCCAGATGCCGCGCGGATTCGTTGCCGGGGTTGGCATCGAACGCATACGCACGCACGCGCAGGCCGCAGCGCGATGGCTGCAGGTCAAGCGTGTTGGTGATGGAGTGCGCGGGCTTCATGGAAATCGTTCTGGTGAAAAAACAGCCGCAGGGGCCGAAGGCCGCGCACGATACGCCGGTTGTTTTCGATGTGCAACATTTTTTTAACCGCGGTATCAATGCGCCGACCGGCGGCCACGCCGTGCAGGCAACGGTCGCTGCCGGAGGCAGGCACGCGGCCGGTTAGAATCGCCATCTGTTTTCCTGCTGGCGGTGCCCCTTGGCTTTCCGATACTCCGATCCCGCGCTGGATGCGCTGATGCTGCCGTTCGTGCAGGGCCAGGTGGCTTGGCCGAGCGGGCCGGTGCTGTTCCTGCGCGCGCGCGATGGCGCCGCGCTGCGCCAGTTCCCGTTGTCGCAGCTGGTATGCGAGCAGAGCTTCCGTCCCGATGCGGAAGCGCTCGAGCACGCCGGCCTCCAGGTCATTGCCGAAGCATCGCCGTCGTCATCGGCCACGCGCTACCCGCTGGTGCTGGTGTTGCCGCCGCGCCAGCGTGAAGAAGCGCGCGCGCTGCTGGCGCGCGCGGTGCAGCTGGCGGCGCCCGGCGGCATCGTGGTGGCCGGCATGACCAACAACGAAGGCGCCAAGTCGGGCGAGGCGGACCTCAAGCAGCTCGCCGGCCTGGCGGGCACGCTGACCAAGTTCCACTGCCGCACCTTCTGGACGCGGCCCCTGCATGAGGCGGCCGACATTGCGCTGCTGGAGAAGTGGACATCGCTCGATGCGCCGCGCCGCATCGAAGGCGGTCGCTTCCTGAGTCGTCCCGGTGTGTTCGCATGGAACCGCATCGATCCGGCTTCCGCCCTGCTGGTCGAGCACCTGCCTGCCGACATCGCCGGCCAGGGCGCGGATCTCGGTGCGGGCTACGGCTACCTGTCCAGCGAACTGCTGGCGCGCTGCCCGAAGATCACCGCGCTGGATCTTTACGAGGCCGAAGCACGTGCGCTGGCACTGGCCGAAACCAACCTGGCCGATTCCACGTCGTCCGCTACACGCCAGTTCCTGTGGCACGACGTCACCCGCGGGCTGCCGGCGCGCTATGACTTCATCGTCAGCAATCCGCCGTTCCATACGCAAAGCCGTGCCGATCGTCCCGACATCGGCCAGCGTTTCATCAGCGTGGCCGCCGAGGCGTTGAAGCCGGGCGGCCGCCTCTGGCTGGTCGCCAATCGCCATCTGCCGTACGAGCAGATACTGAACGAGCGCTTCGGCGACGTGCGCGTGGCGGGCGAACGCGATGGCTTCAAAGTCATCGCTGCCGTCAAGGCGAGGCGTTGAGCGCATGAAGATCGTCAAGCACATCGCCAACCTGGGCTACGGCAGCCGCAAGCAGGTGCAATGGATGTTCCGCGAAGGCCGCATCACCGACGCCGCGGGCGAGGTGCTGTACGCCGATGATCCCGTCGACCACGACAACATCCGCGTGGATGGCGAGCCGCTCGATCCGGCGCCGGGGCTGGCGATCCTGCTGCACAAGCCCGTCGGCTACACCTGCTCGACCAAGGACACCGGCCGCATCGTCTACGACCTGTTCCCGTCGCGTTTCCGCGAGCGCTCGCCGGTGCTGTCCACGGTGGGACGGCTGGACCGCGAGACCAGTGGCCTGTTGCTGCTCACCGACGACGGTGGACTGCTGCACCGGATCATTTCGCCGAAGGCCAACCTGCCCAAGGTCTATGACGTCACGCTGGCGCAGGATCTGCGCGGTGACGAAGGCGCGGTCTTCGCCAGTGGCACGTTGATGCTGGAGTCGGAGCAGACGCCGCTGGCGCCGGCCGGCTTGCACGTGATCGATCCGCGCCATGGGCAGGTCACGCTCACCGAAGGTCGTTACCACCAGGTGCGTCGCATGTTCGCCGCCGTCGGCAACCACGTGGAGGCGCTGCATCGCAGCCGCATCGGGGGACTGACGCTGGGCGATCTCTCGCCCGGACAGTGGCGTCTTCTGGATGAAGGCGATCTGCGCCGCCTGTTCGAGGCCGATGCGTGAAGGATCCTTCCTTGCCGTTCGCGCCCGTCGCGGTCATCTTCGACATGGACGGCCTGATGCTGGACAGCGAGCGCGCGATCATCGGTTGCCTGGCGGAAGCCGCGCGCGAGCTCGGCCACGACCTTCCCGAGGTGCTGTGGCTGTCGATGGTCGGCCACAGTGAGGCCGTATGCCGGCATCTGCTGGATGAAGCCGTGGGCGAGGCGAAGCGCGAGCTGATCCTGCAGCGCTCGCATGCGTTGTACGACGCCATCGTGGCGACGGGCATGCCGCACCGCCCCGGCATCATCGAGATGCTGGAGTTCCTGCGCTCGCGCGGCATTCCGCGCGCTGTCGCCACGTCCACGCGCCGGCCGCTGGCCCTGCGCAAGCTAGAAGCCTCGCAGCTGTTGCCGTACTTCGACGCGGTCTGCACCAGCAGCGACGTCGAACACCCCAAGCCTGCGCCCGATGTCTATCTGCTGGCGGCTTGCTCGCTGGATGTCGATCCAGCGCTGTGTCTGGTGCTTGAGGATTCACCCACCGGCGTGCGTGCGGCACTGGCGGCCGGCATGCACCCCATCCAGATCCCGGACCTGCTGGAGCCCGACGACGCCGTTCGCGCACTCGGCCACACCATCCTGCCGTCGCTGCATGATGCGCGCGTGCTGCTGGAGCAGCGGCTGGGGCTCGCCCTGTAGGAGCGACGTAAGTCGCGACCGCACGGCAAAGTCCTACAAGGATTTCTGTCATCTCCTGATGTCGTCTAACGCAGCTTCTAGCCATGTTGGTCGGCATGGATGGCACTGCGAAGAGGACCCTGCATGGCCATGCGGCACTCCGCCGCGGTCGCGCATCGATATCTGGACAGGCTTACCTGGTCACGTGCGTCACGCGTGATCGCAGGCCGTTGTTCTCCGACCCGGCAGCGGCGCATGCCGTCGCGCGCGCCATCACCGACAAGCGCCTGTGGTATCGCTCGCGCCTTCTGGCCTGGGTCCTGATGCCGGACCATTGGCACGGCCTGATCGAACTGGGCCCGATGGAGACGTTATCCGTGTGCGTGCAGAGGCTGAAGGCGAATACGGCCCGGGCGTACCCGGCAAGCAGAGGGAGCCCGCGGCGAGTCTGGGAAGCCAGCTTCCATGACCGGGCCATGCGGCGCGATGATGATCTGCGGATAGCTGCGCGATATGTGGTTGCCAATCCGCTGCGTGCCGGATTGGTCGAGGAGATCGGGAAGTACCCGTACTGGGATGCGATGTGGCTTTAGGGCGCGGGCGTGCTGGTGGGGGTCATGGTGGAAAAGACTCCCGGTCGCGACTTACGTCGCTCCTACAGCAAACCCGCCCGACCTCAATCAGCAAACAGCCTCGCCCAGCCGGCGTGCCCCAGCGCGTCCAGTGTCTTCACGTTGCGCTCGACGATGACGTCCGCATCGGGGAAGGCCTCCACCGCGCGGTCGATGCTGGCTTCGCGCAGCAGGTGCAGGGTGGGGTGGGGCGAACGGTTGGTGTAGTTGCTGATGTCGTCCGGCGCCGTGCCGGCGAACTGGTAGTCCGGGTGGAAACTCGCCACCTGCAGCTCCCCCTGCAGGTCGAGCGCCTCGATGGCGGCGTCGGCGTTGTCGAGGAAATCGTTGTAGTCCAGGAAGTCCGTCAACACATCCGGGTGGACGATCAGCGTGGTGTCGATCTCAGCCGGGTCGGTGTCGCGCAGCAGCACCAGCTCCTCGGCCAGTTCCTCCAGCAGCGCCTCCGGGGTGGAGGCATCACTCAGCACGAAGCGCACCTGCTGCCTGACGTAGACGGCCTTGGCGAACGGGCACAGGTTCAGGCCGATGACTGCGCGTTCCACCCAGCGGCGGGTGGCGGCGATGGGGTCGACGCCATCGGCGTCTTCACGAGGCAACTCAGTCACGGAAATTGTCGAACTGCAGCGGCAGCTCGAACTCGGTCTTCTTCAGCAGGGCGATGACGTCCTGAAGGTCGTCGCGCTTCTTGCCGGTCACGCGCAGCTTGTCGCCGTTGATCTGCGCCTCCACCTTCAGTTTGGCTTCCTTGATGGTGGCGACGATCTTCTTCGCCAGCTTCTGCTCGATGCCCTGCTGCACGGTGACTTTCTGGCGCGCGCCGGCGAGGTTCGTTTCCACCTCGCCGAAGTCCAGGCAGCGCGCATCGATCTGCCGCGCGATCAGGCGCGCGCGCAGGATGTCGGTCATCTGCTTGAGCTGGAAATCGCTCGGCGCGGACTGGGTGATCAGCTTGTCCTCCAGCACGAACTTCGCGTCCACGCCCTTGAAGTCGAAGCGGGTGGACAGTTCGCGGTTGGCCTGGTCGACCGCATTGGTCAGTTCGTGCACGTTGACTTCGGAGACGACGTCGAAAGAGGGCATGGGGGATTCCTTGCTGGTACCGGCGAATTTTAGCCTGATGCCCCCAACCGCGTCGCGCTCCCGTGGATAATGAGGCATGACGTCCCGCCACCCCCATTCCGCCGCCATCATCCTGATGCTGCTGGCCGTGCTGATGTTCGCGCTGATGGATGCGGGGCTGAAGCTGCTGTCGCCGCACTACCCACCGTTGCAGGTGGCGGCGCTGCGTGGCCTGTCATCGCTGCCGCTGGTGACACTGTGGGTGCTGGCCACGGTGAAGCCCGCCACGTTGCTGCAGGTGCGCTGGCCTTTGCATCTAGTGCGCGGGCTGCTGGGCATCTGCATGATGGTCGGCTTCGTGTACGGGTTGCGCACCATGCCGTTGTCCACGGCCTATGCCATCACCTTCGTGGCGCCGCTGCTGGTGACCGCGATGGCGGGTCCGCTGCTGGGCGAGAAGGTCGGGGCGGGGCGCTGGGCGGCCATCGTGATCGGCCTGGTCGGCGTGCTGGTGATCCTGCGGCCCACCGGCGAAGGCATGCTGACGGCCGGTGGCCTGGCAATCCTGATCGCGGCGGTCTGCTATGCGGCCGGCGCCATCACCGTGCGCATGCTGGCCCAGCGCGACAGTACGCAGGCGATGGTGTTCTGGTTCATGGTGCTGCTGTCGCTGGGCGCCTGGCTGCTGGCGCTGCCAGGCTGGGTGCCGCTGCAGGCCGGACACCTGTGGATCATCGGCATGGTCGGCCTTGCGGGTTCGCTGGCGCAGGTCGCGCTGACGGAGGCGTTCCGGCGCGGCGAAGCTTCGCTGATCGCGCCGCTCGAGTACACCGCGCTCGTCTGGGGCGTGGCACTGGATCTCGCGCTCTGGAGCGTGCTGCCCGATGGCGTCACGTGGATCGGTGCGGCCATCATCGTCGCCAGCGGCATCTACCTGCTGAGGCGGGAAAAAGTGCACGTCGAAGCCGAGCACCCCTGAGCCGGCAATCCTCACGCGTGTTGCGGCATCATGGCCGCCATGCCCTTCCTGCTGCTGATCCTGCTGCTGTTGCTGCCCCTGCTGTGGGTGGTGTTGCTGCCGCTGTCGCTGTGGCAGCGCTACCGCTATGGGCGCGCCCGCCGGCTGGCGCGCGGCTGGGTGTTGCTGATCAATGCATGGGGACTGCTGCTGTCGGTGGCGGTCTTCCTGGTCGCCACGGCGGTGAGCCTGGTCTGGTGGCCCGACAGCCTGATGCATGCAGGCCTGGGGCTCGCCCTCGGTGCCGCGCTGGGCGTGGCGGGCGTAGGGCTGACGCGGTGGGAGGTGGCGCCGCAGGGCGTGTTCTACCAGCCGAATGCGTGGCTGGTGCTGGCCTTGCTGGTGGTGGTGGCGGCGCGCATTGCGCTGGGCTTCTTCCAGCTGGCGCGCTACTGGCAGAGCGATGCCAGCCCGGCGTTGGCCGCGTGGGCGGGCCACGGCAGCCTGGTCGGGGTGGCAGGCCTGCTGCTGGGCTACTACCTGGCGTACGCGTGGGGCGTGAAGTGGCGCGTCGCCCGCCTGGACCGCCTGCGAGGTCGCGCCGCCCCCTGAAAAGGAAAACGGCGGGCCCCGAAGGACCCGCCGCTGGCATCAGCGCGAGGAATGATCAGAAACGCGCGCCGATACCCACACCCACCACCCACGGGTCCAGCGTCAGCTCTTCACCGGTGCCCTGGCCGGCGACGCGCAGTTCCGCATCGCCCTTCAGGTAGCGCGCATCGGCGCGGGCGAACCAACGCTCGTTGATGTTGAAGTCCACGCCCGCCGTGGCGATGGCGCCCTTGGCGGTTTCCAGGCCCACGTGGTCGCCACCGCCGGAGATGTCTTCATTGCTGAAGTTGGACTCGTAATAGCCCAGGCCCACGAACGGGCGCATCACCTTGTCGGGCGCACCGAAATGGTACTGGCCACTCAGCGCCATGGGCTGCTGCTCGACGGTGCCGATCTTGCCGGCGTCGCCGCGCACGCGATGGTTGAACTTGTCGGCCGCGCCCCACAGTTCCACCGCGATGTTGTCGGTGGCGTACCAGCTGGCACTGATGGTCGGCGCGATGTCGCCGTCGATGTCGAGGCGCGAGCCGGGCAGCGGATCGGAATCCGGGTGCAGGATCGCGGCGCCGCCCACCACGGCAAAGCGCTTGCCGGTGGAAGAGGACGCAGTGTCCGTGGACGCATCCTGTGCGAATGCGGCCGGGGAAACGGCCACCAGCGAAGCAAGCGCAAGCGTCAAAGTACGGATCGAAGTCATGGAGGTTCTCCTGTTGTGTTCTTATGGCCCTGCATCCAGCGGCGTGATGCCGCGGATCGATGCAGGGCGAGCGCACCGTAACCACCCCTGCATGAATGCAGACCGCGCCGCGACATGAACACTTTTCAAATAACGGCGAAAACGCGCTGGAGTTGCGCGCGATTTCACCCTGCGCTGACGTTGATGAAGTGATGCACGACTTCGCATCAGCCTGCGGATCCGCACGAAGACCCTCGGGATGACATGCGAAAGCCCACCGCGCGCGGGCGGCGGATGACGTCCTGCCGGGGTTGCGCTAAGGTCGGCGCGCGGGCGACAGCGAGGGAAGACCCATGGTCAGCAGCAAGGCGGCAACGGTGGATGCGTATCTGGAGGAACTGCCCGAGCCACGGCGCGCCGTGGTGGCAGCCGTGCGTGACCTGGTCAATCGCCACCTTCCCGAGGGTTATGCGGAGGGGATGAACTGGGGAATGATCAGCTGGGAGATCCCGCTGTCGCGCTATCCGGTCACCTACAACGGGCAACCGCTTCCCTATGTCGCGCTGGCGGCGCAGAAGCAGTACTTCGCCCTGTACCTGTCGGGCTGCGGCGAAGGCTCGCCCCACCACGCCGCGTTGCATCAGGCATACGCGGAAGCGGGCAGGAAGCTGGACATGGGCAAGTCCTGCCTGCGCTTCAAGGCGCTGGACGAGCTGTTGCCGGAGCCCGTCGCGGCGGTGATCGCGTCCACGCCGGTGGACGTGCATATTGCACACTACGAAGCCAGCCGCGCACGGAAGTGACCCGCATGCCCCCCGCCAAACGCACGCCACGTACCGCACGTTCCCGGCCTGCGCTCCCCACGCCCGGTGATCACCTGACCATGGCGGACCTGGCGAAAGTGGCGGGTGTTTCGGCCATCACGGTGTCGCGTGCGTTGCGGGACAGCCCGCTGGTCAACGCGGAAACGCGCGAGCGCGTGCGCCAGGTGGCGCAGCAGTACGGCTATTCCTTCAACGTCAGCGCACGCAACCTGCGCCTGCGTCGCAGCATGACCGTGGCGGTGGTGGTGGAAATGAAACCCACCGTTGAGCGCCAGATGTCCGGCCCCTATCCGCTGGACCTGCTGGGCGGCATCACCCAGGAACTCACCACCACCGGCTACAGCGTGCTGCTGACGTCGCTGCAGGGCGGCGCGTTGCCCAACGTGCAGGCCGCCGACGGCGTGATCCTGCTCGGCCAGGGCGCGCATGAGGACGCCATGCACGAAGTGCAGCGCTGGGGACGCCCGATGGTCGTCTGGGGTGCGGTGAGCCGCCACGAATCGCAGGTGGTGGTGGGCAGCGACAACCGTCGCGGCGGCGCGCTGGCCGCCGATCGCTTCATCGCGCTGGGGCGTCGACGTCCGGCCTTCCTGGGAGATGCCGCGCATGGCGAGTTCGCTGAGCGTCTTGAAGGATTCACCGGTGCACTGGCGCGCCATGGCATCACCCCGCTGACGCCGACCGTGGCCAGCTTCACCGTCAGCGCCGGTGCCGACGCCGTGCATGCACTGCTGGAAAAACAGCCGCAGGTGGATGCGCTGTTCGCCGCCAGCGACCTGCTCGCCATCGGCGCGATCCGCGCGTTGATCGAGCGCGGCCGCCGCGTGCCGGAAGACGTCTCGGTCATCGGCTATGACGACACCCCGCTGGGTGCCACCTACGTGCCGCCCCTGACCTCGGTGCACCAGAATTTCCTGGATGCCGGCGTGCTGCTGGCCAAGAAGATCCGGGGACTGATCGAAGGCGAGCCGGCCCAGTCCGAGACCCTTCCCACCCATCTGGTGCTGCGCGCCACCTGAGCGCAACCGGCTGTTGCGTTGCAGCGGAACACGGCTGGCCGTGAGCGCTTGACCATGCCCGGGGCGGTGTCGCCCAACCCGTTGTTTTGAATGCATTGTTTGCCCCGTTGATGGGGTGGTATCGCGCCGCTGGTCATCGGTCCCCGAGCGGGCGAGCGAGATATGACATCGATAACTTGACATCGATAACAATGCCTCCTAGCTTCCCTCCCGCCGCTGCCCGGCCGGGCGCGGGACAGGATGCGGACGGGGTTGTCGGTGGAACAGGAAACGGGATCGAAGCAGACAGTGGAAAGCCAGGGCACGACGTCCGCCGTCGACCCGTGGCGATACACCCAGCGAAGCCTTGATGGCCATCGCGCCGCGCGCGACGAAACCCTCTTCGCACTGGCCAACGGTACGCTGGGTGTGCGCGGCGGCCTGGAGGAAGGCAGCAGTGCCAGCGACGGCAGTTTCCTGGCGAGCGTGTTCGAGCAGAACCCGATCCATTACCACGAACGTTTCACCGGCTTTCCGCGCAGCACCGATACGCGCGTGCCGGTCGCGGACGGCAAGCACATCCGCCTGCTGCTGGGTGACGTGCCGCTACAGCTGGAGCAGTGCGAATGGCTCGCGTTCGAACGCTCGCTTGATCTCGCCGCAGGATCGCTGGACCGCCGCCTTCGGCTAAAGACCGCATCCGGCCACACGCTGGAGATCCGTGCCCGGCGCGTGGTGCCGCTGGCCGAGCGTGCATTGCTGGCGATCCATTTCAGCGTCATCTCCATCGACTACACCGGGCCGCTGCGGCTGGTGTCGTCCATCGAAACCGGACGGCAGGCGGTGGAACAGGGCGACGATCCGCGCATCGGCGTGTCGGGTGGCGAACCGATGGCGGTGTCCGACGAGCAGGCCGATGCGCAGTTGGCGTCGCTGGTCCAGCGCACGCACCACAGTGGCATCCGGCTGGTGTGCGCGCAGCGCCATCGCGTTGCCGGGGAGGGGCTCGCCTTCGTGGGCGCGGACGCGGAAAACGGCCGCGTGGCGCAACATTTCGAGGCCGAGATGCGGCCAGGCATGACGGTCGCGCTGCAGAAATTCGTGGCCTATGACGATGGCAACGGCGGCCCGGAAGGCGACGTCGCGGCCCTGCTGGAGCGGGCGGTCGCGCAGGGTTTCGAGGCCATCGCGGCCACGCAGGCGCAAGCGATGCAGGCCTTCTGGCAGGGCGCGGGCCTCTCGGTGCACGGCGATCCGGCGGCTGAACTGGCGCTGCGCTTCAATCTGTTCCACCTGCTGCAGTCGGCGGGGCGCGACGGTGTCAACGGCACCGCCGCCAAGGGCATTACCGGCGAGGGCTACGAAGGCCATTGTTTCTGGGATACCGAAGCATTCGTGCTGCCGGTGATGGTGTTCACCGCCCCGGACGTGGCGCGCGCGATGCTGATGTACCGCTACCGCACGCTGGAGGCGGCGCGTGCCCAGGCACGTGCGATGAACCATCCGGCCGGTGCGCTCTACCCGTGGCGCACCATCGCCGGTGGCGAATGCTCCGCGCATTACCCGAGTGGCTCGGCGGCGTACCACATCAACGCAGCCATCGCGCACGGAATCGGCCTTTATCTCGACGCCAGCGAAGACCTCGACTTCCTCAGCGAGGCTGGCGCCGAGATCCTTTTCGAGACCGCGCGCATCTGGCCGCAGGCCGGCCACTTCAATCCCCGCCGTGGGGGTGCGTTCTGCATCCACGAGGTGACCGGGCCGGACGAGTACACCACGCTGGTCAACAACAACTACTACACCAACCGGATGGCGCAGCGGCATCTGCAGCGTGCCGTTTCCGCGTGGGAAACGCTGCAGGCGCGCCGGCCGCAGGTGCTCGCGGAACTCGCCGGGCGCCTGGGACTGGACGAAGGGGAAGTGACGGTGTGGCGCCGTGCGGCGGACACCATGTACCTGTCTTACGACGACGCACTCGGCATCCATGCCCAGGACGACGATTTCCTGGACAAGCCCCGCTGGCCGTTCCCGAAGCGCGAAGGCGAACACCGGCCGCTGCTGCTGGATTACCACCCGCTCACGCTGTACCGCCACCAGGTCTGCAAACAGGCCGACGTGGTGATGGCGCTGGTGCTGGCCGGTGACGGCATCGACCTGGGCAGCAAGCGCCGTGACTTCGACTACTACGAAGCCGTGACCACGCACGACTCCACCCTGTCCGCACCGGTGTTCGGCATTCTCGCCAGCGAGGTCGGGCAGGACGAGAAGGCATGGCGCTATTTCGACGCCAGCCTGCGCGTCGACCTGGACGACCTGCACGGCAACACCGACCACGGCGTGCACATGGCGGCCATGGCGGGCAGCTGGTTGGGCCTGGTGCAGGGGTTCGGCGGCTTGCGGGTGGAAGACGGCCGGATGGTGTTCGCGCCCACGTTGCCCGCCGGCTGGACCGGGTACGGCTTCAACCTGCGCTGGCGCGGCTGCGCACTGCGCGTGGACGTGGACATGCGCGGGGTGCGCTACCGGCTGGACGAAGGCGATGCACTGGCCTTCGGTCATGCGGGCAGCGCGGTCATGCTGAAAGCCGGGCGCGAAGCGCTGCTGCCGCTGGCGCTGCCTTCACCCCCGCGAGCGACCTTTCCCCGCGTCTGCCGGGCATTGATCTTCGACCTGGACGGCGTGCTCACCGACACCGCCCACACGCATTACCACGCCTGGAAGCGTCTGGCCGACGAGATCGGTGTGCCGTTCGACCAGCAGGTCAACGAACGCCTCAAGGGCGTTGACCGCATGGCGTCGCTCGAGATCATCCTGGAGCGCGCGCCGCGCCGTTACAGCGCGGACGAGAAGCGCGCACTGGCCGACATCAAGAACGGCTACTACGTGCAGGAGATCGAGCGCTTCGGTCCGCAGGACCTGTTCACCGGCGTGGTCGAGGTGCTCGACGCCGCACGCGCGGCCGGCCTCAGGCTGGGGCTGGCGTCGGCCAGCCGCAATGCGCCGATGCTGCTGCAGAAACTCGGCATTGCCGACCGCTTCGACTACATCGCCGACGCCGGCCACATCCCGAGGGCCAAGCCGGACCCGGGCATCTTCCTGGACGTGGCCGCCGCGCTCGGCGTGCCCGCCCACCAGTGCATCGGCGTGGAAGATGCCGCTGCCGGCATCGATGCCATCCACGCCGCCGGCATGGCGGCCATCGGCATCGGTGACGCCCGCGCCCTGCGCCATGCCGATGCGGTGATTCCCCGCATCGCCGACTTCACCCTGAGGGACTTCGTTTCACCTTGACCGCACGCGGCCACAGAAGCCGCGGTGGAAAGCCTGTCAACAACACGACAACAATGAAAGTGGAGGGAGAGACCATGCAACACACCAAGCACCCGATGCGATATGCGCTGTCCGCGGCCATCGCACTGGCGTTGGCGCCCGCGCTGGCCGCCGCGCAGGACGCCGCCCTCGCCGAGCCCGCGGCGCGCGAAGAGGCCACCACGCTGGACGCGGTGGTCGTCAGCGGTACGGCCAAGTTCAAGGGCCTGCGCAAGCGCGACACCAGCTTCTCGATCAGCACCGCCACGCCCGAGCAGATCCAGGAGACGGCGCCGACCAGCACCGCCGACCTGCTGAAGATCGTGCCCGGTGTGTGGGCGGAAGCGAGCGGCGGCGGCACCGGCGCCAACGTCTTCGTGCGCGGCATGCCCTCCGAGGGCGACGCGCCGTTCTTCACCCTGCAGCTGGATGGCTCGCCCATCTTCCCGCCGCCGACGCTGTCGTTCCTCGAGAACACCACCCTGTTCCGCATCGACGACACCATCGCGCGCGTCGAAGGCCTGCGCGGCGGCCCCAGCCCCATCTACTCCAACGGCCAGCCCGGCGTGACCGTCAACTTCATCCAGAAGAAGGGCGAGGACACGCCGGAAGGCCTGGTGCGGCTGACCGTGGGCACCGACGACCTGCGTCGTCTCGATTTCTACAGCGGCGGCCCGTTGGGCACCGACACCGGCTGGTACTACAGCGTGGGCGGCTTCTACCGCGAGACCGATGGCGTGCGCCAGACGGGCTTCCCGGTGGAGAAGGGCGGCCAGCTGAGCGCCACGCTGACCAGGCGCTGGGCGGAGGGCGAGTTCAATCTGTATGCCCGCCACACCGACGACAAGAACACCTTCTACACCGCGGTGCCGCTGGTCTCGCGCAACGACGGCAAGGACATCTCCAGCTTCCCGGGCCTGGATGCCACCACCGGCACGCTGGTCGGTGAAGACTTCCGTCGGGTGACGCTGCCTACCGGCGTCGGCAACCAGACGATGACGCGCGACCTGGCCGATGGCCGCGGCGTGGACATCGACGTGTTCGGCGGTTCGCTGGACTGGTACGTCGGCAACTGGACGATCAGCGACAAGTTCAACTACCTCAAGGGCGATGCGCCGACCTACGCGCTGTTCACCGGCGCCAATCCGCAGACCCTGTCGTCCTACATCACCGACACCTATGGTGCGGGTGTCACCGGCACCGGCAGCTTCGTCAATGGTGGGGGCACCGTGGACCCGAACCAGCAGGTGCTGACCGCCGGCTTCTGGGTGGTGGACAAGGAGATCAGTTCGTTCACCAACGACCTGCGCTTCAGCATCGACCTGACCGACAACAATGCGCTGACCTTCGGCGTGTACTACGCGGACTATTCGTCCAAGGACCGCTGGTGGCTGGGCAACAACATGCTGCTCACCGCACAGGACAACGCGCGCCGCGTGAACCTGGCTCTGTCGAATGGCCAGGTCGCCACGCGCGACGGCTTCGTCGGCACGGCGTTCTACAACATCCGCGGCGACTACGACGGGCAGAACACGGCCTTCTTCATCGCCGACGAATGGACCGTCAACGACCGCATCCGCCTGGACGCGGGCGTGCGCTACGAGCGGCAGGAAGTGGACGGCACGGTGTGGGATCCGGTCACGGTCGACCTGGACGGCAATCCGAACACGCTGTACGACAACAGCACCTCGGTCTCGACCACCCCGCGCAGCATCGACCAGAACGACAGCGACGTGTCCTGGACGGCCGGCCTGAACTACACCCTCAACGACAGCGTCAGCCTGTTCGGCCGCGTCAACTCGGGCTTCACCTTCCCGCAGTTCGACAACCTGCGCGACGGCGCCAA
The DNA here is from genome assembly GCF_026625825.1 of Pseudoxanthomonas sp. SL93. Taxonomy (NCBI): domain Bacteria; kingdom Pseudomonadati; phylum Pseudomonadota; class Gammaproteobacteria; order Lysobacterales; family Lysobacteraceae; genus Pseudoxanthomonas; species Pseudoxanthomonas sp. SL93. The sequence goes on along the minus strand of NZ_CP113065.1, from coordinate 2,571,964 downwards.
CAACAAGACCGAGATCGACCAGTACGAGCTGGGCCTGAAGGCCGGCGGCGAGACGTACGAGATGTACCTGACCGCGTTCTACAACGACTTCACCGGCCTGCGGTACCAGGCGTTCGACAACAACGGCAACAACGTCGTGATCATCGGCGACTCGAAGGCACGTGGCCTGGAATTCGAAGGCGCATGGCGGCCGGCGGGCGGCTTCGAACTGGCGTGGAACGCGACCTGGCTGCGCGCCAAGTACGGTGACTTCTCCACCTTCGATGGCAACCAGGTGGTCCGCCAGCCGAAGTTCCGCGCGCGGTTGACGCCCAGCTACTACTGGTCGATGCCCTGGGGTGACCTGAAGGTGTTCACCACGTACACGCACGTGGGCGACCGTTACTCCGATCCCGCCAACGGCCAGGTGCTGCCGGAATACGACACCTGGGATCTCGGTGCGAGCGCGCACGTGGGCGAGAACTGGGAGTTCACCCTGGCGGGCCGCAACGTGACCGACGAGATCGCGTTGACCGAAGGCAATGCGCGTGTGCTGGGCAATGCGACCAGTGGCGGCGTGTTCATGGGTCGTCCGCTGGAAGGCACGTCCTACCAGGTATCCGCCGCGTACCGGTGGTGATGTCCACAGGGCGCCGCCTGCGGCGCCCTCCTTCTTCGTCGGGTGGTCTCTCCCCACCCGACGTCTTCCGTTGCTGGCACGCGTGGTCACTGGCCCTGGCGGGCGGATCGCATGCGTGTGCCCGGACGGGCTAGGATTCCGATGACGCGACCGGTACCGGACATGACCCGAAGCCGCATGATCCTGGCGATGATCCTGACCTACATGATCTTCGCCATGCTGTTGAACTCGGTGGGCACCGTGATCCTGCAATCCGTGCAGGGCTTCGGCATCGACAAGGCCGATGCCAGCCTGCTGGAAGCCTTCAAGGACCTGCCCATCGCGATCACGTCGTTCCTGGTCGCCTCATGGCTGCCGCGCCTGGGCTACCGACGCGCGATGATGCTCGGGTTGCTTCTGGTCGCGCTGGCCTGCGCCACCATGCCGCTGCTGCAGTCGTTCTGGGCCACCAAGCTGCTGTTCGCCACGGTGGGCGTGTCGTTCGCGCTGGTCAAGGTGGCGGTGTATTCCAGCATCGGCCTGCTGACGGACGATGCCAAGGCGCATGCCGCGCTGACCAGCACGGTGGAAGGCTGGTTCATGGTGGGCATCCTGGGCAGTGCGTGGCTGTTCGCCGCCTTCATCAATGCCGACGCGCCGGGGGACCCGGTCTGGCTGGATGTCTACTGGGTGCTGGCTGCGCTGTGCGTGGCGGTGGTCGTGCTGCTGGCGACCTGCACCCTGGACGAACGCGCGGCGCGCGACGACCACGCGGCGGGTGAGTCGTTCGTCGACATGTTCCGGCTGCTGGCGTTGCCGCTGGTGGGCGTGTTCCTGGTTTCCGCCTTCCTCTACGTGCTGATGGAACAGGCCATCAACACCTGGCTGCCCACGTTCAACCGCGAGATCCTGCACCTGCCGACCACGCTCAGCGTGCAGGCCGCCAGCATCTTCGCCGGATCACTGGCGTTGGGCCGGCTGGGCGGTGGCGTGCTGCTGCGCCGCGTGCCGTGGTTCTGGCTGTTGTCTGGCTGCGTGGTCGCCATGGCTGTGCTGGTGCTGCTGGCGCTGCCGCTGGCGGCCAACGTGCACCCGCGCGACGACATGAGCTGGTGGAACGCGCCCGTGGCGGCGTATGTGTTCCCGCTGATCGGCCTGCTGATGGCGCCCATCTATCCGGCCATCAATTCGGTGGTGCTGAGCGCGCTGCCGAAGTCGCGGCATGCCGCGATGACCGGATTGATCGTGGTGTTCTCGGCGCTGGGCGGCACCACGGGCTCGTTCGTCACCGGCCAGTTGTTCGCGCATTTCGATGGCGCGCGCGCGTTCTACCTGCTGCTGGCGCCCATGGCGATGCTGCTGGTGTCCATGGCGCTGCTGCAGCGCGCGGTCGGCCGTCGTCACGTGCTGCCGGGCGCGTGACGACGGAGGTCGCTGTCGCTTGATCGGGCGCATCGCGTATCGTGGCGACAGCCTTTTCGTCACGAGACACTCCATGAACGCGACCGGTGTTGCGCTGGCCCTCCTGATCGGCCTGCTGCTGCCGCTGCAGGCGCTGATCAATGCCTCGCTCGGGCGGCAGACGTTCGGGCCGCTGTTCGCATCGCTGGCGTCCTTCATGGTGGGCACGCTGGTGCTGCTGGCCTGGTGGCTGCTGACGCGCCCGGTATTCGTCCCGGCCGCGCTGGCGAAAGTGCCGTGGTGGGCCTGGACAGGCGGTGTGATCGGCGCGTTGTTCGTCGCATCGGCCACCTTGCTGGTGCCCCGGCTGGGGGCCGCGTCGCTGATCTGCCTGGTGGTGGCCGGGCAACTGGTGGGGTCGGTGGTGCTGGACCATTTCGGCGTGCTGCATGCGCGACAGCCGGTCGATCCGCTCCGCATCGTCGGCCTGCTGATGGTCGTCGTGGGCGCATTGCTGGTCGTAAGGCCCTGGCAGAGCTCGGCGGGCTGACGGCATGGCGGCACGGTTGACCGGCCTGCCGCCGCGCATCGCCGCCGATTGCCGCGTGCTGGTACTGGGTTCGATGCCGGGCGACGCGTCCCTGCAGGCCGCGCAGTACTACGCGCATCCCCGCAACCGCTTCTGGCCGGTGATGGGCGCCTTGTGCGGTTTCGACGCCACTCTCCCGTATGAGCGCCGCCTGCAAGCCCTGAACGCGGCGGGCGTGGGCGTCTGGGACGTCATCGGGCAATGCGAGCGTGCCGGCAGCCTGGATGCCGCCATCGTGCGCGGCACTGAAGTGGTCAACCCGATCGTGGACCTGGTGCATGCGTCGCCGGCACTGCGCGCGATCGCGCTGAATGGGGGGAAGGCGGCGACGGCCTTCCGTCGCCATGTGCAGCCCCTGCTGGCGTCATCGGCGCGTGGCGACATCGCATGCCTCGCGTTGCCTTCCACCAGCCCTGCCCACGCCGCCATGTCGTTGCCGCAGCTGCAGCAGGCGTGGTCCGTGCTGCAGCCCTATCGCGAGGCGCTCAACCGGTGACGTGCAGCGGCTGCGCCCGCAGGCGCAACCACACCGTCTGCGCCGCCAGCACGATGGCCACGCCCACGGCGACCCACGCCGCCGTATCGGCGCCGGCCAGGGCAGCCTGCGACTGTTTGACGTAGACCGCCGCCAGCGCCCACAGGGCCGCCGCCACGAAGGGCAGGTTGCCGCGCATCCTGCGATTGGCCAGCAACAACAGCACTGCCGCCGCTGCGAACAGCACCAACGTCCACGGCAGCATGTTCGTGGTGGACAACAGGCCATACGCCACGATCACCTGCGCGGTGTTGAGGAATGCCGCCAGCGCCAGCCAGCCGGCATGCAGCGACACGGGCGCCCAGGCCAGCCAGGTCTGGCCCGGAACAGGGGCGGCATCGTTCGACAGTTTCAGCGCAGCCACCAGCAGGCAAGCCAGCGCGCCCCAGATGATCAGCAGCGCCAGCCAGAACAGCTGCTGCGAGAACACCGGCATCCACGCGGCCGTCAACGCGAACCCGCCGGCCGCCCAGGGGCGTGCGCCGGCCAGCGCCGCGCCCGCGGCCCGCTTCGAGAACGCCTGCCATGCACCGAACACCACATCCCACAGGAAGATCAGTCCCCAGATGGCGAAGGCATACCCGGCTGCGACGATCAGGGTCGGGTAGCGGTCGGAGATGGCGCCATTGGTGGGGCCGAATGCTTCCTGCTGCGAAAGCCACGACACGGCGGGCATCAGGAGCGACAACAAGAGCAGTGTCCAGCGCATGGCGGATCCTCGGGACGGAGAGCGGCCGATCGTAGGCGCGGGGGCGTGAAGGCGCCATGCAGTCGCGTTCGCTGTGCGTGCCCGGGATGGGTGCCCGTCGCCCACAGTGCGCATGCGTATCGTGCGGAGAACCCCGCGCGCCAACGCCACGCGGCACGGACCAAAGCGATACCAATGCCCGCTCGCGCGCACGCGAATGCCATGCGTGACGCCGCGGGGTGCGATGTCCCGCTCAGGACAGAAAATTAAATCCGGCCAAAGGTTGGCGCATCGCGCCCATGCGGACACAATAGGGGTTCCCCTTTTGAGTCAGACCGCTGGAGTCACACAATGGCCGAAATCAAGGAAGCACGGGTTCCCGACATCGGTGACTACAGTGGCGTACCGGTGATCGAAGTGCTGGTGGCCGTGGGCGACACGGTGAAGAAGGACCAGGGCCTGGTCACGCTGGAGTCGGACAAAGCGACGATGGAAGTGCCGTCGGCGTTCGCGGGCGTGGTGAAGGAAATCAAGGTGAAGCTGGGCGACGAACTGGCCGAAGGCGCGCTGGTCGCCCTGATCGAGGTCAGCGAAGCCGCCGCCGAAGCCAAGCCCGCGCCGTCCGCGCCGGCATCGCAACCGGCCACCGCCGAAACCGGCATCAAGGTGGAGCCGGTGGCGGTGGCGGCGGTCCCCGACAAGATCGCCCAGCGCGAGATCGCGCAGGAGCGCGCGGCGCCCGCCTCTGCCGCCCCCGCGGCTTCCCGCGTGCTGGACGACAGGCCCGGCATCGATCCGGAAGCCTCGCCGCCGCGCTCGCCGCCGGTGGAATTCAATGCCGACCGCGTGCTGCCTGACAAGGTGGCGTACGCCAGCCCTGCTGTGCGTTTGTTCGCGCGCGAGCTTGGCGTGGACCTGCACCAGGTGGCCGGCACCGAACGCGGTGGCCGCATCAGCAAGGAAGACGTGCAGAAGTACGTCAAGGGCGTGCTGGCGGGCGGCGTTGCCGCGCCGGCAAGCGCGGGTGCACCGGCGGCCGCTGGTGGCGGGCTCAACCTGCTGCCATGGCCGAAGGTGGACTTCAGCAAGTTCGGTGAAGTCGAGACCGTCGCGCTGTCGCGCATCAAGAAGATTTCCGGCGCCAACCTGGCGCGCAACTGGGCGATGATCCCGCACGTCACCCAGCACGACCACGCCGACATCACCGACCTGGAAGCGCTGCGCGTCGCACTGAACAAGGAAAACGAGAAGGCCGGCATCAAGCTGACCATGCTCGCCTTCCTGATGAAGGCCAGCGTCTCGGCGCTGAAGAAGTTCCCCGACTTCAACGCCTCGCTCGACGCCAGCGGCGAGAACCTCACGCTGAAGAAGTACTTCCACGTCGGTTTCGCCGCCGACACGCCGAACGGCCTGGTCGTGCCGGTCATCCGCGACGTGGACAAGAAGGGCGTCAACGAGATCGCGCAGGAAACCGGCGAACTGGCCAAGAAGGCGCGCGACGGCAAGCTGGGTCCGGCCGAGATGTCCGGCGGCTGCTTCTCGATCTCCTCGCTGGGCGGCATCGGCGGCGTGGCGTTCACGCCCATCGTCAATGCGCCGGAAGTGGCCATCCTGGGCGTGTCCAAGTCATCGATCCAGCCGGTGTGGGACGGCAAGCAGTTCCAGCCGCGCCTGATGCTGCCGCTGTCGCTGAGCTATGACCACCGCGTGATCGATGGTGCCTCCGCTGCCCGCTTCACCGCCTACCTGGCGCAGTTGCTGGGCGACATGCGCCGCGTGCTGCTGTGACGCGTGGCACCGCCCGCCATGCGCTGATCGGCGCGCTGCTGCTGGTCGCCGCACCGGTTGCCTTCGCGCAGGACGACTGCACGCTCAGCTTCGGGCGTGGCTGGCCACCGGCCACCGGCAATCACGGCGCCGCGGTGGAGCAGCTGTTCACCGGTGATGTGCAGCCTGCCGTGTCCCTGGTGTGGCTGCCCGCCACCGGCAAGGAACGCGGCATCGCGCTGATTCCCGGCGCGGAGGGGGCGGCATGGACCCTGCGTGTCAGCGAAGCGGACGAACGCGTGCACGTATGGAGCGGCGGCAGCGCCCGTGGCGGCGTGCAGTTCCGCACCGAGCAGACGCCCGACCGCGATGAGGTGCGCATGCCCGTCCCGCTGGCGCAGCGCGTGGCCAGCCTGTGGCAGCAGGCGCTGGAGCGGGCCGCACCGCAAGGCGTCAATGCGCCGCTGCAGGATCGCGGACTGGTGTCGTTCCTGGTCAATGGCGAACGTTTCAGCGGTGTCGCGCCGGACTGCGGGCCCGCGGAGCTGCTGTTCGAGCAGGTCGACCTGCTGGTCGAAGCCAGCAACGAAAGCGAATCCAAACAGGAAAAGCGCTGGCAGCAGCTCGACGCCGCGCTGGATGAACTGCAGCAGTCGCTTTCCGGCCAGGCGCCGGCGAACGACTGACACGATCCCAGGAGAATCGAATGTCCACCATTGAAATCAAGGTCCCCGACATCGGCGATTACACCGATGTGCCCGTCATCGAGATCCTGGTCGCCGTCGGCGACACGGTGAAGAAGGACCAGGGCCTGGTGACGCTGGAGTCGGACAAGGCCACGCTGGAAGTGCCTTCGTCGGCTGCCGGCGTGGTGAAGGAGATCAGGGTCAAGCTGGGCGATGCGTTGTCGGAAGGCAGCGTGGTGGCGATCCTGGAGGCCGAAGGCGCGGCCACCGCACCGGCACCTGAAGCCGCCAAGCCGGCTGCTGCCGTCGCGCCACCCGCCCCGGTGGCTGCCGCCGCACCTGCACCTGCGACACCGCCTGGTGCTTCGGCAGCGGGCCCGGGCGGACCGGTGGAAGCGAAGGTTCCCGACATCGGCGATTACACCGATGTGCCCGTCATCGAGATCCTGGTCGCCGTCGGCGACACGGTGAAGAAGGACCAGGGCCTGGTGACGCTGGAGTCGGACAAGGCCACGCTGGAAGTTCCCTCGTCCGTGGCGGGCGTGGTGAAGGAGATCAAGGTCAAGCTGGGTGACGCGCTTTCCGAGGGCAGCGTGGTGGCGATCATCGAGGCGGAAGGCGCCGCAGCGGCCGTCCCGGGCAAGGCGGCACCGGTCGCGCCTTCGCCCGCGGCCCCCGCGCCCACCGCTTCGGCGCCCAAGCCCGCCTTGGGTACCGGCCGGCAGGCCGACATCGAATGCCGCATCGTGGTGCTGGGGTCCGGCCCGGGCGGCTACACCGCCGCCTTCCGCGCCGCCGACCTCGGCCTGGATACGGTGATGATCGAACGCTATGAAGCGCTCGGCGGCGTCTGCCTCAACGTCGGCTGCATTCCCTCCAAGGCGCTGCTGCATGCCGCGGCGCTGATCGACGAAGCCGCGCACTCGGCCGACATCGGCGTGGAGTTCGGCAAGCCGAAGATCGACCTGGGCAAGCTGCGCGATTTCAAGCAGAACAGGGTGGTCGGCCAGTTCACCAAGGGCCTGGCCGGCATGGCCAAGCAGCGCAAGGTGCGCACGGTGACGGGCGTGGCGAAGTTCGTTTCGCCGAACGAGCTCGAGATCGTCGGCGCCGACGGCAAGACGCAGTTGCTGCGCTTCGAACAATGCATCATCGCGGCAGGTTCGCAGGCGGTGAAACTGCCCAACTTCCCGTGGGACGACCCGCGCGTGATGGATTCCACCGACGCGCTGCAGCTGGAAGAAGTGCCGAAGAAGCTGCTCGTCGTCGGCGGCGGCATCATCGGGCTGGAGATGGCTACCGTGTACCGCGCGCTGGGCAGCGAAGTGACGGTGGTGGAATTCATGGACCAGCTGATGCCAGGCGCCGACAAGGACCTGGTCAAGCCGCTGGCCGACCGCCTGAAGAAGCAGGGCGCGCTGGTCTACCTGAAGACCAAGGCGGCCAAGGTCGAGGCGTCGAAGAAGGGCATCACGGTGTCGTTCGAAAGCGCCACCGAGGGACAGAAGACCGAGCTGGAATCCGGCACGTACGACCGCGTGCTCGTGGCCGTGGGTCGTTCGCCCAACGGCGGCAAGATCGGTGCCGACAAGGCGGGCGTCACCGTCACCGACCGCGGATTCATCCCGGTGGATGCGCAGATGCGCACCAACGTGCCGCACATCTTCGCCATCGGCGACCTGGTGGGCCAGCCGATGCTGGCGCACAAGGCCACGCATGAAGGCAAGCTGGCGGCGGAAGTCGCGGCCGGCGAGAAGAAGGAGTGGGTGGCGCGGGTGATTCCGTCGGTGGCCTACACCGATCCGGAAGTGGCATGGGTGGGCGTGACCGAAACCGAAGCCAAGGCCAAGGGCCTGAAGGTCGGCGTGGGCAAGTTCCCCTGGGTCGCCTCGGCGCGCGCTGTCGGGATCGGGCGGGGCGAAGGCTTCACCAAGCTGATCTTCGATGAGACCACCCACCGTGTCATCGGCGGCGCCATCGTCGGCGTGCATGCCGGGGACCTGATCGCCGAAGTGGCGCTGGCCATCGAGATGGGTGCCGAAGCGGCGGACATCGGCCACACCATCCACCCGCACCCCACGCTGAGCGAATCGGTGGGCATGGCGGCGGAAGTGTATGAAGGCACCATCACCGACCTGTACATCCCGAAGAAGAAGTAGCCCGCCGACAGGCGGGCCGCACGAAAAAGCCGCGCCCATGGGCGCGGCTTTTTCTTTTCCGCTGGCTTGCTGCTAGGCGGCCAGCGGTTGCACGCGCGCGGCGCGCCTCGCCTCGATGCGCTTCCAGACCTTCTCGTGGAAATGGAAGACCACCGTATTGGTCGCCGGTTCGATCAGTGCCAGCATGCCGCCCACCAACAGGCTGCCGGTGAACAGGTAGCCCAGCGTGAAAGCCACCGCGAAATGCAGGATGGCGAAGCTCAGGGTCTTGTTCACGACATGCTCCAGATGAGAATTGATCTCATTATGGGGCGCTCCCGGCACCTGTCCAATGAAACGATCCGCAAGCATCAATAGGTCTTGCCTATTGGTTCGCGGGCGTCAGAACGCCAGCGAGACGCCCGCCACCGGGCCCTTGAAGCGCTGGTCCAGGCCCAGCAGGCCATCGGATCCGGCCTGCTCCACGTCCAGCTTGAACCAGTCATAGCCGACGAAGGCGCCGAAGCGCGGCGTGAAGCGATACTCGACGATGGCGTTGGCCCGCGTGATGCTGCCGTCGTAATCGCCGAAGTTGCCCCAACCGGTATCCAGATACTGGCCCTGCAGGTTGATCAGCCACTTGTCCGAGGGGCGGGTGGTGAAGCGCAGGCCCAGCACCGGGGCGTAGCCGCTCTCGCTGGCGGTGTCGCGGTAGCGGTTCTCGCCGGCCTCGGCCTCCAGCGTGCCCTTCAGCTTTGCCCATTCAGCGCCCACCTGCAGGCCCAGGCTGCTGCGTTCGCCGTCCACCACGGCGAAGTCGTACACCAGGCTGGCCAACTGGAACTCGGCCTCGCCGCGCGCGAAGCTGCCGGCCGGGATGGTGACGTCGTCATAGGACAGGTCTTCGCCAAGCGTGGCCTGTTGCGACTTGTCGTACTTGAAGTAATCGAAGATCAGCCGGTTGCGCTCGCCCAGGCGGAACACGCCATCGATGCGCGGCACCAGCTCGGTGCTGCCGAAATCGAAGTCTTCGGAAAAGCCGATGTCGTTGCCGGCAAAGATGGTGGACCCGCGCAGTTCACCCTCGGCATCCACGTTCATGGCGCCCAGGCGCAAGGTGAAGCGATCATCGCCTTCGGCCGCCTGCGCAGGCAGTGCGGTCGCCAGTGCGAGGGCGAGGCAGGAGGGAAGGACGAGGGTGTTGCGGGAAAAACCGAAGGGCATGACGTGCTCCATTCACGAGGGGGGGAATCCAACCTTCGTGGGCCGCAAGTCGACGCGCGGTGAATTAGATGAACGAAACGCGGCGCGTACCCGCATCCGCGCACGAGGCTGATCATCTGGAGAACCCCCGTGCCAGCGCCTCCGCGCCGTTGCGGCGCCGGAAAAAAAGAAGCCCCGGGAGCAGCCGGGGCTTCTGATAGGCCTGCAACGGAGCATCGGACGAGGAAGTTTGTGCGGCAGGCCTTGCAAGGACTGACCGGGGGCATTGGTCAAAGTTCCGCGAAATGTGCGGGAAAATTCTGAACAGGGAAAACGCTTCCACCCATGCGGGGCGGGGCTTTGCACCCCGGTGGCGCGTTTGCGGGTGTTTTTGACCTCTGGCGGTTGTCCCTGAAATGTCCCCCCTGCTATACTTTTGCGGCTCGGCGAGGCGCTTTGTGGCCTTGTACCCCGCCAATTCCGTAGGGCTTTCGTGTGCTGAATTCCGTCGCTGCGGGCCGGCGGCTAGTGTTGCGCGCCGCCGCTTGGCAAGGGCTGGCCGTGCTGCTGGTCGCGGCACTCTTCCTGCTCTGGGGCGTGCCCCAGGCACTGGCGGCGGCGGTGGGCGGGGCGGCAATCGTGGCCGGCGCGCTGCTGGCGGCCTGGATGGCCTTCGGCGGCGGCGTACTCGGCGCCGTCTCGGCGGTCCTGAGGCTGGTGGCGGGCATGGTGGTGAAGTGGGTCGTGGTGATTGGCGTGCTGGTGATGGGCGCGGGGCTGTACAAGCTGCCTCCGCTGCCCTTGCTGGCAGGCGTGATCACCGGACTGGTGGCACAGGTGCTGGTTGCGACCGGCAAGCAGCGATAACCCAACTAGAAAGGTTTCCGACTCATGGCGGGCGAGGCTCTTACTCCCACCAGCTACATCCAGCACCACCTGAAGAACCTCACGGCCCAGGTGGGCGGTGACGGTCCGTTCTGGACGATCAACGTCGACACCTTCGTGACCGCCGTGCTGATGGGCCTGGTCATCGTGTTCGCCTTCTGGATGGCGACCCGCAAGGCCACCGCCGGCGTGCCGGGCAAGTGGCAGGCCTTCGTCGAGATCATGCTCGAGTTCGTCGACAAGCAGGCCCGCGACACCTACCACGGGACCAGCAAGCTGGTGACGCCCATCGCGATCACCATCTTCTTCTGGATCCTGATGATGAACCTGCTGAAGATGATCCCGGCAGACTTCATCGCCAAGCCGCTCGAACTGATGGGCGTGCATTACTGGAAGCCGGTGCCCACCGCCGACGTCAATGCCACCCTTGGCATGTCGATCAGCGTGTTCTTCCTGATGCTGGTTTTCGCCTTCCGCTCGAAGGGCCTGGGCGGCTTCGCGCACGAATTCCTCACGGCGCCGTTCGGCAAGTGGATGATGCCGTTCAACCTGATCCTCAATATCGTCGAATGGGTCAGCAAGCCCATCTCCCTGGCGATGCGACTGTTCGGCAACATGTTCGGCGGCGAGATCGTCTTCCTGCTGATCTGGGTGCTGGGCGGCGCCGGCATCCTCGGCATGCTCGGCGGTGCGACGTTCGGCCTGGGCTGGATGCTGTTCCACCTGCTGGTCATCCCGCTGCAGGCCTTCATCTTCATGATGCTGTCGATCGTCTACCTGAGCCTGTCGGAAGACAGTCACTGAGTTTCCGCTTCACCCTTATTTTTCACGTTCCCTTCGTACCATCCACCTTTCAAGCACTTAAGTTCCGGAGATCACCATGGAAAGCATCCTCACCAACCTCGCCCAGGTCCAGGCTTCGACCGCCCTCGCCATCGGCATCATGATCGGCCTGGCCGCGCTGGGCGCGGGTCTGGGTCTGGCCATCATGGCTGGCAAGTTCCTGGAATCGGCTGCCCGTCAGCCGGAACTGATCCCGGTCCTGCAGGTGCGCATGTTCATCACCGCCGGCCTGATCGACGCCGCGTTCATCATCTCGGTCGCCGTCGGCCTGCTGTTCGCCTTCGCCAGCCCGTTCATCACGATCTTCACCGAACAGCTGGCCAAGCTGGCGGGCTGATCCGTCGCGTGCACGCCTGACCACGGGCATCCGCCCGCGGTCAGTCACCAGGCGTAGCTGGGCCGGCGCGATGTGCGCGGGCCCTTCATCACCGGCAGGTTTACGATGAATATCAATCTCACTCTGTTCGCCCAGGCACTGGCCTTCGCAGGCCTGATCTGGATCATCGCGACCAAGATCTGGCCGCCGTTGCTGGCTGCCATCGAAGAGCGCCAGCAGAAAATCGCCGAGGGCCTCGCCGCTGCCGACCGCAGCCAGAAGGACCTGGCGCAGGCGCAGGAAAAGGTCAACGAGGCGCTGAAGGAAGCCCGGGTCAAGGCCAACGAGATCATCGATCAGGCGCACGCACGTGCCAACCAGATCGTCGATGCGGCCAAGAACGAGGCCATCGCCGAAGCCAACCGCCAGAAGGCGCTGGCCGAAGCCGAAATCGACGCCGCCGCCACGCGTGCCCGCGAAGACCTGCGCAAGCAGGTATCGGCGCTGGCCGTCAGTGGTGCCGAAAAGCTCCTCAAGCGCGAGATCGACGCCAACGCCCACAAGGCGCTGCTCGACGAACTCGCCGCTGAAATCTGATCGGACGACCTGATCGATGAGCCAGGCACTTACCGTCGCCCGTCCCTACGCCCGCGCCGCCTTCGCGACCGCGCGCGACGAAGGCAACTTTGCTGCCTGGTCGCAGGCGCTGGGTTTTGCCGCGCATGTCGCGGCGGATCCGCGCGTGGCTGCGTTGCTGCCCAATCCGCAGCTGCTGCCCGCCGACGCGGTGGCGCTGCTCGCGCCCGAGGGGGCCAGCGAGACGTTCGCCCGCTTCCTCGGCATCCTCGCCGATGCCCGCCGCCTTCCGCAGCTGCCGGAGATCGCCGGGCTGTTCGAGGAACTGCGCGCCGAGGCCGAGCACATCGTCAAGGCCAAGGTCACCTCCGCCACGGCGTTGCCGGCGGGTGAACTGGATGCCATCAAGGCCGCGCTGAAGAAGCGCTTCGGCCGCGAGGTGGACGTGGAAACGGCCATCGACGAGTCGCTGATCGGCGGCGCCGTGATCGATGCGGGCAGCGTGGTCATCGACGGCTCCCTGAAGGGCAAGCTGGCGCGCCTGCAGTCCGCACTTACGCACTGAATTCAATTGAACCGCCGCGCGCAAGCCGGCACATAGGACTTACCCATGGCTACCACGCTCAACCCCTCTGAAATCAGTGACCTGATCAAGACCCGCATCGAGAAGGTCAAGCTGGCCGCCGAGTCGCGCAACGAAGGCACGGTCACCAGCGTGTCCGACGGCATCGTGCGCATCTTCGGCCTGGCCGACGTCATGCAGGGCGAAATGATCGAACTGCCGAACGACACCTACGCGCTGGCGCTGAACCTGGAGCGCGACTCCGTGGGCGCCGTGGTGCTGGGCGACTACGAGCACCTGCGCGAAGGCGACGTGGCCAAGACGACCGGCCGCATCCTGGAAGTGCCGGTGGGTCCGGAAATGCTCGGCCGCGTGGTGAACGCCCTGGGTGAACCGATCGACGGCAAGGGCCCGCTGGGCACCTCGCTGACCGCGCCGGTGGAGCGCGTGGCTCCCGGCGTGATCTGGCGCAAGTCGGTCGACCAGCCGGTGCAGACCGGTTACAAGTCCGTAGACGCCATGATCCCGATCGGCCGTGGCCAGCGCGAGCTGATCATCGGCGACCGCCAGACCGGCAAGACCGCGATGGCCATCGACGCCGTGATCAACCAGAAGGGAACCGGCATCAAGTGCGTGTACGTCGCGATCGGCCAGAAGGCCTCGACCGTGGCCAACATCGTGCGCAAGCTGGAAGAGAACGGCGCGCTGGCGCACACCGTGGTCGTGGCCGCCACCGCTTCCGAATCCGCCGCCATGCAGTACATCAGCGCCTACTCCGGCTGCACCATGGGTGAGTACTTCATGGACCGCGGCCAGGACGCCCTGATCGTGTATGACGACCTGTCCAAGCAGGCCGTGGCCTACCGCCAGATCTCGCTGCTGCTGAAGCGTCCGCCGGGCCGCGAAGCCTACCCCGGCGACGTGTTCTACCTGCACTCCCGCCTGCTGGAGCGCGCCGCGCGCGTGTCCGAGGAGTACGTGGAGAAGTTCACCGAAGGCAAGGTCACCGGCAAGACCGGTTCGCTGACCGCGCTGCCGATCATCGAAACGCAGGCCGGCGACGTGTCCGCGTTCGTGCCGACCAACGTCATCTCGATCACCGACGGCCAGATCTTCCTGGAAACCGACCTGTTCAACGCCGGCATCCGCCCGGCCGTGAACGCCGGCATCTCGGTGTCGCGCGTCGGTGGCGCCGCCCAGACCAAGATCATCAAGAAGCTGTCCGGCGGCATCCGCATCTCGCTGGCGCAGTACCGCGAGCTGGCTGCCTTCGCGCAGTTCGCCTCGGACCTGGACGAAGCCACCCGCAAGCAGCTGGAACGCGGCCAGCGCGTCACCGAGCTGATGAAGCAGAAGCAGTACGCGCCGATGTCGATCGCGCTGCAGGCGCTGTCGATCTACGCCGTCAACGAGGGCTACATCGACGACGTGCCGGTCAACAAGATCCTGGCGTTCGAAGAGGCGCTGCACGCGCACTTCACCAACACCCAGGGCGCACTGGTCGACACGATCAACAGCACCGGCAACTGGAACGACGAGATCGAAGGTGCCTTCAAGAAGGGCATCGCCGAGTTCAAGCAGACCGGTACCTGGTAAGCGTAGGGTGGGCCCCGGCCCACCATTCGTGAAGGCGGCGGGCCGGGCCCGCCCTACGAAGACGAATCAAGCGAGCAGAGCATGGCAGGCGGACGCGAAATCAAAACCAAGATCAAGAGCGTGCAGAACACCCGCAAGGTGACGCGCGCGCTCGAGATGGTCTCGGCCTCCAAGATCCGCAAGGCACAGGAGCGCATGAAGACCTCGCGCCCCTACGCGCGCGCGATGAAGCAGGTGATCGGCCACCTGGCCCAGGCCAACACCGATTACCGGCATCCGTTCATGGTCGAGCGCAAGGACGTCAAGCGCGTCGGCTTCCTGGTGGTCTCGTCCGACCGCGGCCTGGCCGGCGGCCTGAACAACAACCTGTTCCGCAAGATGCTGGGCGAGATCCGCCAGTGGAACGAGAAGGGCGTCGAGGTCGACGTGGTCACCATCGGCCAGAAGGCCTCGGTGTACTTCCGTCGCGTCAAGGTCAACATGCTGGCCAGCGTGTCCCACCTGGGCGATTCGCCCAAGCTGGACCAGCTGATCGGCGTGGTCAAGGTGATGCTGGACGCCTACACCGAAGGCAAGCTGGACCGCGTGTACGTGGTGTACAACGATTTCGTCAACACCATGACCCAGCGTGCCGCGTTCGACCAGCTGCTGCCGCTTCCCGCGGCGGAAACGCAGGTGGCGCACCACGACTGGGATTACATCTACGAACCCGATGCGGCCAGCGTGCTGGACCACGTGATCACGCGCTACATCGAGTCGCTGGTGTACCAGGCCGTGCTGGAGAACATCGCGTCGGAGCACGCGGCGCGCATGGTGGCCATGAAGGCCGCCAGCGACAACGCCAACAAGCTGATCGGCACGCTGCAACTGGTCTACAACAAGGCCCGCCAGGCGGCGATCACCCAGGAAATTTCCGAAATCGTCGGTGGCGCGGCAGCGGTGTAAGCCGTGATCGGTGACCAGTGATTGGTGATTGGAAAGAGCAGCGACCCGCGCCTTACGAATCACGAACCACGAATCACCCATCACACGTAATCAGGCAGGCGATGAACTCGCCGAAACGAACAAGTTAAATCGGAGCAGCAAACATGAGTCAGGGCAAGATCGTTCAGATCATCGGCGCGGTGGTTGACGTCGAATTCGCGCGCCATGAAGTGCCGAAGGTGTACGACGCGCTGAAGGTGGAAAACACCGCCATCACGCTCGAAGTGCAGCAGCAGCTCGGCGACGGCGTCGTGCGCACCATCGCCCTCGGTTCCACCGACGGCCTGAAGCGCAACCTCATCGCCGTCAACACCGACAAGGCCATCTCGGTGCCGGTCGGCGCCGGCACGCTGGGCCGCATCATGGACGTGCTGGGCAACCCGATCGACGAAGCCGGCCCCGTGCAGGCGACCGACCATTGGGAAATCCACCGCGCCGCCCCGTCGTACGAGGACCAGTCCTCGGCCAACGACCTGCTGGAAACGGGCATCAAGGTGATCGACCTGATGTGCCCGTTCGCCAAGGGCGGCAAGGTCGGCCTGTTCGGCGGCGCCGGCGTGGGCAAGACCGTCAACATGATGGAACTGATCAACAACATCGCCAAGGCGCACGCGGGTCTGTCCGTGTTCGCCGGCGTGGGCGAGCGTACCCGCGAGGGCAACGACTTCTACCACGAGATGAAGGACTCCAACGTCCTCGACAAGGTCGCGATGGTGTACGGCCAGATGAACGAGCCGCCGGGCAACCGCCTGCGCGTCGCGCTGACCGGCCTGACCATGGCCGAGTACTTCCGCGACGAGAAGGACGCATCCGGCAAGGGCAAGGACGTGCTGCTGTTCGTCGACAACATCTACCGCTACACGCTGGCCGGTACCGAAGTGTCGGCGCTGCTGGGCCGCATGCCGTCGGCCGTGGGCTACCAGCCGACGCTGGCCGAGGAAATGGGCGTGCTGCAGGAGCGCATCACCTCCACCAAGACCGGTTCGATCACCTCGATCCAGGCCGTGTACGTGCCCGCGGACGACCTGACCGACCCGTCGCCGGCCACCACGTTCGCCCACCTGGACGCGACCGTCGTGCTGAGCCGCAACATCGCCTCGCTGGGTATCTACCCCGCCGTGGACCCGCTGGACTCGACCAGCCGCCAGCTGGACCCGAACGTCATCGGCCACGAGCACTACGACACCGCGCGCCGCGTGCAGTCGACGCTGCAGAAGTACAAGGAACTGAAGGACATCATCGCCATCCTCGGCATGGACGAGCTGTCCGAAGAAGACAAGCAGGCCGTGTCGCGCGCCCGCAAGATCGAGCGCTTCTTCAGCCAGCCGTTCCACGTGGCGGAAGTGTTCACCGGTTCGCCGGGCAAGTACGTTTCGCTGAAGGACACGATCCGCGGCTTCAAGGCGATCGTCGACGGCGAATACGACCACCTGCCGGAACAGGCGTTCTACATGGTCGGCGGCATCGAAGAAGCCGTCGAGAAGGCCAAGAAGCTCGCCGAAAAGGCGTAAGCGCCGGGATTGGTGATGCGTGAGTCGTGATTCGCGGAAGCGGCGATGGGTGGTTGGCGGGCTTTGATGTTCTTGCCAATCACGCATCACCCATCACGAATCACGTTCCGAATGCAGTGAGGAACCTATGAGCACCATCCGTTGCGACATCGTCAGCGCCGAGCAGGAAATCTTCCACGGTGAAGCCACCCTGGTCGTGGCCACCGGCGAACTGGGCGAGCTGGGCATCGCGCCCAAGCACGCGCCGCTGATCACCCGCCTGAAGCCGGGCAAGGTGGTGGTGACGCTGACCACCGGCGAGCAGCTGGATTTCGCGATTTCCGGCGGCATCCTGGAAGTGCAGCCGCAGGTCGTTACCGTGCTGGCCGACACCGCCATCCGCGCGCAGGACATCGACGAGGCCTCGGTGCGCCAGGCCAAGGAAGAAGCCGAGCGCATCCTGGCCAAGCAGGACCCCAAGATGAGCGTGGAAGAAGCCCAGGCCCAGCTGGCCATGAGCATTGCCCAGCTGAGCGCGCTGGAGCGTCTGCGCAAGAACCTGAAGCACTAATACCCATCGTGGTCTTGCTTCACAGAACGCCGGCCATGTGCCGGCGTTTTTTTATGCGCGCAACGACGCGGCGTCAGCGGTAGACCACGTGCCGCCACAGGAAGAAGGCCACCACGGCCAGCAGGCCTTCCACCAGCGGCTTTGCCAGCCAGGCCAGGTGCAGCCCCAGTGCGGACGCGGCCCCGCTCACCAGCAGCGTGCTGACCAGCGTCAGCGGGATCCAGACCAGCAGGAACCGGCCGAAACGCGGCCATCCCAGGCGTGCGACGCCCGCCTGCGCGAAGGTCACCCGGCCATTCAGCCAGAACCCCAGCAGGGCGCCGCAGACCCGTCCCGCCAGGTTGCCCGGTGCGGCCGGCACGCCCGCCGCGGTCAGCGCGACAAAGACCAGCCAGTCGACCAGCAGCTGCGCAGCGCCCACGACAACGAAGCTGCCGCCCTCGCGCAGCAGGCCACGCTGCAACACGGGGTGCTTGAGCAGGCGATGTCGGCGCAGGCGCGGAATCATGCCGCCATCTTAAACCGCGGGGCGCGTACGGCTTGCCGTGTAAGATGCTTGCCGCCCACACGGACCCGGGAAACTTCGCTTGCGCATCGCCGTCCTGATCCCCTGCCACAACGAAGCACTGACCGTGCAGAAGGTCGTCGCCGACTTCCGCGACGCGCTGCCGGAAGCCGAGGTGTGGGTCTTCGACAACGCCAGCAGCGACGGCACCGCGGAGCTGGCCGCGCAGGCGGGCGCGCGCGTGCGCCGGGTGTTGGCGAAGGGCAAGGGTAACGTGGTGCGTGCCATGTTCCGCGATGTCGATGCCGACATCTACGTGATGGCCGATGGGGACGACACCTATCCGGCGGCCTCCGCGCGCGCGCTGATCCATGACGTGGCCGACGGACGCGCCGACATGGTGGTGGGCACGCGGCTGGAATCGCACGAAACCGCGTCGTTCCGCCGTTTCCATGGATTCGGCAACCGCCTGGTGCGCAGCTGCATCGGCGCGCTGTTCGGGCATCCCGTGCGCGACGTGCTGTCGGGTTACCGGGTGTTCTCGCGGCGCTTCGTCAAGTCGATGCCGGTGCTGTCGCGCGGCTTCGAGATCGAAACGGAGATGACCGTATTCGCGCTGTCCAATGGCTTCGTCCTGTCAGAGCGCACCATCGAGTACGGCACGCGCCCCGACGGCAGCGAGTCCAAGCTCAACACCTACCGCGATGGCATGCGGGTGTTGAAGACCATCCTGTTCCTGTTCAAGGATATGCGGCCGCTGCTCTTTTTCGGCACGTTGTCGTTGCTCTGCGTGCTGGCGGGGCTGGGCTTCGGCGCGTTCGTCATCCACGAATTCACCCAGACCGGCCTGGTGACGCATCCGTCCACCGCCGTGCTGGCGGTGGCCTTCACCCTGGTGGGCGTGGTGGCGCTGGCCACGGGCCTGATCCTGGACACGGTCAATCGCCGCTCGAACGAGATCCTGCGCCTGATCACCGACCAGGTGCTGCGGGGCAGATCGTCGGAGTAGCGGAGCGGCGTACCAGCGGGCAGATTTCGAGCCCGCTCAGGTTGGTCGGCACGGCCTGGCACGCGCCGCCAAGCGCGAGCCCGTAAGCCTGGTAGTGCTCCGCGGGTGGCGCGGACTTCGGCACCTCACGCAGGAGGAACAGCGGCCCGGCATGCCGCCGCACGCGTTGCTCGGCGCGCGCCTGCAGCCGCGTGCAGCGTTCCGGTGTCATGAAGTTGTTGTGGATCGAGATCGCCGGCACGCCGCTGGGCAGATACGCCACCGCGTAACCCAGCGGATGGTCCTGGGCCAGCACCACCAGGCTGTCGCGCGGCAACGCGGGCAGGCGCACGTCCACCATCGGCGTACTGAAGGACTCGCGGCCCCAGCCGGGCCGATTGGCGACACCGACCAGCAGCAACGCCGACAGCACCAGCACCGTGCGGGGAAAGCGTCTGGGCAGCCACTGCGACAGCATGCCGATGATCGCGATCGAGCAGACCAGTTCCAGTGCGAACAGATAACGATAGATGCCGTAGAGCTTAACCCAGACCACGAAGCTGAGCAGCACGAACACCAGCAGCGCATGGACCATGCCCATGTCGCGTGCGTGCCTGGCGCGTGCACGCCACGCCGTCACCCACCAGGCCGCAAGCGCGGAGAACCCGAGCAGCAGGCGCGGGTCGGCCAGCTTGCTCTCGGAGAAGCGGGTGCCTTCGACCAGCAGGTGGAAAGGCACCAGCAGGGCGTCCAGACCCTGTGGAACGAAGCGCGTGTCCTTGTGGCCATGCGGCAACGCATCGGGCGAGGCGAACCATTCATTGAAGTAGGGGAACAACGGGTTGACATGCGTCTGCCACAGATGCAGCCCCCAGGGTCCTGCGGTCAGCAGCCCACCGGCGATGCCGCCGACCGCCAGCGCCAGCAGCCGCGCAGGCGCGCCACGCAGCGGACCGGCGACCCATGCCGCGCCGATGAAGCCGATGCAGTACATCGCGCCGGTCAGCTTGAGGCCGGCGGCCAGTCCGGCGAACAGTCCCACCGGCACCCAGGTGGCCCAGGCGCCACGCCGGCCGTGTGAATCCACGGCCCACCACATGCCCGCCATCATGCCGGCCGCCACGAAGGCATCGTTGAACGTGGTACCGATGCTGGGCATCACGGCCGCGCCGCCCACGGCGACCAGGCCGGCCATGGCGGTGCGCAGCGTGCTGCGTTGTTGCGGCCACAGCTGGTCAAGCAGGCGCAGGGCGAACAGCACGGCGATGAACGCATGCAGGCCCAGCCACAGCGAAACCAGCCAGCCGGGGAAGCCGGTGCGCACCATCCATGCGAACGGCACGTCCAGCATCGGGTTGTGCCAGGTCTGCAGCTGCGCGGCGGCGATGTCCTGGCTGAAGCGGCCGTCCAGCAGTGCGGATGGCGTATAGAGGTGGTAATTGCGCAGGTCCCAGTTGCCATCCTGTCCCTGGATCGCCATCGCCAGCAGTACCAGTACCAGCGCGGTGATGGCGGGGGCCTTCCAGGGATGCGGCGCGGCGGACGAAGCAGGAATCAAGGGAACATCCTTGTGCATGGGGCTGAATTGATACCATCGCAGCACGGCGCGAGGCCGGCATCATCGTAATGGGAAACCACATGAAGCAACTACACGTCGTCATCCTGGCCGCGGGCGAAGGCAAGCGGATGAAATCCGCCCTGCCGAAGGTGCTGCAGCCGGTGGCGGGCAGGCCGATGCTGGCCCACGCGATCGAGGCCGCGCGCGCGCTGTCGCCGGCAGGCATCCACGTGGTCTACGGGCATGGCGGCGACCAGGTCCAGGCGGCGTTCGCCGGACGCTCCGATCTTCAGTGGGCGCAGCAGGAAAAACAACTCGGTACTGGTCATGCCGTCGCGCAGGCGATTCCGCAGATCCCCGATGGTGCTTCCGTGCTGGTGCTGTACGGCGACGTGCCCCTGACGCGACCCGAGACGCTGCAGCGCCTGCTGGACGCGCCGGGCAGGCTGGCGGTGCTCGTGGCCGAGCCGACCGACCCGACCGGCTACGGACGCATCCTGCGCGATGCCGAAGGGCGCGTGGCCGCCATCGTCGAGCACAAGGATGCCGACGAGGAGCAGCGCCGCATCCGCACGGTCAACACCGGCATCATCGCGGCCGACGCCAGCGCGCTGAAGGGCTGGCTGGCGCGGCTGTCCAACGACAACGCGCAAGGCGAGTACTACCTGACCGACGTATTCGCGATGGCGGCCGAGGAATTCACGCCGGCGGAGATGGTGCTGGTCTCCGATCCCATCGAGGCCGAGGGCGCCAACGATCCGTGGCAGCTCGCCCAGCTCGAGCGCGCATACCAGCTGCGCGCCGCCCGCGCCCTGTGCGTGCAGGGCGCACGCGTGCTCGACCCCGCGCGGCTGGACCAGCGTGGCACGGTGCGCGTGGGCCGTGACGTGCAGATCGATGTGGACGTGGTGCTGGAAGGCGAGGTGGAGCTGGGCGACGGCGTGGTGATCGGCCCGTTCACGCGGCTCAAGGACGTCAGGCTCGCCGCCGGCACGCTGGTGCGCGCGCATTGCGACCTCGAGGGCGTGGTGACCGAAGGCGCCGCGCACATCGGCCCGTATGCGCGCCTGCGGCCCGGGACCGTGCTGGCCGACGGCGTGCATGTCGGCAACTTCGTCGAGACCAAGAACGCCACGCTGGGGCAAGGCAGCAAGGCCAACCACCTGACCTATCTCGGCGATGCGGTGATCGGCAGCGGTACCAACATCGGCGCCGGTACCATCACCTGCAACTATGACGGCGTGAACAAATCCACCACCACGATCGGTGATCGCGTCTTCGTGGGTTCCAATTCATCGCTGGTCGCGCCGGTGACCCTGGCCGATGGCGCCACCATCGGCGCGGGCTCGGTGATCTCCAAGAACGCGCCTGCCGACCAGCTCACGGTCGCACGCGCGCGGCAGGTCACCGTGGACGGCTGGCAGCGACCGGTGAAGAAATAACCCGCCTGCATGGTGAGTGCCCGGTACATCCTGCGAGACTCGGAGGAGCTTAATCGGCTCAGAGCACACATCAATGCTCTGTCGCGCGAGCGTCCTCACTCAGATGCCCATCGGGAGGCGTGTCGCGAGTTCCATGCACGCTTCGACTCGCTCGTTTACCCGGGCGGGGGCGCGCTATTCAACCGGGTCAGGCACCATGATCCGCAGGCGCTGGATGCGGCGCTCGCCTTCCTGCTGGCTGATCCGATGCACTTCCGTTCGGGCTACCTGAAGGAATATCTATGGCGATGGCTGGCGCATTGTCCGCTTCAAGCGAGAGAACTGTCCCAGCTTGAACGGGCAGCCTTGCGGTACCTTGACCGGACGGCATCCCGCGAGTTCTTCGCGATGTGCAAATTCATGCACCGTCGGGGGAGAAACAGATTCTGGTCTTCCGTATCCGCGACGTTGCTATCGTCAGACGTGGCAAAGGTCCGGCGCGCCGAACTACTGCTGATCCACAAGGGCAGCCTGTTCGCGGGCGCGATGGCGCGACGGTGCATCATGCAAAACCTGGCCCACGAGCGGTACGGACGGATCTAGGCTTCCGGCAGCTGGATCGCCACGCACAGCCCGCCGCCATCACGGTTGTGCAGCGACAGGCGGCCGCCATGCGCTTCGATGATCTCGCGGGTCAGCGCCAGCCCCAGGCCGGTGCCGTTGCGCTTGGTGGAATAGAACGGCACCAGCGCGTTCTGCAGCACGGCGTCGTTCATGCCGCTGCCGCGGTCCATCACTTCGATGCGCAACCAGTCGGGCAGGCGGGTGACGCGCACCGATACGCCGTCCGACGTGGTGCCGGATTCGTGCGCGTTCTTCAGCAGGTTGAGCAGCGCCTGCTCGACCTGGGCCACGTCGATGCGTCCCGCCGCCTCCTCGTCGGCCATGACCAGTTCGAACGCGATCTGCCGCTGCAGGCCTTCCAGGAAACTCCGCCAGTGCACGGTCTGCAGCTGCGGCTGCGGCAGCTTGGCGAAGCGTGCGTAGCCGCGGATGAAGCCTTCCAGGTGGCGGGCGCGATCCTCGATGGTGCCGAACACCTCCTCCAGCCGCTCGTGCCGGCCGCGACGCACGAGTTCCGCACCGGAATGAGCGAGCGAGGCGATCGGTGCCAATGAGTTGTTCAACTCGTGGCTGATCACGCGGATGACCTTCTTCCAGGTCATCACTTCCTGCCGGCGCAGTTCGTTGGTCAGCAGGCGCAGCAGCAGCAGTTCGTGCGGACGGCCATTCAGCCGAAAATTGCGCCGGGCCAGGTGGTAGACCTGTTCTTCCTCGTCCTCTTCCTCGCTGCCGATGGCGAACAGGCTGTCGCCGCCGCGCGACAGCGCCTCGCGCATCTCGGTGGGCGCGGCCGCCAGCAGCGACTCGAAATCCTGTCCCTCCAGCTTCCAGCCGCCGTGCAGCAGCTTGCGTGCGGCGACGTTGGCGAATACCACACGTCGCACGCCGTCGCCGCCGGGCGTGACCAGCAGCATCGCCACCGGCGTGTTCTGCACCATGGTGTCCAGCAGCAGTTCGCGTTGCACCAGGCCCTGGCGTTGTTCGCGCAGCACGTCGCCGAGATCGGCATGCGCCCTGACCAGTTCGCCCAGCTCGTCATTGCCCTGCCAGTGGATGCCGAAGTTGTACTCGCCATCACGGTAGCTGTTGACGCCGCCCGCCAGGGCACGGAACAGCGAGTGGGTGGAGCGCAGGCCGCGCTTGATCGCCCACATCGCCAGCGGCAGCACCACCAGCGCGGACAGCAGCAGCGCCAGCCGATCGTCCTGCAACCAGTGCGACAGCAGCAGGGGCAGTGCGATGGCCAGTGCCAGCAACGGCAGCAGCCAGGTCAGCACGCGGCCGGCGAGCGAGCGACGGATCATGTTGCCTTGATGCCGAAGCGTTCCATGCGCCGGTACAGCGCCTGCCGGCTCATGCCCAACTCGGCGGCCGCCTGGGCGATGACGCCGCCGGCGCGGGCGATCGCCGCTTCGATGTCGGCGCGCTCAGGCTCCTCCACGTGCACCGTCTTCACCGGCGGCGGCTTGGGCAGGTTGAGGTCGGCGGCTTCGATGCGGCTGCCGGTGGAAAGCAGTCCCGCGCGCTGGATGACGTTGCGCAGTTCGCGCACGTTGCCGGGCCAAGCGTGGCGCAGCAGCGCGGCGCGCGCACTTTCGCCCAGCGGCTTGTCGTCGGGGCGGAAACGTTCGGCCAGCGGCAGGATGTCGCCCGGCCGTTCGGCCAGCGGCGGCAGGGCCAGTTCGATGGCATTGAGGCGGTAGTAGAGATCTTCGCGGAACGTGCCTTCGCGGATCATCGCGCCGAGGTCGGCATTGGTGGCGCTGATGACCCGCACCGACACCTTGCGCTCGCGGTTGGAGCCCAGCCGCTCGAAGCGGCCGGTCTCCAGCACGCGCAGCAGCTTCATCTGCCCGGTCAAGGGCAGGTTGCCGATCTCGTCGAGGAACAGCGTGCCGCCGTCGGCGGCTTCGAACTTGCCTTCGCGTGCCTTGTTGGCGCCGGTGTAGGCGCCGGCGTCCGCGCCGAACAGTTCCGCTTCGATCAGTTCGGAAGGCAGTGCGCCACAGTTGAGGGTGACGAACGGCCCCTGCCTGACGCTGGAATTGGCCTGGATGATCTCGGCGATCTTCTCCTTGCCCGCGCCGTTGGGCCCGGTGATCAGCACCGGCAGGTCCGAACGCGCGACCTGGCACGCCAGCGCGATGACGCGTTCGCTGGCCGGGTCTTCGAATACGAGGTTGCGCAGGTCGTACTTCTGCAGAAGCTCGTCGCGGCTGCGGCGTTCGCGGCTGCGGCGGCGGTCCAGTTCGTTGCGGGCCTCGGAGAGTTCGAGCAGCGTATTGACCGTGGCCAGCAGCTTGCGATCGTCCCAGGGTTTGGCGACGTAGTCGGCGGCGCCCGCCTTGATCAGCCCGACCGCGCTTTCCAGATGGGTCCAGGCGGTCAGCAGGATCACCGGCAGGTCCGGGCGCTGCGCACGCAGCGCGCTGAACAGCGCTTCGCCTTCCTGGCCCGACGTGGTGTCGGCCGTGAAGTTCATGTCCTGGATGACCAGGTCCACGGCATGTTCCTGCAGCATCGCCAATCCCGCTTCGGGTGATTCGGCGTGCAGCGCATCGATGTCATGCAGTGAGAACAGCACTTCCAGTGCGGTGCTCACGGCCAGGTTGTCGTCAATCACGAGAATGGTCGGCATGCGCTATAGCCTAACCGATGGGCTGCGGCTGACCAGATGGGGCGGGATGTTCCGCGTGGCGCGCAGGGGCCATGCGATCGCCAGCTGGACGAGCGCCATCAGCAGGGCGGCCACGCCAACGATGACGAAGAGGGACGGGTTGCCCAAGCTCCCCCACGCGCCGGTCGCCAGCAGGCGCAGCAAGGCGAAACCCAGCAGCATGCCGGCGCAGGCCACCACGAGGTATTCCAGTCGCAGCTCCGCGTCCACCTGGCGTTGGCTGGCCCCCAGCGCGCGACGCAGGCTGAGCTCCTGCGGATGCTGCTGGATCCACCATTGGCCGGCCACGTTGAAGGCGAACAGGGTCAAGCAACTCCAGGCCGCCACGGCGAGCGACAGCAGCCACAGATGCTGGCGCTCCGGTGCCAGTGATTCCCGACGCAACGACGACAGCGGCGTCGGTGTCGTCGCGACCCAGGCAGGAAAGGCATCGCGAAGCGCCCGTTTGACGACGGGGTCGTGCTGGGCATGCCCGGCTGTCGGCATGCGGAGCAGGAAGTGGGCATCGGTCGCGTTTGCCACCTTCAATGGCAGCAGCACGCCCAGGTTCCCATGGTCGGGATGGTGCGCGCCTGCGGGTAGCGCGAGGTCTTCGACGACCCCGATGATGCGCAGGGGAGTGGCGCCGCGCACGTACATCGGCAGCCCGAGCGGATCCCGATCCGGATAGAGCTGCCGCGCAAGAGACGCCGTGATGATCGCCGGCAACGGTGAATCATGCAGGCGAGAGGAATCGCCGCCGTAGGCGTGGAATTCATCGGGCCCGAAGCCGCGGCCAAGTACGAGCCTTGCCCCCAGCGTCTCCAGGGCGTGCTCATCGGCAAGATAGACCGATGACATCAGGCGCGGCGACGGGAACGGCGTGATCGAAATGCCCGCATGCCACGCGTTGCGCCCGTACGGCACCTGGTTGAGTGCCGAGACGCCGCGGACACCGTCCACGGCACGCAGCACGCGGAGGACATCGGTGGTCGGTACGCGGCGGCCATCCGCGAAATACGGAGGATGCACCAGCATCACTTCGTCGTCCGCGATGCCACGGGGGGCAGTCGTTTCTTTCCACAGCGTGATCGCTGCAGCGCACGCCGCGCATGCCAGCACGAACCCGACCGCCAACTGCGTGGCCAATGCCGCCACCAGGATGGGATGGCGGCCAAGCAGCAGCAGGCGTGAGCGCATTCCCATGGCGTCTTGTCCCGGCAGCCGCGCACGTCGCCGAAGGACGTGCGCGGTCACGGTGCTCAGGCGGTACGCGTCGCCACGGCAGGCGGCACCGATGCGGCCTTGCGTGCGGGGCCGTACACGGCCACCTGGCCGAGCAGCCACAGCAGCACGGCGCCGACAGGCAGATAGATCAGCGGCAGGCGAGGCAGTTCGTACTTGCCCATCAGCAACTGGTTGATGCCGTAGGCCAGGATCATGCCGATGACGATGCCCAGCGTGGCCAGCAGGAAGTTCTCCGTCTGGAAGTACCGCAGGATCTGCCCCTTGGTCGCCCCCAGCGCACGGCGGATGCCGATCTGCTTGGTCCGCTGCTGCACCCAGAAACTCGCCAGGCCCACGATGCCCAGTGCGGTGACCACCAGCAGCGCCACGATCACGGCCACCAACAGCCATGCCATGCCGCGATCCTCGCGGTAGTAGGTCTCGGCGACCTCGGAGAACGTCCCTTGGCGCAGGATCAGGCGGCGTGCGCTGTTCTTCTCCAGCTGCGCGACCGCGGCCTTCAGCACCTCGTCGCGACGGTCGGGCGAGGTGCGCAGCACGAAACGGCCCATCGTCAAGTCGCGGATCGGCAGGATCATGGTGTAGCCATGCTCGGCCGGGCCGCCATTGTCGTTGGTGCGGATCAGCCGATCCACCACACCCACCACGCGGTGCGGCACGTCGTCGCTGTTCCAGGCATAGATGTTCTTGCCGATGGCGCTTTCACCCGGGAACAGCTTGTTGGCCGTCTCGCGACTCAGGATCACCGAAGGAATGTTGGTGACGGCGTTGGTCTCGTTCAGCGCGGTCCAGTTCTGGTACTCGTCGGCGGTGAAATCGCGGCCTTCGACCAGGCGCAGGCCGAACGTGTCGATCACGCCTTCCCCCAGATAGACGTTGGCGTTCATGTTCGGCATCGGCTGGTTCGGCTGCAGGCTGATCGAACTGTTCCAGGACGAATTGTCGAACGGGACGTGGTTGATGCTGTTGGCGGCCTTCACGCCGGGCAGCGCACGCAGGCTGGCGACGTCCTGCTTGACCAGCGCGTCGGCATCGGCGGCTTCGCCGATCCCACCGATGTTGATGCGGACCAGTTCGTTGTCAGCCAGGCCGGTGGGGCGCTGCATGCGCTCCAGCCGGTTGTTGATCAGGAAGACCGCGTTGCAGATGATCGCGCACGACAGCGCCACTTCCAGCACGATGAGTGCGGCGGCGGTCTTGTGGCGGGCCAGTGTCGAAAGAATGGGGCGGATGTCCATGACGTGCCTCGTAGGTGAATGGGTCACTGGCTCTTCAGCTGGATGGCAGGCGTCACCTGCATCGCCCGCCATGCCGGCAGCATGCCCGCCAGCAGGCTGGCGACGATGGCCAGCGCGAACGTGGTGAGCAGCATCTGTATGTCCATGTGGGCCAGCTCGGCATAGCCGGCCGGTTGCTGGCGCACGGCCCACAGTCCCAGCCAGGCCAGCGCCAGTCCCAGCACGCCACCCACCAGCCCCACCGTGCCGGCTTCCACCAGGCATTGGGTGAAGATGGCGCCACGCGTGGCACCCAGGGCGCGACGCACGCCGATCTGCGAAGAGCGGCCCAGGAACTTGGCCAGCAGCAGGCCCACCGTGTTCAACAGGCACACGGCCAGGAAACCGAAGGCCAGCCACACCTGCAGGCGCACGTCGCCCGGCACCGCGTTGTTCTTGTCCAGCCACTGCATGACGTTGTGCAGGTCGACGTTGCTCGGGCGTTCGAAGCGGCCGGCGGCGCGCTGCTGGTCCGAATAGTTCGCCAGGTACTGCTTGTAGTCGGCGACCTTGGCCGGCGTGCCCAGCTCCACCCAGTACTGCAGCCAGGAGCACGGTGCGTTCGGGCCGGTCGCGCCTTCTTCTTCCTTGCTCGAGTCGCCCCAGCAGTTCATGTTGCCCTGCGTGCCCAGATCAAGCGCGCGCGAGGTCCAGAACGGCACGAAGACCTGCTCGACTTCGGTGAACCGGTCGTTGGTCATGTCGTAGAACTTCGGCGTTGGCCGCCAGTCGTCCATCACGCCGATGATGCGGAACGTGTAGCCCGACGCCAGCAGGTCGCGGCCGACGCTGTTGGCGCCACCGAACAGCTTGTCGTTCAGCGCCGTCGAGATCACCGCCACGCGCGCACGCGCCTCGTCGTCCGTCGCCGCCCAGCCATTGCCGTAGCGGAACGGCACGTCGAACATCGGGAAGAAGTCCGCCGACGTGTAGCGTGCCTCCACCGCGAACGGATCGAGCTTGCCGTCGCCGGATTCCACCGGCATCTGCCCGCCGGTCATCAGTGCCTGGCGGTCGCCCTTCTTGTCGCGCAGCAGACGCTCGGCGTCGTAGCGCGTCATCTGGTCTTCCGGCTCGGTGCCCGGGGTGAACCCGTTCATCGAGCGCGGATCGATGCGCGGATAAAACAGTTTGTCGCTCTTCTGCGGGATCGGGTCGCCCGACAGCACGTAGAACACCGTCAGGGTGGTCATGCTGGCGCCGATGCCCAGTGCGATCGCCAGCACCATCAGCATCGTCAGCGCCTTGTTGCGCCTGAAGCTGCGCAGGGCGAGATTGAAGTAGTAGCCGAACATGGCGTTCCCCTTACGCGGAGGCGGGAGCGGAGGGGCTGGATTCGGCCGAGTGCGCCGCGCGGATCAGGGCCGGTTCCACCGACAGGTCGGTGGCTGCGCCGTCCACGATGTGCACGTTGCGCTGCGCGCGCGCCGCCAGTTCCGGATCGTGGGTGACCATGATGATGGTGGTGCCCTGGCGGTTGATCTCCTCCATGAGCTCCATCACGCCACGTGCCATCTGCGAGTCGAGGTTGCCCGTGGGTTCGTCCGCCAGCAACAGGCGCGGGCTGCCGGCCAGCGCGCGCGCGATCGCGGTGCGCTGCTGCTGGCCGCCGGAGAGTTCCGACGGGAAGTGCTTCATGCGCGAGCCCAGGCCCACGCGCGCCAGCGCATCCTCGATGCGTTGCTTGCGTTCCGCCGCCGGCATGCCGCGGTAGCGCAGCGGCACGTCGACGTTGTCGAAGAGGTTCAGGTCCGGGATCAGGTTGAAGCCCTGGAAGATGAAGCCGATCTTCTGGTTGCGCAGGCGCGAGCGCGCATCGTCGTTCAGGCCGCTGACATCCTGCCCGTCCAGCAGGAACTGGCCGCCGGTGAAGGTCTCCAGCAGGCCGGCGATGTTGAGGAAGGTGGTCTTGCCGGAACCCGACGGACCGGTGACCGCGACGAACTCGCCTTCGCGGACATGCAGGTCGAGCGAACGCAGCGCGTGCGTTTCCACCTGTTCGGTGCGGTAGACCTTGGCGACTTGGCGCATTTCGAGCATTGTCGGACTCCTAATGGTGATTCGTGGTTCGTGATTGGTGATTCGAGGGAGGTGAGGGAGGTGAGGTGCGCGGTGGTCGGGGATAGGCGTGCTCTTGCGAATCACGTCTCACCAATCACCTGGCATTGCTAGTTGACCGATACGCGCTCGGCATCGCCGAACAGATCGCTGCCGGAGACGACGACCTTGTCGCCGGCCTGCAGCCCGCCGAGCACTTCGACGGCGCTCAGGCTGTTGACGCCCAGCTGCACGGGACGGCGGACGGCGGTGCTGCCGTCCATCACGTAGGCATAGCGGCCGCCGCCCTGTTCGACGAACGGACCGCGCTCCACCATCAACACGTTGCGACGCGTGTCCATCATGATGCGGGCCGACAGGCGCTGGTTCTGGCGCAGGCCGGGCGGCTGCTTCTCGGAGAAGCGCAGACGGGTGACCACTTCGCCGTTGACCACTTCCGGTGACACGGCCGAAATCGCGCCGGGGAAGGGGGCGCCGTTGCTGGTCAGCGTGGCCGGCATGCCGATGGCCAGGTCACGCGCGAAACTTTCCGGCACCTTGATCTCGACTTCGAACACGGACAGGTCCACCACGCTCAGCACGGGCGCATTGATGGCCACGTTGGAGCGCTGCACGGCCTGGATCTGGCCGACTTGGCCATCGAACGGCGCGCGCAGCGTCAATGCATCCACCTGGCGCTGCACTTCCACCACGACGGCACGCTGGCGATCGGCCAGCAGGTGCTTGTTGCGGGCATCCAGGCCCGCGCCTTGGCCCTGCAGGCCCAGATCCTTGCGCGCATGGGCTACGGCGATCTCGCTCTTGCGCAGGTTGTCCTGGGCTTCCATCACGTCGACCTGAGGCACCGCGCCACCGTCGAAACCGCGCTGGTAGCGCTGCAGGTTGCGTTCGGCGGCCTGGCGTTCGATTTCGGCCTGGTCCAGTGCCTTCTGCGCATTGGCGCGGGTGACGCTGGCGTCCAGCGTGGCGCGGCTGGCTTCGGCTTCCAGGCCGGCCAGCGTGGTCTGTTCCTGCGCCAGCTTGCTGCGCAGTTCCGGGCTGTCGATCTCGGCCAGCGGCTGGCCCTTCTTGACCTGGTCGCCGGCCACCACCTTCAGGGTCACCACACCACCGGCGACGGCGTACAGGGTGGGACTGTTGGCGGAAATGACGCGGCCGTCGGCGGCGATGTCGCGGACCAGGTCACCGCGCGTCACCTCGGCGATGCGCAGGCGCTCGCCGTCGATGGACGCCGTGCCCCCCAGCCACCCGCGCGCGGCGAACACGATGCCGGCCAGCAGCAGCGCGCCGCCAGCGGCAGGCCATACCCAGCGGCGCCAGGGGGCGCGGGTCTGGGCGGCGGTGATGGGGCGGTCTTGAGCGGAGGTGTCCCGAATCATCGGTGGCGTGCGTTCTGTGGAGAGACCTGCACAACAAAGCAGGATGCGTGCCAAACGCAAGCATTTGATTCAAAAGGGGTTGTCCGGGGAATGGCCGCTGTCCGGCTGTCCGCGGACAGTGGGCGGACAGCGACTGTCCGGCCCGGACACGTAGAATGGCGTATCAACTTCAACCAACGGTGGCAGCAGCCTATGTGCGGCATTGTGGGCGCGATCGCAGATCGCGATGTGGTTCCGGTTCTGATCGAAGGGCTCAAGCGACTGGAGTACCGGGGTTACGACTCCGCCGGCATCGCGGTGGTTGACCAGCAGGATGTACGCCGCGTGCGCCGCACCGGCAGGGTCTCGGAAATGGAAAATGCCGCCGCGGCCGAGGGCTTCCAGGCCACGCTGGGCATCGGCCACACCCGCTGGGCCACCCATGGCGGGGTCACCGAATCCAACGCGCACCCGCACATCAGCCATGGCGTGGCGCTGGTGCACAACGGCATCATCGAGAACCACGAGGAGCAGCGTGAACGGCTGCGCGCACTGGGCTACGTGTTCGAGTCGCAGACCGATACCGAAGTCATCGCGCACCTGATGCACTACCACCTGAAGGATGGCAACGACCTGTTGGCCGCGCTGCAGCGGACGGTCAAGGAACTCACCGGCGCCTATGCGCTGGCGGTCGTCAGCCGCCAGGAACCCGAACGCCTGGTCTGCGCACGCATGGGCTGCCCGCTGCTGGTGGGCCTGGGCGACGGCGAGAACTTCGTCGCATCGGACGTGTCGGCCATCATCCAGGCCACGCGCCGGGTGATCTTTCTGGAAGAGGGCGACACGGCGGACATCAGCCGCGATGCGGTGCAGGTATTCGACGGCGACAACCAGCCGATCACGCGCGAGGTGCACGTCTCCGACGTTTCCCTGGCGTCGCTTGAGCTTGGTCCGTATCGCCACTTCATGCAGAAGGAAATCCACGAGCAGCCCCGCGCCATTGCCGACACCATCGAGGCGGTGATCGACGGCGGCTTCTCCGCGACGTTGTTCGGCGCGAATGCCGAGGCGGTGCTGAAAGGCGTCGAGGGCGTGCAGATCCTCGCCTGCGGCACCAGCTACTATGCCGGCCTGACGGCGCGCTACTGGATCGAGGCCATCGCCGGCCTGCCGTGCAGCGTGGAAATCGCCAGCGAATACCGCTATCGCGCCGCCTATGCGAATCCGAAGCACCTGGTGGTGACGATCTCGCAGTCGGGCGAAACGCTCGACACGATGGAAGCGCTGAAATACGCCAAGTCCCTGGGCCACCTGCACACGCTGTCGATCTGCAACGTGCCCGAGAGCGCCATCCCGCGCGCCAGTGAACTGGTCTGCTACACCCGCGCCGGTGCCGAGATCGGCGTGGCTTCCACCAAGGCCTTCACCACTCAGCTGGCGGCACTGTTCCAGTTGACCGTCGTGCTGGGCAAGCTGCATGGCAAGGTCAGCGCGGAAGACGAGGCCGGCTACCTGGAAGAGCTGCGTCACCTGCCCGGCAGCGTGCAGCATGCGTTGAACCTGGAACCGCAGATCGCGCTGTGGGCCGAGCGCTTCGCACCCAAGTCCGATGCGCTGTTCCTCGGTCGCGGCCTGCACTACCCGATCGCCCTGGAAGGCGCGTTGAAGCTGAAGGAAATCTCCTACATCCACGCCGAAGCGTATCCCGCCGGTGAGCTGAAGCATGGCCCGCTTGCGCTGGTGGACGCCGACATGCCGGTGGTGGTCATCGCCCCCAACGACCGGCTGCTGGAGAAGGTGAAGTCCAACATGCAGGAAGTGCGCGCGCGTGGCGGCGAACTGTTCGTCTTCGCCGACCAGGACAGCCACTTCAGCGAATCGGAAGGCGTCCACGTGATCCGCACCCCCCGCCACACCGGCGTACTGAGCCCGGTGGTGCACACGATCCCGGTGCAGCTGCTGGCTTACCACACGGCCCTGGCCCGCGGCACCGACGTCGACAAGCCGCGCAACCTGGCCAAGTCGGTGACGGTGGAGTAAGTCGGCAGGCTGCCAGGCGAACAGGACGGGCCGCCCTTGGGCGGCCCGTTGCGTTTGCGGCGAGCGCTGTTAATTCGTGGTCAGGCTGGCGTGCTGCCTGTCGTCGGGAGTGCCAGCCGCTTCTCCAGATCTTCACGCATGCCGACGAGTTCGCTGGACAGCTGCTTACGCTTGGCCATGCCATCGCGATGGATTTCGCGGACTTCCTCGACGGTGCGGATAAGGGTGTCATTGACGGTCCGCAGCGTCTCGATGTCGATCGCCGAGCGCTGGTTGGCTCGTGCGGTGCCAACGGCGGTGGAGTGAACCAGTTCGGCGTTCTTGCGCATCAACTCATTGCTTGCATCGTCGATGGCGTTCGCCAGCTCCACGGCGTTGCGCTGGTCGGCCAGCGAGAGCTGGATGGCGAACTGGTTGCGCCACATCGGGATGGTGACGTCGCGTACCGCGCTGAATTTCTCGATCAGCTGGATCGCGTTGGCCTGGATCAGCCGGATCATCGGCAGCGTCTGATTGGCGGCGTGCTGCAGCACCTGCAGATCGGACACGCGCTTGTCTATAAGGCGCAGCGCCGTGTCGAGGGACGCATGCCGGGTGCGCGATTCGGGATCTTCATGTCCTGCCAGCGAAGCAAGTTCCGCCTCGAGCTCGCTAATGCGGACGCGGCCGGCGGCCACGTGCACGCCCAGCTCGCGGCGTTCCTCCAGCACGATGTCGTGCATCTGGTCGTACTCGCGGACGCGCTGCTGCTGGATCTGCTGGGTCTTGCCCACGTCGCCCATCAGCTGGTCGATCTGGCGGTTGGTCGAGCTGTATCGCTGGACCAGGTCGTTCTTGGTGGCGCGCATCTTGTCGATCAGCGGGCCGAGGATCGGCAACTTGGAGCGGCCATGGAAGGATTCGAGGTTCAGCGAACGCGCGATGCGCACCACTTCGCCCAGCTTGTCGCCACTGCTGTCAAGGTCGGCATTGCGGACCTTGTCCAGCAACTGCGTGCTGAAGGCGCTGGTCTTGGTGGTCGCTTCGCGACCGTAGGTGTGCAGGTTGCCGGGTGTGATGTCCTGCAGCGCTTT
Organism: Pseudoxanthomonas sp. SL93; assembly: GCF_026625825.1. Lineage (NCBI taxonomy): Bacteria > Pseudomonadati > Pseudomonadota > Gammaproteobacteria > Lysobacterales > Lysobacteraceae > Pseudoxanthomonas > Pseudoxanthomonas sp. SL93. The sequence continues at coordinate 2,537,730 of NZ_CP113065.1, read as the reverse complement.
CGCTGCTTCCTGGATACGCGGGATGTCGCCGTTTTGCAGGCCCAGGTCTGTCAGCAGCTGGGGCGACAGCGTCGCGGGAACCAGCGGCTGTTCGGGATGGGTCGTCATGAGGCCTCCTGGGTTTGAGTGGCGCGCGCCGCCGTCGCGGGCGCGGCGGATGGTGCGGGCAGGTTTTCGATATGGGCTTCCAGCTCTTCTATCGTCCGCGCAGCGGAGGATAGCTGCATTCCGTGGCTGGCACCGGCGGTGACACCTAGCTGCTGGTCGAGCAGCACGGTCAGCCGGGGCAGTTGCTGCGCGTGACGGTCGGCGATGGCGAGCGCATTGGCGGCGACGAGGTCCAGCTGGCTGGCCGTGATCTCGTACGCGCTGCGGAGCGTGATGAGGTGCGCGAGACGTGGGGATCGGGCAGGCGTGTCGCCTTCCGCCATCGCCTGTTGGCGCCCGAGGCTGTCGATGACTTGTTGCAGCTGTGCACAGATGTCGCGCAGCCGCTGCGCATGTGTAGCGAGTGTGGCGTGCTGGTTGCGCAGCCGTGATGCTTCAAAACCAGCTTGCTGCAGCAGGATGCCGGTGCGCTCACGCAGCGAGCGCGCTTCGGCGGCCAGGCGGATGTCGCGGCCGATCAGCCGGCCCCAGAATCCCACGCTGCGGCGTAGCGCACGCGGGTCTGCCGAGAGCAGCACGGTGCGCAGGTCGCGTAGGGTCGCCTGCAGATCGCCTGCCCCCGCCTGCGCCAACGCGCGGATGGCGGCGGCGTGTTCGGCCACGCCGGCGATCTCGACATCCGCGATGCGCGTCTGGTTCACCTCGAACCGTCTCCCTCTTCACTGTCCGGTCGGGACGGTGAAACATCCAGTGTTGGCGTGGGGCGTTCTTCCTTGAACGCGAGACTCGCGATCACCTGGTCGAACTCCGCCTCGCGCGGCGAGCGCGGCTTGGCTTTGCGCACGCCGGTGGCTGCAAGTGCAGGGGCTCCACTGCGCATGGCCTGCGCCAGTGCCACAAGCGCTGCGTTGAGCTGGTCCTGCCTCGCCATCGTCTGTTGAAGGGCCTGCAGCACGGGTGCGGTATCGACCGCGGGCGCAGCAGGCGGCACAGGCGGAGCGGGGGGCACCGCTTCTGGTGGCCGCAGCGAGTGCAGCGCCGACAGCAGTGCCTCCCAAGGCGCCGGCTGAGTGGCCTGCACCGGGGCGGGGTCGCTCAGTCGCTGCAGGCCAACGGCGATGTCGGCCAGCTGTGCGACGACCCGACCGCCGACATCGGCATCTTCAGCGCCCATGGCCTTGTTGCGAAGAAAGTCCGCCTTGATCTGGGCCCAGCGCATCTGCTCTTCGCCGGTCAGCGTGCCGCGCAGTTCGGCCAGTTTCAGCAGGTTCTCTTCGGCACCCGTGGTCAGCAGTTGCGCTTCGCCAAGATAGTGGTCGGATATCAGCTGCTGAAGTTCGGCCGCATTCATCACCGGCGAAATCTTCTCCGCCAGCTTGTTCATGTTGCGGTAGCTGCCCTGCAGCCGGAAAGGTGGTTCCACGCGGTAATTGTCCGCCTGCGCGGCGCTGGCGATGTAGTGCCGGTTGACGCGGTAGACCACGTCGCGCACGGTCAACAGGCGCTGCAGCACCGCGACGATCTCGCCGATCTCCGCGCCGCTGTAGGCATGCGACAGCTGGTTGGTGCTGACCTCCTTGCCGCGAGCCTTGTCGACCAGCAGGTACAGGTCGGCCATGTCACGCGTGGCGAGCGGCGCCAGCACGGGATTGGAGGTCAGGCAGTTCTCCACGTAGCTCAGCAGGAAGGCATCTTCCATGCCGCCCAGCACGTCGCCCAGATTGTAGATGTCTGCACGGTTGGCCAGCATGTCCGGGATCTTGAAGACCTCGCCGGACTCCGTGTACGGGTTGCCGGCCATCACCACCGCGAACTTGCGTCCGCGCATGTCGTAGGTCTTGGTCTTGCCGCGCCAGACGCCCTCGATGCGGCGCGTGCCGTCGCACAGCGAGATGAACTTCTGCAGGAACTCCGGATGCGTGTGCTGGATGTCGTCCAGGTACAGCATGACGTTGTTGCCCATCTCCAGTGCCAGGTTGAGCTTCTCCAGCTCCTGTCGTGATGTCGCGTCAGGTGCCTGCGCCGGGTCAAGGGAGCGCACCCCGTGCCCGAGCGCCGGCCCATTGATCTTCATGAACACCAGGCCCAGCCGGTGCCCCACGTACTCCATCAACGTGGTCTTGCCGTACCCGGGTGGCGAAATCATCATCAGCAAGCCCATCAGGTCGCTGCGCTTGTTTTCGCCCACGGTGCCCATCTGCTTGGCGAGGTTGTCGCCGATCACTGGCAGGTACACGTCGTTGATCAACTTGTTGCGCACGAACGAGCTGAGGGGACGGGCCTTGAATTCCGACAGGCGCATCGCCGCGCGCTCGCGCTGCGCGACTTCGCTGCGCAGCGCCTGGTAGCGCTGCCAGGCCGGGACGAAGTGGTCTCGGTGCGCGGCGAAGCGCGCCGGCAGGTCGTCCACCGCCAGCGACAGGCGGCCCTCGCGGATGCGCTCGTGTTCGCCCAGCAAACCTTCGACGGTCGCCATCAGCGTCACGTGCTCGACTACATGCGTCAGCTGCGCGCCGTGGCGGAACAGCGCGATCGCTTCTGGCACGTAGGCGGCCAGGTGCGCGTACTCCGGCAAGGCGACCAGCGCATCCAGCGCCTGTCGCAGTAGTGACCAGGCCGCGGCCGCTCGTCCGTCCAGGCGTTGCAGCGCACTGGTCAGTACGCCGCCGCCGGCGTCGTTGGACAGGCGGCCGCGGAACGCGGTCACCAGTGCTTCCGCATAATGGGTGAAACGGAACGTGGGCGTCGCCGTGGCGACGGTGTCCACCAGGAAGGCCGCCGCCGCTACGGCATCCGTGGCAGCGAAGGGCAGCGCGTCGCGCTGCACCCATTCGATGATGGCGGTCGCCAGTTCCTCGCGCACCGACTGCAATGCGCGTCCCGCCGGCGACATCGCATCGATCGCGCGCGCCGCGCGGATCCGGTCGATCGCCTCCTGTGGGGCGGCGTCGCTGCGGCACCACCAGGCCACCGCCAACGCACGCGCCGCCGGCGCATGCCGCAGCGTGCCGGCGGCGCTGCGCAAGGGCAGGAACGCGCGCAGGATCGCAGCGGCGTCGTGGTCGTGGATGCCTTTTTCGTAACCCTCGCGATAGCGCGGGGCGGCATAGTCGCGCACGATCCGGTCCAGTGCTTCAGGATCGGCCAGGGCATGGTCCAGCTGCGCCATGTCCGGTTCGCCAGCACCCGCCAGCGCCTCTTCCAGCAGCCGGCACGCGAGATACTCGCCGCGGTACATCGAGGGCGATTCCGATTCGAGCGTGACATGCCAGTAGTCGCGTAACGCGTCCAGCGCTGGCTCCTGCAACGGTGCCAGGTAGTCGGTGCCGGTCAGGTGCACGGCCAGTGTGTCGCCGCGCGGGATTAGGGTCAGGTCCAGCGGCTGCGCGTTGACGCTGAAGCGGTGGCGCGGGCCGAGGCGGATGACGTTGCCGGCGTCCTCGAACAGGTCGCTGCGGTCGCGCAGGCCGCGCACGGCCTGGTCGCGGGCGCCCTTGATGCGCGCCTCGATGTCGTCGGCCTTCACCGAGTCCTTCAGCTCGCGCAGACGGCCAGCAAGTTCGCGCAGCTTTAGGATTAGTGCATCGCCGGCGAAGAACGCATTGAGCTCGTCCGGGGTGCTGAAGCGTTCGGTACGGCGCGCAAGCCCTTCGAGAATGCGATTGGCGGCTTCCTGCACCGCATGCGCCTTGCGCTGGCGTTCGTCCAGCAGCGCCTGCTTGTGCGCCTCGAAGGCCTCCAGCATTTCCTCGCGCTTGGACAGGATGTCGCCGAGGAACTGTTCGTGCTCGCCGAACTGGCTCTCCAGCTCCTCCAACTGCACCATCAGGCGCGACAGTTGCTCGTCGGCGCGCTCTGGCGTGGTCGCCATCGCCAGCGCGTTGCTGACCGCCTGGCCGAACAGGGTGAACTGCGCACCGAACTGCGCCACCGCTTCGGCCGAGCCGAGTTCGCGACGGCGCTGGGTGGCGCGCGCGCGGGTCTGGTTGAGTTTCGCGTAGATGCCCGACAGTGCATCCACCACGCGGGTGCGCTGGGTAGCGTCGTCGACCCGCAGCGTTGCCATCAGTTCGGAAAGCATGTCCAGCTCGCCGGCCATGCCCTGCATGGCCTCGATCGCCTCGACCAGCTCGCGCGCACTCGCGGCTTTCTGGGCCTGCGCATCCAGCGCGACCAGGCGCTGCTGGAACGGGGCCAACGCTTTCTCGCCGGCAAGAAACTGTCCTGTTGCCGTGCCGACGCGCTCGTGGGCTTCCTGCAGCGAAGCGACCATCGCGTCAATGGCGGGAATATCGATGTAGCGGTAGTCGCGCAGCGTCAGCAGATGGCCGCGAAGGCGCGAGATCGCGCCGAGCGCTTCGACGAACTCGGTGACGCCGTTCCATCCCTCCGGTTGCAAGCGGCCGATCAGGGCCCGATGGTCGCGTTGCGCATGCGCCATCGACGTCTCGGACTGTCGCCGGATCTCCTGCACCTTCTCGTATTCGTCCAGCACCGATTCGCCGGTGGCGGCGATCTCGTGCAGCAGCGTGCCCAGGCCTTCGCATTGCGCGTCGTCGATCCAGTGATGCAGGTCGAACAGGCGGCGCGTGCGGTGCGTCAGCAGTTGGTAGCGTTGCGCGGAGACGTCCGGGCGCTCGATCTCGCGGGCCAGGTCGAACAGGTTCGACACCGCGCGCACCAGTTCGGCATTGCCCAGCCTGGCCATGAACGAGGTGCCGGCAGGCCGCGTCGCGGCGAATTCGTCCGAGCTGAAAGGCGTCTGCCAGAGCTGCATCTGGTGGACGCGCGTGGCGTCGTCGTTCTCGGCGCGGAACAGCACCATGCGTCCGTCGTGCAGGCGCGCGTAGCCATGTGCGAGTACCGGCGGCTGCAGGCGGCGCTGCACCAGGTTGTAGACGAGCAAGGCAGCCTGGCCAGTTTCACGCTCGTAAAAAATGTACATCACGTCTTCGCCGTTCGGCGAACGGATCGTGCGCTTGTATTGCATGTCCTGCACAGCGGCATCGAACGCCTTGTGTTCACCGCTCTGCAGGTAGTAGCCGCCGGGGAAGATGATGCCGTGGTCTTCGGGCAGCTGGATGCAGGCCTGCACGATGGCGTCCAGTCGCGTCACCTTGCCGGTCTGGGTGTTGTAGACCAGGCCGCGCCACGCGCTCTCGCGGTAGGGCAGCACCTTGATCAGGATCAGCGAGCCGACACGCGCGAACTCGATCTGCGCATCGTCCAGCGACTGTGTGCGGTCCTCCACCGGCTCGCTGTAGACGCCGGCGCCGGTCTCGGTGTTGTTTTCCGCCTTCAGGGTCAGGTCGCCGCCGATCGTCTCGACGAACAGCGTGTCGAGGATGTTCAGGTGCGGATGGCGGCCGCTTACCTCCATGTCCTTGGTCGCGCGCGTCCATTCGAAATCGAACGGCGGCGGCAGCACGATGTCGCGCTCGCCGCGCGCGTCCAGGTAATTGACCTCGCCCTCCGCGGTGAGCGTCCAGCGGAACACGCGCACGTCGGTGGACTTCAGGCCGATCTGGAACGCCATCAGCAGGCGGCCGTCGCGGACGATCAGCTGCAGCAGGCGCGCGTCCTTGTAATAACTGTAGAGCTCGCTGAAATCACGCTGAAACGCGCCATCGGCGAGGAAGCTCGCTGCGATGTCGACCGGTGCCACGTCATAGCCTTCGCCGGTCTCCACGAGGCGGTAGATACCGAACACGTCGGCCACCGACGTGGTCGCCTTAAGCCCCATGTAGACGTTGAAACCGAACAGCAGCAGATCGCCGACCTGCACGATGTCGCGGCCGACGGAGTTGTGTTCGGTACGGATGCGCAGGCGGCCGATCGCCTCCATCCGGCTGTCGCCGAATTCCTGCAGCCGGCGCGTGTTGAGCGCTTCGACGACAGTGCGCAGGCGCGTGGCCTGCTCATCGAGCCGCCGACGCAGCACGTCGTAGGCGCCGCCCTGGGCCACTGCCTGGTCGACCTGCGTGTCGGTGGAGGGGACTTCTGTGTTCGTCGTGTCGGGCATCGAACCTCATCCTCGCCCATCCTGGGCGGTTGATGCGGAAATCGGGGGCCGGCGGCCATCGCCGCCGGCCGGGCTCAGGCGGCAGTGCGTCAGGCGTCGGTCGCCTCGGCCTGGCGGCCGGACACTGGCAGGCCAGCGCCTGCCAGTCGGCCCAGCAGCTGCGATGCGATCGGGCTTTCGCCCACGATGCCTTCCAGTGCCTTGCCCAGCGAGATGCCCTTGGTCAACGCGTTGAAGACGCCGCCATCGCCGCCGATCAGCTCGATGTTGGCGTTCTTCAATGCGCTGGCCAGCACCTCGGCGTTCTCGCGCGAGATCGCCTTGCCTGCGTCGATGGACGCCAGCAACTGACGCAGCTGGGTTTCCAGCAGCATGCGGAACTCCTCGTGGCTGCGCGCATCGGGGCTCATCTTGCCCATCGCGTCGAACTTGGAGGTCAGGCCCTCGGCTTCGGCGGACATCTTCTTGGCGATGTTGCTGGCCTCGGCGTCGCCCATGGCCTGGCTGGCGCTGGCGTTGGCCTGGCCCAGCTTCTGTGCGCCTTCGGCTTCGGCGGTCAGGCGCTCGTTAAGCACACGCGCATCCGCGTTGCCCTGCTTGTAGGTTGCGTCGGCCTTGGCTTCCAGCACGCGTGCTTCGGCCAGGCCGGTCTTCTCCATCGCCACGGCATTGGCTTCCTGCACCTGGGCGAGTGCGAGGCCGGGTGCGGCGCTTTCGGCACGCACGCCGTCCGCCATCACGCGCTTGGCTTCGGCCTGCTTGCCGGCGGCCTGCAGTTCGGCTTCGGCCAGCACGGTCAGCTCGACGGCACGGTGGCGCGCGGCCTGTTCGGCGGCTTCTGCGGCCTTGACGTCCTTGACCAGCGTTTCCTGCGCGGCAGCTTCGGCGGCCAGGATGGTCACCTGTTTCGCGCGGTCGGCTTCGGCGACCTCGCGGGTTTCCTTGATCTTCTCTTCGGCCACGGCGACTGTCTGTTCGATCTGCGTGCGCTCGCGGACGACGTTCGCCACTTCCATGCGACCCTGTTCGACCACCTTGTCGCGGTCGACTTCCTGCAGCTGTACTTCCTTGTTGGTGTTGACGCGCTCGAGCTGCTCGGCGCGTGCCACGCGCTCGAGTTCGATGGCGACGGCGCGGCGGCGGTTTTGCTCGGCCACCTCGACCTGGCGCAGCTGCTCCTGCTCGCGAATCTTGATCTGCTCCTCGGTCTCCAGGCGCGCGCGCTCGGACACCTGGCGCTGCTCCTCGATCACCTTGGCGGTCTCGGCGGCCTCGCGGGCGCGCACAGTCTCCACTTCACGCTGCTGGCGCGCCTCGGCTTCGGCCTGTTGGCGTTCGAGCGCGAGCAGTGCCTCGCGGGCTTCGGTGTTCTTCTTGGTGATCGCCAGCTTTTCGTTCTGTTCCAGTTCGTTGGTCTGCACGTTCTGGCGCGCGGTCAGCTCGGTGATCTTGCGGATGCCTTCGGCGTCGAGGATGTTGCTGGGGTCGAGCAGGTGCTTCGGCGTCTGCTCCAGGTAGTCGATGGCGACGTCTTCCAGCACGTAGCCGTTGAGGTCCTGGCCAATCACGGCGACGATCTCGTCGCGGAACTCCTGGCGCTTGTCGAAAAGTTCGGTGAAGTCGAACTTCTTGCCGACGGTCTTGAGCGCCTCGGAGAACTTGGCGTTGAACAGCTCGTCCACGGCGTGCTTGTCGGACGCGCGGTCGGCACCGATTGCCTTGGCCACGCGCAACACGTCGGCAGGAGTCTCGTTGACGCGCAGGTAGAACGCCACCGCGATATCGGCGCGCATGTTGTCCTTGCAGACCAGGCCTTCCTTGCCGCGGCGATCCACCTGCAGGGTGATCAGGCTGATCTTCATCAGCTCGGCCTTGTACAGCACAGGGATGATCAGCGCGCCGGTGAAGTGCACCTTCGGCTGCGCGCTCATGTCGTTGACGATCAGGGCCGTGCCCTGTTCGACCTTCTTGTAGAAGGCCTTGAAGATGCCGATGAAGCCGAACAGCAGCACCACCGCAACGCCGAGGATGGTGAGGACGAAGATCAGGTTGGTGGTATCCATGGCGAAACTCCTTGAGGATGTGGCGGATGCTTACTGCTGGTCGAATTCGGTCTTGGACATGACCCGGAAGGCGTTGGCGGTTTCCAGGTGCTCGATCAGGACGACCGGGTCACCGCGGTGGAATTGCTGCCCTGGCGGGGCGCGGACCTGCAGGATCAGGCCGGCACCACCATCATCGAAGTGGGCGCGCCCGCTTCGTTCGTCGACCGAGGGCGAAACGACCTGGCCGGTGCGACCCAGCACGGAAGGCGGAATGGGCGGTCGCAGCCGCGCGATCAGCATCGCAAGCGGCCTCAACGTCGCCGATGTCGCCAGTATTCCTGGCACCAGCGCTGCGACCGCGACCGCAAGGCCGGCAAATCCTCGCAAGGCGCCCGGAACCAGCGGGATGAGGTAGCGCTGGGCGAGGAAGCAGACAATCCACCCGAACAGCGCGAGTGTCGTCAGCACCAGCGTCAGCGGAACGCCGGACAGGCCAATCTTGGCGAGCATGCCGGCGACGGATGACGGTTGGATGGTGTCGCCGTCGCTGCCCAGCCATCCGTCCACGGTATCGAGCTCGAACAGGCCAGTCGCGGCCAGCAGCCAATAGATGACGCAGAGGGCGAGCAGCACGCCGTACACGACGGTCGGGAAGCTCAGGATGATGGTGAGGAACTCGTTCAAGCAACTCCCCTTCAGCGCTTACGCGCGGACGATGTGATGCGTTTGCGGGCACGGTCCAGCACAGCCTCTGCGGGATCCGCGGTGGTCTTCTTGCCCTTCTCCCGGACGGCGGCGGTCCCCCCTGTCGATGGTCCGCGGCGCTGTTTCATCCGCGCAGCAGAAGCGAATGCCGGCTCCGGATACAACGCGTCGCCGGGCTGTCGACGCGCCACCGTTGCCTGAGCCCGCTGCAGGCTGTTCGACGCACGCAGGATGTCCAACTGGTGCTTGAGGCGGCGCAGGCGGCCTTCGAGTTGTTCCACGACGTGGGCGAACTGGCGTTCCTGCATGGCGAGTTCCTGTCCCTCCGCCACGCGCTGGCTGCGCTCGGCCTGGAGATGGACGACCTCGTCCGCTGCCTTGCGCGCCTGTGTCGCGCGACCCTGGCGCAGCGCGGTCTCCACCTTGGCCTCGACCTCGCCAATGCGTGCGACCAGATTCGCCTGGTGCTGTTCGCTGGCGACACGACGTGCCTTCGCCGCCGCGTGCTCGCCGCGCGTGGCATGCAGGGCATCATCGATGGTGCGGATCTCTTCGTCGAGTAGGCGCTCTGCGCGGTCGCCCATCACGGAGCCAGCCAACCCTTCCATGCCCTCCTGGATGCGCTTGAACAGTGTCTTCAGCGTGTCGGGCATCAGGCCTTCCTCCGCGTCGCCGTGCGCAGGAACGGGCGGTAGGCTTCGGTAGCGCTGATGACATTCTCGGCCAGCGTCTCGATCTCGAACATGACGTTAGCCAGGCTGGAATGCGTGTCCAGCGCGCCGAACATCGTGTAGCCAGGGACGCCGCCGATGCGCTGCATGCCGATGGTCGACAGCGGCAGCAGCACGTGCGTGCTCAGCACATGCGCATTGAAGGCGGCCGGGTCGGCCACGTCATCCACCGGCCACAGGTACGCTTCGACCAGGATCTGCTCGCCACCCACAGCAAGGAACACCGACAGGTCCCCGTATTCGTGCATCACCAGATGGAGGCTGGGTTCCGCGCCTTCGATGGTCTCCAGGCTGATCAGGCCGTCCCGCACCGTGCTGGCCTGCTGCAGGGCGTGCCGGATGGCGGCCAGCGTCCAGCCCGCCTCCGTGGATTGCGTGGGCAGGTAAGGGATGCCCGCATCCCGAGCCGATTCCCGCATGGCCTTCTCGATGGCCGCCAGTTCCTCGGCATACTCGGGCCGGATCCACACGTCCTTCTTGACCAGTCCCTGCTCACGCATGCGCTCGCGGTAGTTGCGAACGTGCAGCGTGGATGCCTTTATGGCAGGGCGGGTGTCTGTCATGAAATAACGATATGTATTACATGTAATGTTGTCAACTGGCGGTGCGGCAGCGAAGTGCGGCATGAACCACTGCAGCGGTCCACGGGGCGCCGCTGTCGCCCGCCTGTAACAGTCGGCGCGCAGAATACGCGCTGCAACGGGGCCTCTCTCCTCCCGCGTTGCACCGAAGCCCGGCGAAGGTCGGGCTTTGTGCTGTCCGGCTCCCGTGCTTCGCATGGCATGCTTGCATGCATGAAGGATTGCCTATGCCGTTCCGTCGATTGCTCCCCTTCCTGCTGGCCCTGATGCCGGCCGCATCCGTCCACGCCGGCGAAGAGTGGGCCGATGTGCTCGTGATCGCACACCGTGGCGCCAGCGCGCAGCTGCCGGAGCACACGCTGGCGGCGTATGCGCGTGCGATGGAGGACGGTGCGGACTACATCGAGCCCGATCTGGTGGCCACGCGCGATGGCGTCCTGGTCGCACGGCACGAGAACGAGATCAGCGGAACCACCGATGTCGCGCAGCGGCCCGAGTTCGCCGCACGCAAGCGCCGGCAGGTGATCGATGGCGAGGCATTCGACGGCTGGTTCACCGAAGACTTCACCCTGGCCGAACTGAAGACGCTGCGTGCACGTGAAAGATTGCCCGCGCTGCGCGGTACGTCGCACGATGGCCGATACGACATCGCGACGCTGGATGAGGTCATCGCATTGGCGGCGGAGCATGCTGCGCGCAGTGGGCGTCGCATCGGCCTGATTCCCGAGATCAAGCATCCCAGCCACTTCCAGCGCATCGGCCTGCCGATGGAGGAGCGGCTGCTGGGGACGCTGGCGGCGCATGCGTACACGCGCGAGGCACCGGTGGTGATCCAATCGTTCGAACAGGCGAACCTGCGTGCGCTGCGCACGCGGCTGGGGCCGTCGCACGGGAACATCCGCCTGCTGCAGCTGCTGGGCCCGGCGGACACGCAACCCGGGGATGCACTGGCAGCCGGAAAGTCGACACGCTACGCGGACCTGATGACGCCCGCAGGATTGCGGGACATCGCCGGCTACGCCGAGATCATCGGGCCGTGGACACGCCTGCTGATCCCGGTGGCGGAGGACGGCACGCTTGGCGCGCCCACTGCACTGACGACGGATGCGCGCAAGGAAGGCCTGCACGTGTGGCCGTACACCTTCCGGCCGGAGAACCAGTTCCTGCCGGAGGCACTGCGCCAAGGCGACGATCCGCGCACGCGCAACGAGGCCGGATCCCTTGCCGAGATCCGCGCCTATCTCGCGCTGGGGATCGGCGGCTTCTTCACCGACGATCCGGCGCTGGGGCGTCGCGCGGTCGACGCCCGCTGACCGGCCTCACACCCGGCCGAACACCAGGCTGGCGTTGGTGCCGCCGAACCCGAAGCTGTTGGACATGACGGTGTTCAGCGTCGCCTCGCGGCTCACCTGCACGAGGGGGAAGTCCGCGGCGCCCTCGTCCAGCGTCTCGATGTTGGCCGAGCCGGCGCTGAAGCCATCGCGCATCATCAGCAGGCAGTAGATCGCCTCGTGCACGCTGGCCGCGCCCAGCGAGTGGCCGGACAGCGCCTTGGTGGACGAGATCGGCGGCAGCGCGTCGCCGAGTGCAGTGCGGATCGCGTCGAGTTCGATCACGTCGCCCAGCGGCGTCGAGGTACCGTGCGTGTTGAGGTAATCCAGCGGGGCGCTGACGCCTTCCAGTGCCATCCGCATGCAGCGCACGGCGCCTTCGCCGGAGGGCGCCACCATGTCGGCGCCATCGGACGTCACGCCGTAGCCCAGCAATTCGGCGCGGATGCGTGCACCGCGCTTCATCGCGTGGTCGTAGTCCTCCAGCACCAGCATGCCGCCGCCCCCGGCAATGACGAAGCCGTCGCGGTCCGCATCGTAGGGTCGCGAGGCGTGCGTGGGATCGTCATTGCGCTTGCTCGACAGCGCGCCCATCGCATCGAACATCATCGTCAGCGCCCAGTGCAGTTCTTCGCCGCCGCCGGCGAAGACGATGTCCTGGCGACCGGCGCGGATCAGGTCCGCCGCCGCACCAATGCAGTGTGCCGAGGTCGCGCAGGCGGCGGAGATCGAATAGCTCACGCCCTTGATCTTGAACGCGGTGGCCAGCGTCGCCGATACCGTCGAGCACATCGTGCGCGGCACCATGTACGGCCCCACCTTGCGGATGCCGCGCGCGCGCAGCAGGTCCGCGGCTTCGATCTGCCATTCCGCCGAACCGCCACCGGAACCGGCGATCAGGCCCGTGCGCGGCTGGCTGACCAGTGCATCGTCCAGGCCGGCATCGGCGATCGCATCACGCAGCGCGATGTGCGCGAACGCCGCCGCATCGCCCATGAAGCGCTTCTGCTTGCGGTCGATCTGCGCGTCAAGGTCGATCTCCGGCGCACCGCCCACCTGGCTGCGGAAGCCGAGTTCGGCGTATTGCGGGATATGGCGGATGCCCGAACGGCCTTCGCGCAACGCGGACGACACGGTATCCGCATCGTTGCCCAAACAGGAAGTGATGCCCAGGCCGGTGATGACGACGCGGCGCATCAGAAGCTCTCCGTCGAGGTGAACAGACCCACGCGCAAGTCGCGCGCGGTGTAGATCTCGCGGCCGTCGACCAGCATGCGGCCATCGGCTGCCGCCAGCACCAGCTTGCGGTTGATCACGCGGCTGATGTCGATCTCGTAGGTCACGCGCTTGGCCGTGGGCAGCACCTGGCCGGTGAACTTCACTTCGCCGGTGCCGAGCGCGCGGCCACGGCCAGGCGCGCCGATCCAGGTCAGGAAGAAGCCGGTGAGCTGCCACATCGCATCCAGCCCTAGGCACCCGGGCATCACCGGATCGCCGAGGAAGTGGCACTTGAAGAACCACAGCTCGGGGTGGATATCCAGTTCGGCGCGCACCATGCCCTTGCCGTGCGCACCACCGTCCTCGCGGATCTCGGTGATGCGGTCGAACATCAGCATCGGGTCGTTCGGCAGGCGGCCGCTGTCGGGGCCGAAGAGTTCACCGCGCGCGCTGGCGAGCAGCTGTTCGCGCGAGAAGGAAGCAGGGGCGTTCATTGCGTGGTCCGTTATGCGAAGCCGCAAATAATGCACACATGTGCATACGCTTGTCTTGACGCAGGGCAACCGGGTTTTTCCATACGCCGGCGTACCATTCGCGCGACGTAATTGCGGCAAGGGTTTCGCGCTTTCTGCCCGCGACTCCACACGCGTGCGTATCGTGCGCGCATGCATCCATGCGATCGCGTACGGCGGCCGATATCATCACGTGATGCGCAAGATCATCCACATCGACATGGACGCGTTCTACGCCTCTGTGGAACAGCGCGACGATCCGTCGCTGCGTGGCCGCCCCGTGGTGGTGGCGTGGCGCGGCGAGCGGTCGGTGGTGTGCGCGGCATCGTATGAGGCACGCGTGTTCGGCGTGCGCTCGGCGATGCCGGCCGTGCGCGCGGAGCGGTTGTGCCCGCAGGCGGTGTTCGTGCCGCCGGATTTCGTCCGCTACAAGGCGGTGTCGCGGCAGGTGCGCGAGATCTTCCTGCGCCACACCGATCTGGTTGAACCGCTCTCGCTTGACGAGGCCTATCTCGACGTCACCGCGCCGAAGTCAAACCTGCCCACCGCGACGGCCGTCGCCGAAACCATCCGCGCGCAGATCCGGGAGGAAACCGCGCTGACCGCATCGGCCGGGGTGGCGCCCAACAAGTTCCTCGCGAAGATCGCGTCGGACTGGCGCAAGCCTGATGGCCAGTTCGTCCTGCGTCCGCACCAGGTGGAGGCGTTCCTGACGCCGCTGCCAGTGGAGCGCATCCCCGGCGTGGGCAAGGTGATGCAGGGGAAGTTGAACGCGGCGGGCATCCACACGGTAGGCGACCTGCGCACCTTCGCGCAGCACGATCTCGAGCAGCGCTTCGGCAGCTTCGGCGGCAGCCTGTACCGGCGCGCGCGCGGCATCGACGAACGTCCGGTGCAACCGGACCAGCCGGTGCAGTCGATCTCGTCGGAGGACACCTTCGCCACCGACATCCCGCTGGCCGAACTCGAGGCGCCCATCCGCCAGCTGGCCGGCAAGACGTGGGAGGCCACGCGCAAGACGGATCGCGTCGGCCGCACCGTGGTGCTGAAACTGAAGACGGCGCAGTTCCGCATCCTCACCCGCAGCTTCACGCCGGAGGCGCCGCCGGCATCGGCACACGAATTCATCGACATCGCGCTGGCCCTGCGCGACCGTGTGGCGTTGCCGGCGTCCACGCTGTACCGGCTGGTGGGCGTGGGCCTGTCGGGATTCCGTGAGCGCGATGAAGCCGCACAGCCGGGATTGTTCGACGTTCCCGGGGAGTGAGGGGCCGCGCAATCCCGGCAAGCCTGAAAAAGAAAGCCCGGCGTTGCCGGGCTTTCTTTTTCACGCTGGCAACCGCCGCGCCATCAGTCCGACGCAGGCTGATAACGCAGGCTGATGCCGTACTCGCGACCCGGCTGGTTGTACCAGGCGATGGTTTCGTAATCGCGGTCGAACACGTTGGTGGCGCGCGCCTGCACGCTCCAGTCGGCGCTGATGGCGTACTCCAGGCGCAGGTCCACGGTGCCATACCCCGCCACGCGCACGTTGTTGGCGGCGTCGTCGTAGCGCGCGCTGGCGCCGTTGACCGTGGTGCCGAACCGGAACGCGCCAAAGCGGCGATCCACGTCGATGCGACCCGTCCGCGGCGCGCGGCGCGGCAACAGGTTGTCGTAGTTGGGATTCGAAGCGCCTTCGGCCGTGGTATCGGCGCGGGCGCGCGGATCGGCATAGCTGAGCTGCGTGGCGATGTCCCAACCCGCCAGCGTGGTGGCGAAGGTGAACTCCGCGCCACGGATGCGCGCCTCA
This sequence comes from Pseudoxanthomonas sp. SL93, assembly GCF_026625825.1. NCBI lineage: Bacteria > Pseudomonadati > Pseudomonadota > Gammaproteobacteria > Lysobacterales > Lysobacteraceae > Pseudoxanthomonas > Pseudoxanthomonas sp. SL93. The sequence goes on along the minus strand of NZ_CP113065.1, from coordinate 2,522,685 downwards.
TCCACCTGCACCAGGTTGAAGAAGCTGTCGTAGCCGGTGAGGGCGTCGATGCGGGTTTCGTACACGTTGAAGGTCCAGCTGAAGGCATCCGCGTACTGGCCGATGCCCACGTTGAGGCTTTCGGATTCCTCCGGCTCGAGATCAGGATTGCCACCGAACGGGTAGTACAGGTCGTTGAACGTGGGCGCCTTGAAGCCGGTGCCGTAACTGGCGTTGAGCCTGAAATCGCCGCCCAGCGCCATTCCCCAGCCAACGCTGCCGGTCGTGTGGTTGCCGAACTGCTCGTTGTCGTCGTTGCGGACGCTGGCCTGCAGCTGGTGCGCGCCGAACTGGCCCTGGTATTCCACAAACACGCCGGTGTTGTCGCGGCTGTCGACGGTGAACGCCGTGGTGCTGGTCACCTCGTCCCGCTGCCAGTCGCCGCCTGCACTCAGCAGCTGGCCTTCGGCAAGGGTGAAGTCCGCCTGCAACGACGCGGTGTCGCGGCGCGTGTCGAAGGTGTTGACGTAGGTGCGCACGCCGGCATCACGGAAGTAGGCGTCGGACTGGTCCGCCGCGCGGCCCGCCTGCGCGGTCAGTTTCAGGCGATCGCCCGGCGTCCACGTCAGCTTGCTGCCGACGACGCGTTGCGTGGTTTCGGTCTCGTTGCCGCCGAAGATGCTGCCGTCGTATTCGTTGTCGCCGTCGGCATTGAGGAAGTGCCCTTCCAGCGTCAGCGTGTCGGCCAGCTCAAGGCCGCCGCGCAGCGACAGCGAGACGTTGCGGTAACCATCGGCATCGGGTTCGTCGGCGAAGCAACCCTGGAAGGTGACGGCGGAGCCGCGGCAGGCATTGATGCCGTCGGTCTCCTGGTACGCGCCATCGGCGCTGATCCAGCCGCGCTCCGTGTGCTGGCTGAAGCCCGCACTGGCTTCGCGCAGGCCGTGGCTGCCGGCGCCGACGCGCAGGCGCGGGCTGAAACCCATGCCGCCGGTACGGGTGAAGATCTGGATCACGCCGCCGATGGCTTCGGAACCGTACAGGCTGGAGCGCGGGCCGCGGATGATCTCGATGCGATCGATCTGGTCGACGGGCAGGTCCTGGAACGACGCCAGGCCGGCGCTCGCCGAGCCGATGCGGATGCCGTCCACCAGCACCAGCACGTGGTCCGATTCGGCCCCGCGCAGGAACAGCGTGGTCAGCTTGCCCATGCCGCCCTGGTTGGTCAGGTTGATGCCTGCGCGCCCCTTCAGCAGTTCGGGGAGCGAACGCGCCTGCGAGCGCTCGATCTCCTCGCGGTTGATCACCTGGGCAGGCACCAGGCTGTCCTGCACCGACACCTCGGTGCGCGTGCCGGACACGACGACTTCGTCGAGCTCGGTGGTGGCGTCCTGCGCCAGCCCGGAGAAGGGAAGGGCCAGCGCGACGGCCATCGCCAGTCGGTGGGAAGTGGGAAAACGCTTGTGCATCGGAAACAACTCCATCGCGCGCCCCGCGCGCATTCATCGGGGTGGAGTTGCAGCACGAAGGGAAACGTTGCGGACAGCGCAGGCAAGCGGCGCGGCACGCCGCGACGCCCTCCGCATCGCAACCAGTGGACTCCCAGGCCGGTCTCCGGGCTTGCGAACGAGTGCAGGGCACTCCGCCGTGGCGCCTTCCCATGCGTGTTGGACGCACAGTGGCCGATGCCGTGGCTGTCTTCGCTTACCGTTGCGGGGGCAGCGCCGGAATGGTGCCGCTGTGGCGGGCACGTCACCGGCTTCCCGTTTCAACCTCCGGCCGTGGCCGCAGGTCACCTTGAAGCGCGGCGAGTATACGCGATGGGGCTCAGTCGTCGTCGCCACCGCGTGCATCGAACAGGTTCAGCGACGGGCCGCTGTCCTCTTCGCGCTCGGTGTGGGTGGTGGTGACGGGGCCCGCGGCGGGGCGGCCGCGTGGCGGCGGCAACAGCGCGGCAGCGGCGTCGTAGGCGGTGATCAGTTCACCGCGGCGGTCTTCCGGCAACTGCTGCCAGTGGCAATCCAGCAGCGCGCCTTCCAGGGCGTACAGCAGGTTGAGGCTGGGCCGGAAGCCGGCACGCTTGACCCGGATGAAGGCTTCCACCGACCCGACCGAGGCCAGGTCTTCCTGCGTGCGCAACCCGACCTGGCGCAGCCAGGCGGCGGACTTGGGGCCGATGTTGCGCATCTTGGCGGCTGTCATTCCAGGGACTCCACGAAGAGGCGCGCGATGGTTTCCATGCCCTGCTGGTCGTCCGCATCGAAGCGGGCCACGCGCGGGCTGTCGAGGTCCAGCACGCCGATCAGCGTGTCGCCCCGGACGAGCGGCACCACGAGTTCGGAACGCGAGGCCGCATCGCAGGCGATGTGGCCCGGGAAGGCTTCCACATCGTCCACGCGCTGGGTCTGGCGGGTGCGTGCGGCGGCTCCGCAGACCCCCTTGTCCAACGGGATCCGCACGCAGGCTGGTAATCCCTGAAACGGACCTACGACCAATTCCCGGCCATCGAAGAAATAGAAGCCGGCCCAGTTGAAGTCGGGCAGCGAGTGGTAGAGCAGGGCAGCCAGGTTGGCGGCATTGGCGATGCGGTCGCTTTCGCCATGCAGCAGTGCGCGGGCCTGGGCGGCCAGCTGTGCGTATTGTTCCGGCTTGCTGCCGGACAGGGTCTGTGTGGTGAATGACATGCCCCGGATTCTACTCCCGCGCCGCTTTAGCCGTCGGCAGGATGGCTGGAACGCTTCGGCCCGATATGATGCCGCCCAACCGGTACGGGCAGGGCAACATGACGATCACGACGCAGACGGACGACGACAGCGGCAACGCGTGCGGGCATGGCAACCCGCAGCTTGCGTCCTTCATCGATGCCGTCGTCGCGTTCGCCGCCAGCCTGTGGATGATTGCCGCCGATCGAATCCCCGGCAGCGTGGCCGCGTTGCTGCAGGCGTTGAACGCCGCCGGTTTCGCGAGGCTGGCGATGTTCCGGTACTCGCACCTGCGCTGGGCCGGGCGTCGTGGTCGGGAGGCGTCGCATGGATAGGGTCTTCGTCACCGGGACCGATACCGGTGCAGGCAAGACGGTCGCCAGCTGTGCCTTGCTGCATGCATGGCGGGCGCGTGGGTTGCGTGCGGTAGGCATGAAACCGGTGGCAAGCGGCTGCGTGCTGACCGGCGACGGGTGGCGCAACGACGACGCACTGGCACTGCAGGCCGCCAGCCAGCCGGTGCCGGCCTATGCCGACCTCAATCCGTTCGCCCTGCCGGCCCCCCTGGCGCCCGAGATCGCCGCACGGGAGGCGGGCGTGGACGTGCAACTGGCGCCGTTGCAGGTGGCGTTCGAGCGGCTGCGCGGCAGTGCCGATCTCGTGCTGGTCGAGGGCGTGGGCGGCTGGGCGGCGCCGTTGACCGCCACGCTGGACCAGCGCCATCTGGTCGAGGCGCTGGACCTGCCGGTGGTGCTGGTGGTCGGCATGCGGCTGGGCTGCATCAACCATGCGCGGCTCAGCGCGCGCGCCATCCAGGCCGACGGCGCGAGGCTGGTGGGCTGGATCGCCAACGAAGTCGACCCGCAGATGGAGCGCCGCGACGAGAACTTCGCGCTGTTGTCCGCGCGCATGCCGGTGGCGTGCTGGGGCAGGCTGCCGCATGCGCCGGAGGCGGGCGCGGTGGATCTGGCGACGTATCTGTCGCCGCCGTAGGGCGCGCGTGCGTTCTTGGCGGCGCGGAGTGTCTGTCGCGGCTGCTCGGAAGCGGTGCCGTTCACCTGATGGACGCGTTGCGACGCGTTCGATGTTCCCACCGCTGACGATTCCAGTGGGCGCGGCGCGGCGCGGCAATAAAAAACCCGGCAGCGTGGAGGTGCTGCCGGGTCGGGCTGCGCGGAGGGAGGGGGAGCCGCGCAATAAGCGTTGGAGCAGGGCGGGATTACTTGCCCTTGGCGGCCTTGGTCGCCTTGGCCACGGAGGCCTGGACGTTGTCGGTCGCGCTTTCGAACTGCGTCTTCACCAGCTGGCCGAACGCCTCACCGGTCTTCAGGCTCAGGCCGAACACTTCCTGGCTGGCGGCGACGACGCGCTCGGCGTTGTCCTTGGCCACCTGCAGGCCCTTCGGCCACAGGTTCTTGTAACCGTCCAGGTCGCGGGTCTCGGCCAGCTCGCCGAAGAAGGCGGTGGTGGCGTCGATGTTCTTCTCGAAGGTCTTCAGCTGCACGCCGAACACGGTCTCGGCGCTTTCCAGGGCCAGGCGGTTGGCGCGCGAGGCAGCGGCGGCGAACTGGTGCGTGAACTGGCTGAAGCTTTCGTTGAATTGGGTGGTCATGGCGTACTCCTGAGGGGATTTCCCATTTGTTGCGACGCAGCATACCCCTGAAAATGTTGCAGTGCAATAACAGCCGTATGGTTTGCCGACGAACGGTCAGGGTTCGTTTAAAATCAAACGCTTGTATGGGTCCCGCTGCGGCGCTGTGGGAGCGACGTCAGTCGCGATCGACCGCCGCGATGGCGTCATCGCGACTGACGTCGCTCCCACACAGCCCCGTGATGGTCAGCCCCGGTAACGGCTGCCTGCCGTGCAGGTCTCGTGCACCACGACTTCGCTCAGCAGCGGCAGCACGGGCTTGGCCTGTTCCCAGATCCAGGCGGCGATGCGCTCGCTGGTCGGGTTTTCCAGGCCGGGGATGTCGTTGAGGTAGTGATGGTCCAGCCGGTCGTAGATCGGCTTGAAGGCGGCCTTGACGTCGGCGAAGTCCATCACCCAGCCCGTATGCGGGTCGAGTTCACCGCTCAGGTGCAGTTCGATGCGGAACGAATGCCCGTGCAGGCGCGCGCACTTGTGCCCTTCGGGCACGTTGGGCAGCCGGTGGGCGGCTTCCAGGGTGAAGACCTTGAAGATATCCATGGGGGGATTCTAGAGGGCGTGGAAACAAACGTGCGGCGCCGGTGACGGCGCCGCACGGATCAGCTCAGCGGGCAGGACGCGCCTGGCCCTGGCGGGCGCCGGCAGGGCGACGGTCGCCTTCGCGGCGCGGGCCACTGCCGTGCTTCTTCGGGCCGGCATGGGCATGGCGCGGGGCCTCACTGTGCGGGCGTCGGGCATGCTTCTGCGCGGACGTGCGGCGCGGGGCATGGTCGCCGCCGGGTTGCTCGGCCTTGCCCGGTGCGCTGTTGCCCCAGCGGATCGGCGTCTGCGGCTCGAAGCCCGGCACGTCACGAAGGTCCACGTCGCGGCCCAGCATGCGCACGATGGCGCGCAGGTACTTGGCTTCGTCCTGGGCGACCAGCGAGATCGCTTCGCCCGTCGAACCATTGCGGCCGGTACGGCCGATGCGGTGCACGTAGTCCTCGGCCACCATCGGCAGGTCGAAGTTGATCACCTGCGGCAGCTGGTCGATGTCGATGCCGCGCGCGGCGATGTCGGTGGCCACCAGCACGTTGATGCGGCCGGCCTTGAAGTCGTTGAGCGCGCGCTGGCGGGCGCCCTGCGACTTGTTGCCGTGGATCGCCGCGGTCTTGATGCCGCTCTTGTCCAGGAACATCGCCAGCTTGTCGCTGCCGTGCTTGGTGCGGGCGAACACCAGCGTCTGCAGGCGGCTGTCCTTGGCCAGCAGGTGCAGCAGCAGGTCGCGCTTGCGGCTGCCGTCGACCGGGTGGACGCGGTGGGTGATGGTCTCGGCCACGGTGTTCTTCGGCGTGACCTGGATCTGCTTGGGATCACGCATGAACTCCATGGCCAGTTCGCGGATCGGCTCGGCGAACGTGGCGGAGAACAGCATGGTCTGGCGGTTCTGCTTGGGCAGCTTGGCCAGGATGCGCTTGATGGACGGCAGGAAGCCCATGTCCAGCATGCGGTCGGCTTCGTCCAGCACCAGCATCTCGATGCCGGACAGGTCGATGCTGCGGCGTTCGATATGGTCGATCAGCCGGCCCGGGCAGGCGATCACCATGTCCACGCCACGGCGGAGCGCATCCAGCTGGTTGCCCATGCCGACGCCGCCGTAGATGGTGGTGCTGGGAATGCGCAGGTACTTGCCGTAGCCACGCAGGCTGTCGTGCACCTGCACGGCCAGTTCGCGGGTGGGGGTCAGCACCAGCGCGCGCGGCTTGCGCGGGCCGCGGGCGGCGACTTCCTGCGGGGTGGTGGCCAGGTACTGGATCAGCGGCAGGCCGAACGCGGCCGTCTTGCCGGTGCCGGTCTGGGCGCCGGCCAGCAGGTCGTGGCCTGCCAGGGCCAGCGGAATGGCCTGTTCCTGGATGGGGGTGGGCTGGGTGTAGCCCTGTTCGTCCAGCGCACGCAGGAGGGCAGGCGCCAGGCCAAGGTTTTCAAACGTCATTGTTGAAGCTCCAAAGTCGGCCGGCCGGACACACGCGCGACGCCGGCACAGGAACTGTGCGGCAGCGTTCGACACGCGGAATGCGGAATGACCGTGACTCGAAGCGTTCCCTGAAACCGCGCTGCGAGAAGGGGTGCGGAGTCGCCAAAACGGCGGATCCGGGCTTGCGCAACGAAAGAAGTCGGAGCGGGCGGGCGCGGGAGGTCGATTGGACATCCCGGCGCCGGCGGACCATGGGGAAACGAACGGCCGCTGGCAAGCGGCGCGCACTGTAACCGATCCGCCGCCTGAATGGGGGAAATTCCTTGGCGCCCGGACCGACGGTTCAGGTCGATGCCGGCGATGGGGGTGGAGACGCGGGCGTATGATGCCCGCTGAATGCGATCCTTCCCGCGCCCCTCATGAGCTTCCGCATCCTCCGCCAGAACGGCGTGCCGGTGCCTGCGGAGGCGTTGGCTGACCCCCCCGCCTGCCAGGCCAATGCGCGCGGCTGCACCGGCTGCCTGGTCCGCCATCTGGCCGTCTGCGCGGCCCTGCCCCTGGAAAACGCACGCGAACTGGAAGCCCTGGCAGACGACATGCGGCTGCGCGCCGGTGAGTTGCTGGTGCGCGAGGGCGAGGCCCGGCGCGGCGTTTTCACGGTCACGAGGGGTGCGCTGCGCCGCATGCGCCTGCTGCCGGATGGCCGCCGCCTGGTGGCGGGGTTCCTGATGCCGGGCGACTTCATCGGCTTCAGCGGCGCCTCGCACTACCGCCACAGCATCGAAGCCATCATCGACAGCACGGTCTGCGCGTTCTCGATGTCCGACATGCGCACGCTGTGCAGCGACCATCCGCAGCTGGAGCGCGAACTGCTGGAACGCGCCTGCGTGGAGCTGGATGCCACCCGCGGCAACCTGATGTCGCTTGCGCGGCTCAATCCCATGGAGCGGCTGGCGGGTTTCCTGGTGGACATGGCGATGCGCCGCCGACGCCAGGGGCAGGACGACAGCGAGGTGATCCTGCCGATGACCCGCACCGACATCGCCGACTACCTGGGGCTGACCGTGGAAACCGTCAGCCGCAGCTTCACCCGCCTGCGCCAGGAAGGCAGCATCGCCACCGATGATCCCCACCACGTGCGCCTGCTCGACCGCGCACGCCTCGACGCGCTGGCGGAAGCGCGCGCGTAAGCCGAATCACTCAGGTGGCGTCCGCGGCCTGCAGCGTGATGCGCAGCATCACGAATTCGCTGGGCTTGAGCGGGGCGAATCCGACCAGCAGATGGACCCGGCCGTGGGCGATGTCGTCGGCGGTCAGGGTATCGCTGCCACAGCGGACCACGTAGGCGTCGCGCGGCCGGGTACCGCGGAATGCGCCCTCCAGGAACAGCCCCTGCAGCACGCGCTCCGCGTGCGACGCGACCCGTGCCCACAGGGCCGGCGTGTTGGATTCGAACGCCACCCACGCCAGGTCATGCCGCAGCGTCAGCTGCAGGTGCGAGGCCAGGCGGCGCACGGAAACGTACTTGAATGCCGACGCGTTGCCGTCCTGGCCCGCCAGCGTGCGTGCACTCCACGCGATCACGCTGCTGCGGCCCCAGCGGATCGCATTGACCGCCCGCGGGTTGAGGCGGGTGATCTCCTGGTCGGACAGCATCACCTGCACGCCCAGTACGCCGCGCAGGTCCGCGTCGGTGCCCGCCGGCGCCTTCCACGGGCCATGCGCGGCATCGTTGCGCGTGTACAGCCCGGCAAGGGCGCCGCATGGCGGACAGGCGCCGCGCGCGTCGCGCAGCCAGGGGTGGTAGAGCGCGGAGTGCGAGGCGTCTTCGCCGGCCAGCGCATCGGCATGGGCGAGCACGGCATCGTGGCTGGCGTCACGCGGCGCGTCGATCAGCAGGAACGCGTCGCGCGCGGCGCACCATTGCTGCAGGGCCTTCAGTGCAGGCAGGTCGGCCAGGCCCGGTGCGCAGAGCAGGGTGAAGCTCGCCGTCTCCAGTGCGCCTCCGGCCGCGAGCGCGGATGCGATGGCCGCGGCAACGCCGTCTTCGTCCTTCGCCAGCCGCAGTACGTGGGCCGTGTGCCCGCCGTTGGCGAAGAAATGCCGGAGGGCGCGCCCGACCAGGTGTGTGTCGGGGCTGCCCCACTGCGCGGCATAGTCCGCCATGCCGGCGACCCGCACGATGTGCGTTTCATCATCCTGCAGGGTGTCGCAGACGAACAACGTCGCGGGCGCGGCCGACGGCATGCCCGGCCGGCGCCCGGCCTCATCGATATACACCCCGGGGGCCTGGTAGGTCGGCATGCGCCACATGCTCCGAGCGATTGCCCTTGATCACGCATAAAGCGGTCCAAGGGTGCCACTGTCCGCTCATTCCGCGGGTGCTTGGATCCGCTGCAGCGTGCCGTCGCGCAGCCGGTAGCGCGCATGCACGACGCCGTCCGGCAGGGTGTCGTGGCTGATGATCAGTACGCTGCGGCCTTCGCAGGCCGTGGCCATGTCCTGCATCAGCGCGTCCGCGGTGTCGTGGTCCAGTCCCTCGGTGGGTTCATCCAGCAACAGCAGCGGCGCGTCCCGCAGCAGCGCGCGCGCCAGCGCCAGTCGCCGCGACTGTCCGGCCGACAGCGTGGCCCCGCTCTCGCCGACCCATGTGTCCAGCCCCAGGTCCGTCTCGCGGAACCGCGTGTCCAGGCGTACCTGTTCCAATACCTGCCAGAGGCGTGCATCGGGGGCCTGCGGGTCGCCCAGTTGCAGGTTCTCGCGCACGCTGCCGGAAAACACCGGCGCGTCCTGCGGCAGCCAGGTGATGCGGGCGTGCCACTGCGCGGCATCGAGCGTGCGCAGGTCGTCACCATCGAACCGCACGCTGCCCGCCTGCGGGTCGCACAGGCGCAGCACCAGCGCCAGCAGCGAGGACTTGCCTTCGCCACTGTCGCCGTAGATGACGACGCGCTCGCCCGCACCGACCCGCAACTGCGCGCCTTCCAGCACCTGCCGCGTGCTGCCTGGCCAGTGGAAGGACACGTCGCGCAACTCCAGTTCGCCGTGCCGCGAGGGTGCCGCCCCGCCCGTGGCCTCGGTGCTGTCGTCCCCCGGCTGCGTGATGTCCTCCAGTCGCCGCGCCGACGCGGTCGTGGCCCGCCAGGACTGCCATGCCAGTGCGATGCCCGCGGCCGCTTCCAGCACGGCCAGGCTCATGAAGAACAGGCCGCCCGCCGTGGCGGCAGCGATGCGTCCCTCATGCGCGGCGGACAGCAACAGCCACAGCATCGCCGGCAATGCGAGTGCAGTGACGCCGGCATGCGCCGCGTTGCCGGCGGCGAGCCGCCGCTTGCGGCGGTCCTCCCACGTGGCGACGGCACGACTGCGTGCATCCAGGGCCTGCAGCCACGCGGCGGTGGCGTCCATCGCGGCCAGGTCGGTGGCGCCCTCGATGCCTTCCTGCACGGCGGCACGCAGGTCCGACCGTGCCGTGGCGCGATCCTCTTCCAGCGTCGCGACACCGCGCGAGGTGATCCACGGGATGGCGCCGCCCAGCAGGAACAGCACGCCAAGCAGCAGCACGCCGGCCGACGGCAGCAGTGAAAGCGCGACGCCCACGGCCACCAGCGCCAGCATCAGCAAAGCCAGCAGCGGACCGATGGCGCGCACCAGCAGGCCGTCGACGGCCTCGATGTCCGCCACCAGCCGTGCCATGAGATCGCCGATGCGGAGGCGCCCCAGGCCCAGCGGTGCCCGTGGCAGGGCACGGCGGAAGAACCACACGCGCAGGTCGCGCGCCACGCGCAGGGTGGCGTCGTGGCCCAGCAGCTTTTCGGCGTAGCGCGACAGGATGCGCACGAACGTCAAAGCACGGATGCCCGCCGATGGCCCGAAGAAGTTGAACCCCATCGCCCCCGCGCCCGCCAGCGAGGCGGCGGTGAGGAAGTGGCCTGACAGGCCCAGCAGGCCCGTGCCGGCCAGCAGCGTCAACAGCAGCAGTGCCACCGTCAGCACGATCAGGCGCCGATGCCGCTGGAACACGCAACGGAGCGAGGCGCCGCTCAGGTCGTCGGGAAGGCTCATGCCGCGTCCTCCGCGCGCAGGCGCCCATCCCGCAGCCGGTACACCTGCTGCATCGACGCCATCGCCGTACGACCGTGCGTGGCCATCAGCAAGGCGCGGCCCTGTGCGAACGCGATGATCGCGCGCAGCACCGCCGCTTCGGTGTCGGCGTCGAGGAAGGCGGTGGGTTCGTCAAGCAGCAGCACGTCCGGGTCGCGCAGGAACACGCGCGCCAACGCGATGCGGCGCGCCTCGCCTCCCGACAGGCCGAAACCCCGCTCACCGATCACCGTGTCCAGTCCCTCCGGCAGGCGATCGGCAAAGCGCAGCACCTGCGCCGCCTCGGCGGCGCGACGGAGGTCGAGGTCGCTCGCGTCCGGCCGCGCCAGGCGCAGGTTGTCGGCCAGGCTGCCGGCAAACAGGAAAGGCCGTTGCGGCGCGTAACCAATGCGCAGGCCGTGCGCGCGCTCGATGGTGCCGTCCTTGATCGGCAGCCAGCCCGCCAGTGCTTCCAGCAGCGTGCTCTTGCCGCCGCCGCTGGGGCCGGCGAGGGCGATGTGGTCGCCGCGGCGTAGTGTCAGGTCCAATGCCTGGATCACCGGCGGCATCGCCGCGGCGTGTCGCACGCGCAGGCCACGGACCGAGATGAGCGGCGCGCCGATGTCGTCCGTGGTGCTGCCCACGACAAGGGTCGCGGTCGTGGACGCATCGCCAGGCACGGTCTCGTCCAGATCGCCCAGCACCGCCGTGATCTCGTCCACCGCCGCCAGTGCGGCTGCGCGGTCGTGGTAGTGCGTCGCCAGCCGGCGCAACGGCGCATGGAATTCAGGCGCCAGCAGCAGGCAGAACACGCCTGCGCCCAACGTCAGCGGCGACGCGCGCAGGTCGAGCATGCCCAGATAGGTGAGCCCCAGGTACAACGCGACCATCGCCACGCTGAGCGACGCGAAGAACTCCAGCACCGCCGATGACAGGAAGGCGATGCGCAGCACCTTCAGGCTGCGTACGCGCAGGCCTTCGGCCGCGGCTTCGATGCCGCACAGTTCGTTCTCGCCCTGGCCATACAGGCGAATGAGCCCGAGCCCGCGCAGGCGGTCGGCGAAATGCCCGCCCATCCGCGACAGCGCCTGCAACTGCTGGCGACTGGCCGCTTCCGCGCCGTACCCCACCAGCATCATGAACACCGGCGCTAGGGGCAGTGTCAGCAGCAGGATGGCGCCCACCGTGCGGTCCACCGAGAACGCCGCCACCAGGATCGCCAGCGGCACCCACACCACTTCGGCGCGTACGGGGAGGAAGCCGCCGAAGTAGCCTTCCAGCGCGTCGACGTGGGTGCCCATGCGCTCGGCCAGCGCGCCGCTCTGCTGCGAACGCACCCAGTAGGGCCCACGCGCGACCAGCCGCCGCGCGATGCGCGCGCGAAGATCCACGCGGATGCGTTCCACCGCCCGGTCGGCCAGCCGCCGACCCGCCCAGCCCAGTCCGGCGCGGAGCAGCAGGATGGCTAGCAGCCCCCACAGCGACATCGCGACATGGCCAGGCGCCACGCCGTCGATGAAGACCTGCTGCACGGCCGAGGCGATGAGGGCGGCCTGCGGTATCAGCAGTACGCCGGACAGCACGGCCAGTGCGCTGGCCGCGCGCAGGCGGCCGCGTGCGGCGTGCCCAAGCCCCGCCAGTTGCCCGGCGGCCGTGCGCGCTCCGTTGGAACCAGGTGCGGCGCTCATGGGGTTGCCGCCGGGGAGTGGGGCGTTGCGCAGACAATCAGGCTCATGCAGGCAACGTACGACATCCAAGGGCGGCAAGGATGCCGTGCAGCGCGGGTTGCTGCATCAACCATGGCGAGGCGATGGTCAGCACGCCCGCCAGCATCACCACCGAGGCGGCGAACGCGCGCAGGGACGTCCGCTGCCAGAGTCGGCCCAGGCGCGCGCCGGACCACGTCAGCGGCACCATCAGCGGCAGCGTACCCAGGCCGAAGGCGGCCATCGTCAAGGCCGCATCTCGCGGATTGGCCTGCAGCCAGGCGACCGTGAGCACGCTGATACTCAGGCCGCAGGGCAGCCAGCCCCACAAGGCCCCTGCAAGCAGGCGGCGTGGCACGGTGTCCGCAGGCAGTACGCGTGCATGCAGCGGGCGCAATGCGTGCCACAGCTTTGCGCCGGGCCGGGCGACGACATCAAGCCGCCCCTTCCGGTCCAGCAGGCGCAACGCAAGCAGCACCAGCGCCAGTCCGACACCCACGCGCATCGCCAGTGCGACGGCATCGTGGCGGAACAGCATCAGCAGCCCGCCACCGAATGCGCCTACCAGCCCACCCGCCAGCGCGTAACCCGCGACCCGGCCCAGGTTGAGCTGCAGCGCATGCGGCCAGCCCTGCCGCGCGGAGAGTGCCGAGAAACCCGTGGCGATGCCGCCGCACATCACCGCGCAATGCGTGCTACCGACCAGCCCGGCCAGCAGTGCCGCCACCAGCACAGGCGTGTCAGCCGGCATCGCCGTCGCTCTTCCGCGCGCGCGGCGGGGCAGGCGGCGCGTCGTCCAGGATGTCCAGCGCCGGCGTATCCAGGTCGTCGAACTGGCCCTTGCGCACGGCCCAGGCGAACGCGGCGATGGCAGCGCCCAGGAGCAGCAGGCTGATCGGCAACAGCAGCAGCAGGATGTTCATGCGGTGATCGTTTCTCCATCCCGCGCAAGACGCAGCGCGTTGAGGGTGACGGCCAATGAGGATACCGCCATGCCGAGGGCAGCGATCCACGGCGTCACCATGCCCGCGGCGGCCAGCGGCAGCGCCAGCACGTTGTAGCCGATCGCCCACGCCAGGTTCTGCGCGACCAGCCGGCGTGACGTGCGGGCCACGTGTACGGCATCGGCGATGCGCAGCAGGCTGGGGCGCAGGGTCACCAGGTCGGCGGCGCGCTGCGCCAGCGGTGCACCTTCCCCCATGGCGATGGAAACATCCGCACCGGCGAGCACCGGTGCATCGTTCAGCCCGTCCCCCACCATCGCGACGATGCGGCCTTCTGCCTGCAGGCGCTTCACCAGCGCCAGCTTGTCCAGCGGCGACTGGCGCGCATGCGCGTCACCGATGTCCAGTGCATGCGCCAGCCGTTGCACCGCCCCTTCGCCATCGCCGCTGGCCAGATGGATGCGCAGGCCCTGGGCACGCAGGGCCGCCAGCGCCGGGGCCGCGTCCGCGCGCGGGCGCTCGCTCACCTGGAAGCGCGCGATGGCCTGCGTGCCATCGCCCAGCCACACAGCGCCGTCGTCCCCCCGACCCGCGGCCCAGTCGGCGCGACCGAGCCGCCAGAGCCGCCCATCCACGTGGCCCTGCACGCCGAGGCCACTGACCGTGGTCACCGAAACCGCGGTCCGCTGCACCGCGATGTCAGCAAACGCCGCCGCCAAGGGATGGCCGCTGTCTTTTTCCAGTGCCGCCGCGATGGTGAGCGCGGCGGCTTCATCGATACCCGCCAATCGATCGACCGAGACGCGCGAAGGCGCGCCATCGGTCAACGTGCCCGTCTTGTCGAACACGATGTCGGTTGCACGCGCCAATGTGTCCAGGGCTTCCGGTCGGGTGGCCAGCACCCCGCGCCGGGCCAGCGCGCCGTGCGCGGCCGCCAGCACGGCAGGCACCGACAGCGACAGCGCGCACGGGCAGCTGATGACCAGCAGGGCCAGCGTCACTTCGAAGGCGCGCTCCGGTGCGACGATGCGCCAACCCGCGTAGACGAGCACGGCCAGCACCAGCAGCGTCACCACGAAATAGCGGCCCACGCGATCCGCCGTCCGGGCGAGCGGTGGGCGATGCGCCTGCGCCTGTTCCACCAGCGTGGCCAGCTGCGACAACCGCGTGGCCGGGCCGGTGGCGCCGACGCGCAACCGTGCCGGCCGCTCGCGGCACGTGGTGCCGGCATAGACCGGCTCGCCCTGGTGCCGCACCACAGGATGCGACTCACCGGTCAGGAGCGCTTCCTCGAACACCGCCTGGCTGTCCAGCAGCGTGCCGTCGGCCGGCACGCCATCGCCCGCCGCCACGCAGACGGTGTCGCCGATGCGCAACGCCGACGGGGGTACCGTTTCGCGCGTGCCGTCTGCGCGCTCACGGGTGGCGAACACGGGCTGCGCGCGTGCCAGCGCATCGACCTGCGCGGTGGCGATGTGGCGCGCGCGCTGCTCCAGCATGCGTGCAGCCAGCAGCAGGAACACGAACATCACCGCCGCGTCGTACCAGACATGGGTGCCGCCGCGGACCGTCTCCACCAGGCTGGCGAAATAGGCCAGCAGCGTGGAGCCGGCGATCAACGTGTCCATGCCCACGTGACGCGCACGCAGTTCGCGCGCCATCCCCGACAGGAAGGGCCAGCCGCTGTAGAACACCACCGGCGTGCTGACCAGGAACGTCAGCCAGCGGAACAGGTCGCGCGTGGGCAGCGGCATCGTCGCGTTGACATCCAGGTACAGCGCCTCGGCCAGCATCATCGCCTGCAGCGAACCCAGCCCGGCCACGCCCAGTCGCAGCAACCAGCGCCTGCGCTCGCTCAGGCGCGCCTGTTCGCGCGCTTCACCGGTGGCCAGGTAGGCGCGGTAGCCGAGCATCGCCAGCCGTTGCAGTAATGAGGACAGCGATGCGCGTGAAGGATCCCAGGCGATGCGGATGCGGCCGGTCACCGCGTTGGCCGTGGTGTCCAGCACGCCCGGTTCCCGCGCCAGCGCCCGATCGATCAGCCACGCGCACGCGGCGCAGCGCATGCCATCGGTCAGCAGCACGATCTCGCGGCCGCCGGCGACGACACGCGCGTGTTCGTCCAGCAGTTCGGTGCGGTCCCAGTCCTGCATGTCCGCCGCGTCGGCCTGCACGCGATTGGCGGTGCTGCTGCGCAGGCGGTAATAGCTGCCCAGGTCGGACTGTTCGATCCACGTTGCCGCCGCGGCGCATCCTTCGCAGCAGTAAACGTGCGTCGTTGCATCTTCGCGGACGGACGTCGCCCTCCGGGGGACGGGCTCCCCGCAGTGATGGCAGCAGGCGATGGCCATGTCCATGCCGGTGGCCTAGTCACGCGCCTGCGATGGCGCAAGGCGGACCGCCTGGGTGTTCTTCTGCAAGCGCCCACGCAGGCGCCATCGGCCAACATCGTCGGCGACCTGCACGTTCCAGTCGTGGCCGGCATCGAGGACGCCGTCCACCGACCAGCCGGTCGCGGTACGTACCAGCGTCAGCTGCCGGTCCTCGGCGGCCTGCGCAGGATGCGCCAGGGTGAGCCGCAACGCACCCGTGCCGAGGTTGCCGGTGACCGGCACCACATCGATGCGCCCCGACTCAAGCCGCACGATCGCACTGAGGTTCATCGCCTGCGCACGCTGGTCCGGGCCCATGTCGGTGGTCTGGATCTGCGCCACGCGCTGCACCTGGTCGGTCACGCTGTCGGCACCACCCGCGCGCACGGCCACGATCACCAGTCCCACGCCGGCGACGATGGAGGCCAGGGGCAGCCCGAACACCAGCCACAGCATGGGTTCGCGCCACGAGGGACGAGCGGTGGGGGCGGAGCTGCTGGTGGTCATGGTCATGGCGTCGGCCCGAAGTAACTGCTTTCAATGGTCTTTTCCTCACCGCCGCTCTCGCGCCGGACACGCACGGTGATGGCGTGGCGCCCCCGCACGTTCGCAGGCGCGGTGACCGTCAGCGGCACGGAAAGTACCTGCTCCGGCCCAGCCGGCACGCGCAGGTCGCCGCCGCGCAGGCGGATGCCGGGCGTCGCGGCCCCGAGGGTGATGCGGTAGTCGTGGCGCTGCTGGTCCTTGTTGACCAGCTTGAGCGTGTAGTCGTTCTCGATGGCGCCGCCGCCGACATCGCGGTACAGCGCATTGCGGTCGCGCAGCACTTCGGCGATCAGTTCGCTGCGATGCGTCGCTCCCCATGCCCAGCCGACCCCCAGCGCCAGCAGGAGCACGCCATACAGGAAGATGCGCGGACGCAGCACGCGCGATGGCCTGCCATCGATGGCGTTCTGGGTGGTGTAGCGGATCAGTCCTTTCGGGTAGCCCATCCTGCCCATCACGTCGTCGCAGGCGTCGATGCACGCGCCGCAGGCGATGCACTCGTACTGCAGGCCGTTGCGGATATCGATGCCGGTGGGGCAGACCTGCACGCAGATCGTGCAGTCGATGCAGTCGCCCAACTGTTCCGGGACGAATTTCGGCAGCGGTTCGACCACCGCGCCGGCGCCGGCGAAGGTGATGGTGCCGCGCGCGCCCAGGCGCTCGTCGGCGACGCTGGGATGCGCGTTGGCACGCACCACGTAGTCGTAGGCGGTGACCTGGTCGAGCAGGCCGCGCGCGCGTTCCAGCACGCTGCCCAGGCCGCGCTTGCGCGGACCGCGCGGTTCGCCGCGCATGGGGTCATAGGCGATGATCAGCGTGTTGCGGTCGAACATCGCGCTCTGGAACCGCGCATACGGGCACATGTACTTGCAGACCTGTTCGCGCAGGAAACCGGCGAAGCCCCACGTGGCCAGCGCGTAGAAGAAGACCCAGAAGGTTTCCCAGCCGCCCCAGGCGAACGGCCAGAGGCGTGCCCCCAGGTCGAGGATGGGGGTGAAGAAGCCGACGAAGGTGAAGCCTGTCCACAGCGCGAACAGCGCCCACAGCACGTGCTTGCCACCCTTGCGCAGCAGTTTGTGCGCACTCCACGGCGCCGCATCCAGCTTGATGCGCGCGCTGCGGTCGCCTTCCGTCCAGCGCTCCATCCACAGGAACACTTCCGTCCACACCGTCTGCGGGCAGGCGTAGCCGCACCACAGGCGGCCGGCCAGCGCGGTGAAGAAGAACAGCGCCATCGCCGCGATGATCAGCAGCACGGCCAGCAGCAGGAAATCCTGCGGCCAGAACACCAGGCCGAACACGTGGAACTTGCGCGCCGGCAGGTCGAACAGCACCGCCTGGCGGTCGTCCCAGCGCAGCCAGGGGAACACGTAGTACATGCCCAGCAGCCACCACACCGCTGCCACGCGCAAGCGGTTGAGCGTGCCGGCCACATCGCGCGGGTAGACCTTGCGTTCGCTGACGTAGAACGAGTTGCCATGTTCGTCCACCACATCCAGGGGGATGCGACGGTTCACGGGTGGCTCGGCAGGCGTGGCTGGCATGGCTGGCGTAATGCTCGCTGTCGCGCCACCGGCGGTGCAGCGACGGTTTGTCGCAGCGACACGGGCAAGGTGGCGGTGATGTCCATGGGGGTCGGATCAGTCCAGCGGCAGCGCGCGGTTGAAGCGGCTGGCCGGGCGCAGCAGGATCCAGGTGAACAGGCTGCTGGAGGCCGTGGCCAGCCAGAACATGAAGAATCCCAGCGTGTAGCCCAGCTCCCGGCTGATCGCCAGGTCGGGCAAGGTCACATCGCGCAGCGTCAGCGGGTCGACGAACGCGAAGAACACCATCGTCGCCACGCCCGCGGCGAAGAAGCTCGGCCAAAGCACCGCCCCGATGCGCTGCGCGAGCGGCCGGGGCGGGTGGTCCAGCCGGGGTTGGCTGAAATCGGTCATCTCGCCGCGCCTGCCGTGCCGGGAGGCTTGTCGTGCGACAGCGACCACACATAGGCGGCGACCAGCCGTGCGCGCGTTTCGCCCAGCAACTCGCGATGCGCGGGCATCACGCCATGCCGCCCCTGCATGATGGTCTGGCGCAGGCTCTCCTTGCTGCTGCCGTACAGCCAGTAGGCATCGGTGAGGTCGGGCGCGCCGAGTTCCTGGTTGCCCTTGCCGTCCACGCCGTGGCAGGCCACGCACAGGCCGTTGTAGAGCGCCTTGCCCTGCGAGGCCATGAAGTTGTTGTGCAGGCTTTCCGGGTTGGACAGCGTGTTGACGTAGGCGATGGTGTAGTCGACCGCATCCGGGCCCCCCATGCTCGTCAAGGCGGTGCCCCACTCGGGCATGACGCCTTCGCGGCCGTCGAGGACGGTCTGCAGCACCTGCTCGGGCGCGCCGCCCCAGTGCCAGATGTCGTCGCGGAGGTTGGGGTAGCCCACTGCGCCCTGCGCCGACGAACCGTGGCAGGTCGCACACGTGTTGTTGAAGATCGAGCGGCCCAGAGCCAGCGCCTTCGGGTCCTGCGCCAGCGTATCGAGGGGCTGCTGCGCGTACGGCTTGAACGTGGCCTCCAGCCTGCCGTCATCCCTGGCTTTCTGTTGCGCGTGCTCGCCCGCCGAACTCCACTTGCCGTAGCCCGGGATCGCCCCCAGCCCGCCATACCAGGCGAGGTATCCGACCGCGAACACGATGGTCAGGTAGAACAGGTTGATCCACCAGCGCGGCAGCGGCTTGTTGTATTCGGTCAGGTCGCCGTCCCACACGTGCGAGGTGTCTTCGGGTGCGGGATCGCCGGGGCGTCGGCGCGCGGTCCACCACAGCAGCCAGACGCAGCCCAGGATGTTCAGCGCGACCAGCGCGATGATGAACCATGTCCATGCGGCGCTCATTCGCCCTTCTCCCCGGCCTCGCCCAGCGGCAGTCGCGCCGCATCCTCGAAATCCTTCTTGCGGCGCGGGCTCCAGGCCCAGATCCAGCCCGCCACGAACAACACCAGCAGTACCGCCGTCACGATGCCCGACACCATGGCTCAGCCCCCCCTCGGTGCTTGCTTGCCCAGCGCCTGCAGGTAGGCGACCACGGCATCCAGTTCGCTCTTGCCGGCCACGGCGCCCGCGGCGTTGGCGATCTCCTCATCGCTGTAGGGATCGCCGAGTTTCTTCAGCGCGCGCATGCGGTCGGTGACCTGCCCGCCGTCCACCGCGTTCTTCGCCAGCCAGGGGAAGCCGGGCATGTTGGATTCCGGCACGACGTCGCGCGGATTGATCATGTGCACCCGGTGCCAGTCGTCGGAGTAGCGGCCGCCCACGCGTGCCAGGTCCGGCCCGGTGCGCTTGCTGCCCCACTGGAACGGGCGGTCGTAGACCGACTCGCCTGCCAGCGAGTAGTGGCCGTAGCGCTCGCTTTCGAAACGCAGCGTGCGCACCATCTGAGAATGGCAGTTGTAGCAGCCCTCGCGCACGTAGACGTCGCGGCCAGCCAGCTGCAGCGCGGGGTAGGGCTTGACGCCTTCCAGCGGCTGGATGGCCTCGGCCTGGTACATCAGCGGCACGATCTCGGCCAGGCCGCCGAACGACACCGCCACCGCGATCAGCACCGCCATCAGGCCAACGTTCTTTTCGATCTTCTCGTGGGGATTTCCGTTGCTCATGTCATGTCCTCAGGCGCGGGCTTCGGAAACGTCGGGCGCCAGCACCGGCTGCGGCGCCGTCGACCGGGCGGCCTGGAACGTCTTGGCCATGTTCCAGGCCATCACGCACATGCCACCCAGCGCCAGCAGTCCGCCGCACAGCCGGATCAGGTAATAGGGATAGGTCGCGTTGAGGGATTCGACGAAGCTGTAGGTCAACGTGCCGTCATCGTTGGTGGCGCGCCACATCAGGCCCTGCATCACGCCGGCGATCCACATCGAGGCGATGTAGAGCACCACGCCGAGGGTGTGCATCCAGAAGTGGGTATCGATGGCCTTGATGGAGTACATCCGCTCGCCACCCAGCAGACGCGGCAGCATGGCGTAGACCGCACCCACCGAGATCATCGCCACCCAGCCCAGTGCGCCGGCATGCACGTGGCCCACGGTCCAGTCGGTGTAGTGGCTCAGCGAGTTGACCGTCTTGATCGACATCATCGGCCCCTCGAACGTGCTCATCATGTAGAACGAGAGCGAGACGATCAGGAACTTGAGGATCGGGTCGGTGCGCAGCTTGTGCCACACGCCCGACAGCGTGAGGATGCCGTTGATGGCACCGCCCCAGCTGGGCGCCAGCAGGACCAGCGAGAACACCATGCCCAGGCTCTGCGCCCAGTCCGGCAACGCGGTGTAATGCAGGTGGTGCGGGCCGGCCCACATGTACACGGCGATCAGGGCCCAGAAATGCACGATCGACAGGCGGTAGGAGTACACCGGCCGCCCGGCCTGCTTGGGGACGAAGTAATACATCATTCCCAGGAAGCCGGCGGTCAGGAAGAAGCCCACCGCGTTGTGGCCGTACCACCACTGCACCATGGCATCCACGGCGCCGCTGTATACCGGGTACGACTTGGTCGGGCCCACCGGGATGGCCATGCTGTTGACGATGTGCAGCAGCGCCACGGCGATGATGAAAGAGCCGTAGAACCAGTTGGCCACGTAGATGTGCTTCACCTGCCGCTTGGCGATGGTGCCGAAGAAGAGCACCGCGTACGCCACCCACACGACGGTGATCAGGATGTCGATGGGCCATTCCAGTTCTGCGTATTCCTTGCCCTGCGTCAGCCCTAGCGGCAGCGTGACCGCCGCCGCCACGATAACCAGTTGCCAACCCCAGAACACAAACGCGGCCAGCCGGTCCGACAGCAGCCGCACATGGCAGGTCCGCTGCACCACGTGCAGGCTGGTGGCGAAAAGCGCGCAGCCCCCGAACGCGAAGATCACCGCGTTGGTGTGCAGCGGCCGCAGCCGGCCGTAGCTGAGCCACGGCAGGTCGAAGTTCAGGGCCGGCCAGTACAGCTGCGCCGCGATCAGCACCCCCACCGCCATCCCCACGATGCCCCAGACCACGGTCATCACCGTGAACTGGCGCACCACCTTGTCGTTGTATGTCCCCTGGACGCCTTGCATGCGACCCCCTCCTCGTCTGTGCGGCGGGATTGTCGGCCGCCGGTCCAGAAGCGGCATTGATCCAGATCAATCGCCCCCGCCGTGGGCGCGAAGGACGGGCTGGCGCGCACCCGCCGGGGTGCGACCGACGGTCGCGCCCGGTGCGGCACGGATGGGTCTAGAATCCCCGTCAATCCACACGGTAGCCCCCGCCATGCCGGACATGACCGTAGTCGAGCTCTCCCGTCTGCAGTTCGCGCTGACGGCGATGTACCACTTCCTGTTCGTCCCGCTGACGCTGGGCCTCTCCTTCATGATCGCGATCATGGAGAGCGTCTACGTGATGACCGGGCGCGACATCTGGCGACGGATGACGATGTTCTGGGGCACGCTGTTCGGCATCAACTTCGCCATGGGCGTGGCCACCGGCATCGTGATGGAGTTCCAGTTCGGCATGAACTGGTCCTACTACAGCCACTACGTCGGCGACATCTTCGGTGCGCCCCTGGCTATCGAAGGGCTGATGGCGTTCTTCCTGGAGGCGACCTTCATCGGCCTGTTCTTCTTCGGCTGGGACAGGCTGTCGCGCGTGAAGCACCTGATGGTGACCTGGCTGGTGGCGCTGGGCACCAACTTCTCGGCGCTGTGGATCCTGATCGCCAACGGCTGGATGCAGTACCCGGTCGGCGCGGAGTTCAATCCGGTCACGATGCGCATGGAGGTGACCGACTTCGCGGCCGTGCTGTTCAATCCGGTGGCGCAGGCCAAGTTCGTGCATACCGTCAGTGCGGGCTACGTGCTGGGCGCGGTGTTCGTGATGTCGATCAGCGCGTTCTATCTGCTGCGTGGGCGCCACGCGGACCTCGCCAAACGCTCCATGGCGGTGGCGGCCAGCTTCGGCTTGGCCGCGGCGCTGTCGGTGGTGGTGCTGGGCGACGAGAGCGGCTACGTGGCCGGCGAGAACCAGAAGATGAAGCTGGCCGCCATCGAAGCGATGTGGGAGACCGAACCCGCGCCGGCGGGATTCACCGCCTTCGCCATCCCCGACCAGAATGCGCGTGCCAACCAGTATGCGCTGCACATCCCGTGGGTGATGGGCCTGATCGGTACGCGGTCGTTCAACACCGAAATCCCCGGCATCGGCGAACTGGTCGAGCGCGCCGAAGATCGCATCCGCAACGGACAGCTGGCCTACGCGGCCTTGCAGCAGCTGCGCGCCAACCGCGAGGACGCGCAGGCGAAGGCGGTCTTCGACCAGCACTGGCAAGACATGGGTTACGCGCTGCTGCTGAAGCGCTATCGCGAAGACATCGGCAACGCCACCGAGCAGGAGATCGCGCGCGCCGCGGCCGATACCATCCCGCGCGTGGCGCCGCTGTTCTGGAGCTTCCGCCTGATGGCGGGCATCGGCTTCTACTTCATCGCCTTCTTCGCGCTGGCGTTCTGGCTGGCCACGGTGCAGAAGCTTGACCACTACCGCTGGTTCCTGAAGCTGGCGCTGTACAGCCTGCCGCTGCCCTGGCTGGCGATCGAGGCCGGATGGCTGATCGCCGAGTACGGGCGGCAGCCATGGGCCATCGACGGCGTGTTGCCGACCTTCCTCGCCGCGTCGGGCCTGAAGCTGCACCAGGTCATCATCTCGCTCAGCGGGTTCGTGCTGGTCTATACGACGCTGGCGGTCATCGACGTGTACCTGCTGCGCAAGGTGATCCTGAAGGGACCGGACGACGTGCCCGGCGGCGAACGACGACCCGACCAGGCAGGTGCGCCGCTGGCGCCTGCTTCCACGACCGTGGCCTGACAGGAGGACGACATGGACACGATTCCCCTCGACTACGCCACCCTGCGCCTGATCTGGTGGCTGCTGCTGGGCATCCTGCTGATCGGTTTCGCGGTGATGGACGGCTTCGACCTGGGCATCGGCACGCTGTTGCCCGCGGTGGCGCGCACCGATGCCGAGCGCCGGCTGGTGCTGAACGTGGTGGGCCCGGTATGGGAAGGCAACCAGGTCTGGCTGATCCTGGGCGGCGGCGCGATCTTCGCCGCGTTCCCGGCGCTGTATGCGGTCAGCTTCTCCGGCTTCTACATGGCGATGTTCCTGATCCTGTTCGCGCTGATCCTGCGGCCCGTCGGCTTCAAGTTCCGCAGCAAGGTGGAAGACCCGCGCTGGCGCGCGGTGTGGGACTGGGCGCTGTTCGTCGGTGGTTTCGTCCCCGCGCTGGTGTTCGGGGTGGCGATGGGCAACGTGCTGCTGGGGGTGCCGTTCTATTTCGACGACACCCTGCGCATCCACTATTCCGGGGGCTTCTTCGGGCTGCTGTCGCCGTTCGCGCTGCTGTGCGGCCTGGTCAGCGTCGCCATGCTGGTGGCCCATGGCGCCAGCATGCTGGTGATCAAGACGGACGGACCCGTGGCGCTGCGCGCACGGCGCATCGGCATGTTGGCGGCGCTGGCGACGGCGGTGCTGTTCGTGCTGGGTGGGGCCTGGCTGGCGCTGGACGTGGACGGCTATGCGCTGGCGGGTGCCGCCGTCACCGACGCGCCGTCCAATCCCCTGTTCAAGCAGGTGACCACCCTGCGCGGCGGCTGGATGGCCAACTACCAGGCGATGCCATGGACCTGGATCTTCCCGGTCCTGGGCGTGGCGGGGTCACTGGCCGCGGCCGCGCTGTTGCGTGCCGGGCGTGGCATGGCGGCCTTCCTTGCCTCGGCGCTCGGCATCGCCGGCATCATCCTGACGGAAGGCCTGGCGGTGTTCCCGTTCCTGCTGCCGTCGTCCACCCATCCCGGTTCAAGCCTCACGCTGTGGGACGCCTCGTCCAGCCACCTGACACTGTTCGTGATGCTGGTGGCGACGATCGTGTTCCTGCCGCTGGTGCTGCTGTACACCTCCTGGGTGTACCGCGTACTGCGCGGCAAGGTGAGCCCGGAAAGCCTGGAACAGAACCATAACGCCTACTGAGGAACGCACCATGTGGTACTTCTCCTGGATACTCGGCGTCAGCCTCGCGGCCAGCTTCGCCATCCTCAACGGCATGTGGTACGAGATGCGCGAGAACGACCGCGAAGCCGCCGAGCGCGCGTCACAGGGGTAACCCTGCGCCACCCGGCCCGCATGCCGGCGAGCCGCGCAACACGCGTCGACTGCGGTAGCCTTGGGCGCCTATCCACCATGCCGACAGGCGGGGCGCCGACGCCATGACAGATCCACAGAGCCCGCTTCCACTGGAGCGCGCACGCGCCTTGCCGGCGCGCTACTACGCCGGCGACGCGATGCTGGCAATGGAACAGGCGTCAGTGTTCCACCGCAGCTGGCAACTGGTCGCCCACCAAGGACAGCTGGCGGAACCGGGCGACCATGTGGTCGAAGAGGTCGGCGGCGTGCCGGTGCTGCTGGTGCGCGGGCAGGACGGCGTGCTGCGTGCCTTCCCCAATGTCTGCCGGCACCGCGCCGGACCGCTGGCGCTGTGCAACGGCAAGGGCGCCCGCGCGCTGCACTGCAGGTACCACGGCT
This sequence comes from Pseudoxanthomonas sp. SL93, assembly GCF_026625825.1. Lineage (NCBI taxonomy): Bacteria > Pseudomonadati > Pseudomonadota > Gammaproteobacteria > Lysobacterales > Lysobacteraceae > Pseudoxanthomonas > Pseudoxanthomonas sp. SL93. The sequence continues at coordinate 2,498,176 of NZ_CP113065.1, read as the reverse complement.
GGACCTACACGCTTGAAGGCCAGCTGCGCAGCGCGCCTGAAATGCAGGGCGCCGCCGATTTCGACGTCGGCGACATCCGGCTGCCGCCGCTGCGGGTGCATGCGTGGCAGGGGCTGGTGTTCGTGGCGCTGCACGACGACGTGCCACCGTTCGACGAGGTATACGCCGGCATCGCCGAGCGCATCGCGCCGATCGACCTGGCCGCCATGCGCTTCCACCGCCGCGACCGCTACGACATCGCGTGCAACTGGAAGGTGTACGTGGACAATTTCCTGGAGGGCTACCACCTGCCGCATGTGCACCCGGGGCTGTCCAAGGTGCTGGACTACCGTGCCTACGACACCGTGCTGTTCCCGTGGCATTCGTTGCAGCATTCCCCGCTGCGCGACAGCGGCGACCTCTACGGGGAGGGGGACGCGTTCTACTACTTCGTCTACCCCAACATCATGCTCAACATCATGCCGGGACGCCTGCAGACGAACCGCATCCTGCCGCTGGGGCCGGGACGCTGCCGGGTGGAGTTCGACTACTACTACGCCCAGGACGATGCGGCGCTGGCGCGCACCGCCAACGACCAGGCGTTCAGCGATGAAGTGCAGGCGGAGGACATCGCCATCTGCGAGGCGGTGCAGAAAGGCCTGGCCTCCGGCTTCTACGAAGCGGGCCGGTTGTGCCCGAAGCGGGAAAGCGGCGTGTGGCATTTCCACAACCTGCTGCGTGCCGCGTACGGCGATGCGTGATACCCGCGCCATGCACAGCGCTACGCCGACCGGCTTCGGCTCGTGAGCGATCACATGCGCGCAGGCGATGGCAGGAAGATCGGGTTCTGGACGTGCACCGCGCTGGTGGTGGGCAACACGATCGGCATGGGTATCTTCGTGCTGCCCGCCTCGCTGGCGCCGTTCGGCTACAACGCACTGCTGGGCTGGGGCATCACGGTACTGGGCTGCCTTGCACTGGCCCGCGTCTTCGCACGGCTGGCGCGCCTGCTGCCGGGGGCGGACGGTCCCTACGGTTACGTGCGCGGCACGCTGGGCGAATTGCCGGCGTACATGGTGCTGTGGTCGTACTGGGTGTCCATCTGGATCACCCATGCCGCCCTGGTGACGGGCGTGGTGGGGTATGCGATGGCGATCTTCCCGTCGTTGTCGCGCGTGCAGCCTTCGTTGCTGGCGATCACGCTGCTGTGGCTCTTCGTCGGCATCAACCTGCTGGGCGTGCGCATGGGCGGGCGCGTGCAGGTGGCCACCACGGTGATGAAGCTGCTGCCGATGCTGGCGGTCGCACTGCTTGGCGCGTGGATGCTCGTGCAGTCGCCCGGCTCCTTCGCGGCCCACCCGCCGGCGCGGCCGATCAGCCTGGGCGATGCGATGGCGGCTTCGACGCTGGCGCTGTTCGCGATGCTGGGCCTGGAATCGGCCACCATCCCCGCGGCCAAGGTGGAGGACCCCGGACGCACCATTCCGCGCGCGACCATGGCCGGCACCTGGATCACCGCTTCGATCTACCTGGTGGTGTCGGCGGTGCCGCTGCTGCTGGTCCCGCATGCAGAACTTGCCGAAGCCAGCGCGCCGTTCGCCCTGGTGATGGAGCGCTTCGGTGGCGAAGGCTACGGTCGCTGGCTCGCGCTGTTCGTGGTGATCAGCGGGCTGGGCGCGTTGAATGGATGGACGTTGCTGGCCGGCGAGCTGACCCGCACCATGGCCGACAACGGCGTGCTGCCCCGTGCATTCGGGCGCAACAACCGCTTCGGCGCGCCGGTTGCCGCGCTGGTCCTGACCGGCCTGCTGGCCAGCGGCATGGTAATGATGAGCTACAGCCGCTCGCTGGTGTCCGGCTTCACCTTCCTCAGCACGGTGGTGACGGCGGCCAACCTGCCGTTGTACCTGTGTGCTTCGCTCGCCCTTGGCGTGCTCTGGTGGCGCGGGCATCGCGACGCAGGACGCGACCTGCTGGTCGCGGCAGTGCTCGGCACGGCCTATGCGGTGTTCGCCTTCATCGGCATGGGCGCGCAGCCGTTCTTGCTGGCGATGGCGCTGATGGTGGTGGGTCTTCCGCTGTACTTCCTGCTGCGCCGTCGTCATGGCCGGGCGGTGGGTAATGCGTGATCCGCGCTATGACATCCTCTTCGAGCCGGTACGCATCGGTCCGGTGACGACGAAGAACCGGTTCTTCCAGGTGCCGCACTGCAACGGCATGGGCCATGCGATGCCGCTGGCGCACGCGGCCATGCGCGAGGTGAAGGCCGAGGGTGGCTGGGGCGTGGTGTCGACGGAGGAGTGCGAGATCCACCCGAGCAGCGACCTGACGCCCTACGTCGAGGCGCGGCTGTGGGATGACCGCGACATCCCGGCGCTCGCCTTGATGTGCGACAAGGTGCACGCGCATGGCGCGCTGGCGGCGCTCGAGTTGTCGCACAACGGACCGACTGCCTCGAACCTTTACTCGCGGGAAGTACTGCTGGCGCCGTCGCACCAGCCTTCCAAGTATGGCTATCCCTCGCAGGCGCGGGCGATGGACCTGCACGACATCGCCGAGTACCGCCGCTGGCATCGTGAAGCGGCGGTGCGTGGCATGAAGGCGGGCATGGACATCATCTATGTCTACGCCGCACACGACCTGTCGCTGCCGATGCACTTCCTGCAGCGACGCCGCAACCAGCGCAGCGATGCCTATGGCGGCAGCTTGGAGAACCGTGTGCGCCTGCTGCGCGAGGTGCTGCAGGACACGCGCGAGGCGGTCGGCCACCGCTGCGCCGTGGCGCTGCGCTTTGCCACCGAGGAACTGCTGGGGCCGGGCGGGGTGGAACTGGCCGAGGCGCAGGACATCGTCGGGATGCTCGCGGAGTTGCCGGACCTGTGGGACGTCAATGTCGCGGCCTGGTACAACGATTCGGTGCCCTCGCGCTTCGCCCGCGAAGGCGCGCAGGAACCCTTCATCGATTTCGTCCGCAAGGCCACCACCAAGCCCGTGGTCGGCGTGGGCCGCTTCACCTCCCCCGACACGATGGTGTCGCAGATCCGCCGCGGCGTGATCGACCTGATCGGCGCCGCGCGCCCGTCCATCGCCGATCCCTACCTGCCGCGCAAGATCGAGGAAGGCCGCGTCGACGACATCCGCGAATGCATCGGCTGCAACATCTGCGTGTCCGGCGACATGACGATCTCGCCGATCCGCTGCACGCAGAACCCCAGCATGGGCGAGGAATGGCGCAAGGGCTGGCATCCGGAGCGCATCGCGGCGAAGGCGAGCGAGGCCCGCGTGCTCGTGGTCGGCGGCGGTCCGGCCGGCCTGGAAGCGGCGCGCGCGCTGGGCCAGCGCGGGTACGAAGTGCATCTCGCCGAAGCACGGCGAGAACTCGGCGGTCGCGTCACCCGCGAGGCCCGCCTGCCGGGCCTGGCCGAATGGGCGCGCGTGCGCGACTGGCGGCTGGGGCAGATTAGCAAGCTGGCGAACGTCAGCACCTACCTCGACTCCGCGCTCACCGCGCAGGACGTGCTCGATTTCGGCGCCGACCACGTCGTCATCGCCACCGGTTGCCATTGGCGGAGGGACGGGTTCGGCCGCACGCACGGTCTGGGCGTCGCGGATTTCGCCGGCAATCCGCGCGTGTTCACCCCGGACGACCTGATGGACGGGCGCTGGCCGGAAGGCCGCGTCGCGGTCTACGACGACGACTACTTCTACACCGCCAGCGTCGTCGCCGAAGCCCTGCGCCTGCGCGGATGCGAGGTCACCTGGCTCACGCCGGACGACACCGTCGCTTCGTGGAGCGCGAATACGCTGGACTACCGCCACATCCAGTGGCGGATGGCCGGGCTCGGCGTCGCCCAGCGCGTCTCGCACATGGTGACCGGCTATGCCGGTACCACGCTGGCGTTGGAGCAGGTATGGAGCGGTGCCGTCGCGTCGCTTGAGTGCAATGCCGTCGTGGTGGTCACTGCGCGCCTGCCTGACGATGCGCTCTACCACGCGTTGAAGGCACGGGAGCCGGAATGGGCCGACGCGGGCATGCGCAGCGTGGCCTGCATCGGCGATGCGCTGGCGCCTGGCCTGATCGCGCACGCGGTGTACGCCGGCCATCGCTATGCGCAGGAACTGGATGCCCCGAAGCACGACGGGGTGCCGTTCAAGCGGCACTTCCACCACGATACGCCGATCGCGTGAGGCCTCAGGCGAGGGCGATAGCGGAAGTCGCCTGGGCTCGACCGCACCCGCCCCGGCGCTGTACAGCGCCAGCCGCAGGCTGAAGAAGCCGGAATGGGGGCCAACCTCGGGCCGTCTTCGACATCGCAGACGGGTAGTCCTGGCGTTCCAAAACGGCTCGCGGAGGGAGGGGCGACGGTCGTGGCGCCAGGGAATGGGTATGCTGGCCGAGGGCTACAGCGTCGAGCGGATCTGAGCGATCATCTCGGTATTCTTCGTGCTTGAGCATGTTCACGAGACCAAGGGCAAGGAACTGGAGCAGATGGAAGGATGAATACGATGACGAACCGCAACGTGATGCGTGCCCGCAGCGGCCTGCTGCTCGCCGCGCTGGCATTGGCGCTGGCTGCCTGCAAGGGCGACGGCAAGGCCGACGCGCCGGCCCCACAGGCACAGGCGCCGTCCAATCCCTGGCCACAGGTGGCTTGGCCGCTGGCCGAGGACGCCGCGCTCGAGAAACGCATCAATGACCTGCTGGCCACGATGACCGTGGAAGAGAAGGTTGGCCAGCTGGTGCAGGGCGATATCGCCAGCATCACCCCGGACGACGTGCGCAAGTACCGGCTCGGCTCGATCCTCGCCGGTGGCAATTCCGATCCCGGCGGGCGCTACGACGCCTCACCGGCCGAATGGCTGGCCCTTGCCGATGCCTACTACGAGGCGTCGATGGACACCTCGCAGGGCGGCAAGGCGATCCCGGTGATCTTCGGCATCGATGCCGTGCACGGACAGAGCAACATCGTCGGCGCCACGCTGTTCCCGCACAACATCGGCCTGGGCGCGACGCGCAACCCGGACCTGCTGCGCCGCATCGGCGAGATCACCGCGCTGGAAACACGCGCCACCGGCATGGAGTGGGCGTTCGCGCCGACCGTGGCGGTGCCGCAGGACGACCGCTGGGGTCGTTCGTACGAAGGCTATTCGGAGTCGCCGGAGATCGTCGCCAGCTATGCCGGCGCGATGGTCGAAGGCCTGCAGGGCAAGGTCGGCACACCGGGCTTCCTTGACGGGCGCCACGTCATCGCCTCGGTGAAGCACTTCCTGGGCGACGGCGGCACCACCAACGGCAAGGACCAGGGCGACACCAAGATCAGCGAGGCCGACCTGGTGCGCATCCATGCCGCCGGGTATCCGCCCGCGATCGCGGCGGGTGCGCAGACGGTGATGGCGTCGTTCAACAGCGTCAACGGCGAGAAGATGCACGGCAACAAGCCGTACCTGACCGACGCCCTGAAGGGTCGCATGCAGTTCGGCGGCTTCGTGGTCGGCGACTGGAACGGCCACGGCCAGGTGAAGGGCTGCACCAACACCGATTGCCCGGCGACGATCAACGCCGGCCTGGACATGGCCATGGCGTCGGACAGCTGGAAGGGGTTCTACGAGACCACGCTGGCAGCAGTGAAGGCCGGCACGATCAGCCAGGAACGCCTGGACGACGCGGTGCGCCGGATCCTGCGGGTGAAGTTCCGCCTGGGCCTGTTCGAGGCGGGCAAGCCGTCGGCGCGCACGGTGGGCGGGCAGTTCGCGCTGCTCGGCGCACCGGAACATCGTGCGGTCGCACGCCAGGCCGTGCGCGAATCGCTGGTACTGCTGAAGAATGCCGGTGGCGTGCTGCCGCTGCAGCCGAAGCAGCGCATCCTGGTGGCCGGTGACGGCGCCAACGATGTCGGCAAGCAGGCCGGTGGCTGGACGCTCAACTGGCAGGGCACCGGCACCACGCGCAAGGATTTCCCGAACGCGGATTCCATCTATGAAGGCATCGCGCAGCAGGCGAAGGCCGCCGGTGGCGAGGCGCTGCTGTCGGTCGACGGCAAGTACACGCAGAAGCCCGACGTGGCGGTAGTGGTGTTCGGCGAGAACCCGTACGCGGAATTCCAGGGCGACCTGCAGACACTGCTCTACAAGCCGGGTGACGACGCCGACCTCGCGTTGATCAAGCGGCTGAAAGCCGATGGCATTCCGGTGGTGGCGGTGTTCCTGAGTGGACGCCCGTTGTGGATGAACCGCGAGATCAATGCGGCCGATGCCTTCGTGGCGGCATGGCTGCCGGGTTCGGAAGGCGCGGGCATCGCTGATGTCCTGCTGCGCAAGGCCGATGGCAGCGTGCAGCACGACTTCAAGGGCAAGCTCAGCTTCAGCTGGCCGCGGACGGCGACGCAGTACGCCAACAACGTGGGTCAGGAAAACTACGACCCGCTGTTCGCGTTCGGCTTCGGCCTGACCTATGCCGACAAGGGCGACCTGGCGGCGCTGCCGGAAGAATCCGGTGTCAGTGGCGACGAGGGCGCGAGCGGCGTCTACTTCGCCCGTGGCGATGCCGGTTCCGGCGTGGCGTTGCGTCTGGAAGCCGGCGATGGCCAGGGCGTCACCGTCACCAAGGTACCCGAGGCACTGAACGCCGATCTGCTGAAAGTCACCGGCGTGGACCATCTGGCGCAGGAAGACGCACGCCGGCTGGCCTGGTCCGGCAAGGGCGAGGCGGTCGCGGCGCTGCAATCGCATACGGCGCTGGACCTGCAACGCGAGAGCAACGGCGACGTGATGTTGCTGACCACGCTGCGTGTGGACACCGCGCCGAGCGGGGAGGCCTGGTTGTCGGTGGGCTGCGGTACCGGCTGCACGGCACGCGTGGCGCTGGCGCCGACGTTGGCGAAATTGCCGGTGGGCCAGTGGACGCGCGTCGGCGTGCCGCTGAAGTGCCTGGCCAAGGCCGGCGCCGATGTCAGCAAGCTGGACCGCCCGTGGTCCATCGGCACCGCTGGCGCGATGACGGTATCGGTCTCGCGCGTCGCACTCGGGTCGCTGGACCAGGCGGAGCAGACCGTCGACTGCGCACGCTGACACAACACGAATCCCGGGCGCACCCGCGCCCGGGAGACATGAAAGTATCGCGGAGTCCACACGGCTGATCATCGGCCCGGGGTTCCCATCCGCGTGGGCTCCCGACATCCCGCTGTTGGCGCCGCACGTACTGGACAAGGGCGTTTCCGGATCCGCGATGTCGACGACTTCACGACTGGGGGATTCCATATCGGGAGCCGTCGAGGTCATCCGGACGCGTATTGCGTTGTGCGGTGTCCTGGAGAAGGTTTTCGCCGCAGCGTGAGGTTAACCTTGCTGGGTTACGTGCACGCCTGAGCGTGGCAGCACGCAACGCGACAATTGGCGTTCGCAGCGACCGCGCACTAGGCTGTCGGCGACCCGCCATGCGCGACCGGGCGATGGTCGGTGATGGTGCGGCATGCACAGGGAGGCAGGGTGATCGGTTATCACGAGGCGGTGGCACGATTGCGGGAGGGCGCAAGCCTGCTCGCCGTGCAGCGCGTGTCACTGCGTGCCGCCGTCGGCCGCGTGCTGGCCGCCGATGTGGTCAGCGGCAGCGCGTTGCCGCCGTTCGACAATGCCGCCATGGATGGCATCGCGCTGGCGTCTGGCGGACAGGTACAGCCCGCGGGCAGCGAGTGGGAGACCGCGGCCCGCATCGGTGCCGGTGACGTGTCGCCATCGCATGACGCCGCCCGTGCCTGGGAAATCATGACCGGTGCACCGCTGCCATCGCGTGCGGATACCGTCATGCCCGTCGAGCACATCGAGCACATCGCACCCACTTTGGAAGTCGCTGCCCGCGTGCGGCTGCTGGCCGATGCGCGACCGGGCGCGAACATCCGTCGGCTTGGCGAGGATGTGCGAGCTGGGCAAACGGTGCTGGAGAGCGGTCGCCTGATCGAAGCCGCACAACTGATGCTGCTGGCAGGCCTCGGCATCGATGACGTCGCGGTGGCGCGACGCCCGCGCGTCGCCCTGCTGGTGACCGGGCGGGAGATCGTGGCACCCGGTGAACCGCTTCCACCGGGCGGCATCCACGATGCGACCTCGCCGTACCTCGCTGCCGCGCTGATCGCCGCGGGTGCGGAGCCGGTACGCCGCGTGCGCGTCGGTGACGACGTGGAGGCTTTCCAGGCGGCGCTGGATGCTGCACTGGCGGAGGGTGTCGACCTGGTGCTCAGCACGGGTGCGGTGTCGAAGGGGTATTACGACTTCGTTCCGCACGCATTGGACGCGCGCGGTGCACAGCGGCTTTTCCACGGCGTGGCCTTGCGGCCCGGGAAGCCGGTCCTGGGCGCGCGCTTGCCTGAGGGTCCATTGTTTGTCGGCCTGCCGGGAAATCCCTTGTCGACGGCGGTCGGGTTCCGTTTCCTGGTGGAACCTGTGCTGCGTGCGTGGCTGGGCATGCCGGAGGAAGCGGAGTTCCGCTTGCCGCTGGCCACTTCGTGCGGCAAGCGTGCCGGCCTGCACGCCGCCTACCATGCCACGCTGCGATGCGATGCCGACGGACGGCTGAGCGCGCATGTCGCCGAGGCGCAGGCGTCGTTCCGGCTGCTGCCGTTCTCGCGCTCCTCCGCCTGGATCACGTTGCCGGCTGAAGAAGCGCATGCACCTGCTGGCACACGCGTGCTGGTTCACGGGCACGGCCACCTGCATCCGCCGTCGTGGACCCTCTTCTGATGAAGCCATGGCGTGCGGTGCTGCTGGCGGGCGGACGATCCTCGCGCATGGGCGCGGACAAAGCCCTCCTGCCGTGGGGTGGCGGTACGTTGCTCTCGCACATGCACGCGTTGCTGCAGGCGGCGGGTGCGCAGGAGGTCATCGTCAGTGGTGACCGGCCGGGCCTGCAGGGCATCCCCGACACGCGGCCAGATACCGGACCGATGGGCGCGCTGGCGCAGCTCGCCCCGCGACTTCAGGATGGCGCATGGATCGTGGTGCCGGTGGACATGCCGCTGTTGTCGTCAGACCTGTTGCAGGCATTGCTGGCCACGGACGCCGCCTGCGTCTGTGTCGAAGACCATCCCCTGCCGATGGCGCTGCGCCTCGACGCCGACATGCGCGCCGTGATTGAAGGCATGGGCAACCGTACCGGCCGCGAACGCTCGCTGCGCGCGCTGCAGCAACACCTGCACGCGGTGCATGTACCGGCTTCGCCCTGGCAACAGACGCTGCGCAACTGCAATACGCCCGAGGAATGGATGGCGTTGCAGGGCGTGGCGCGCTGACGACGTACAGCGCGTCCTGTGCTCCAAGTGACGGCCAATGTCTCTGCTGTCTTGGGTCGCGGGGGTCAGCGGATTTGCGTTTGCCCCAACTCGTGCACGCGGTGGCCGGATGGGTCTATGCCACGAGGGGGATCGCATTGGGGCTTGACCCGCAAGCGCCTGGCATGGCCAGAGGTCACCGAAGACCTCAGCGGGATCCGGAGGTTTTCCGCGATCCGCGGAGCCCAATGGCTGCCCTTGGGAATGAAAAAGCCCCGCCTCGCTGCAAGGCTTCAGGTCACGCGGTGTGGTGGCTATGGGTGGACTCGAACCACCGACCCCAGCATTATGAGTGAAGACTCGATGCGGCCAAGTTCCTGAAAATAATGAGGAAGATCAGTGTTTTCCTAAGTCGGACTGCCGACTTACAGGCTGATAAGCCGGCCTGAAGCCGGCGGCCTTCTAAGGCAAGTAGGGCGAGCTGCTGAACCTTCAAAGGGAGTACACGTCAGGAGTGGTCCGCCACCGCGTCATGGAAATCCGGCTCATGGACGAGAAGGGGCGTACGTCATCAGTGCGAAGCTTGCTGGCCTTCTGGAGCTCGCGTCCGTAGCATGCGTAGTAGATGCTGGATCCCAGGATAATCGGAAAAATCCAAACTCGAGAAGCCGCCAGCCGAAGGCCCACTTCGGCAGAGTTTCCAATCCTTACTAAGTCTTCGGACGTCGCGGCTTTGTAATCCTACTTACCGCTAAGCGTTGGTAACGAATGAACACGATCATTCCGGTTTCGAATCAACTATTCCGAAAGGTTACTGAGCCGCCCACTAGAATACGAATTACACACCTCTCTTCTGACGAATGGCGTTGACAGGTTAGATTTTGATTGATATCCAAAGGGTCCTTGTCAAAGGAGTGGGTGCGATGTCGTCCGACGGTCAGGCGAAGAATGAGATTTTGAATGCCATGAAGGAGGCCCTAGAGGGGAGCCTGGCATTCCAGGCATACTCAAACGGCTCTACACAAGAGACGGGTTTCTCGCGGAGTGGTGGAACCGGACATAGTAAATCTGGGCATGATTTTAGTAGGGCTCAGATACTGGATGGGGTGGCGCGTTCCCCTGAAATATCCGAGGAAGCGAACATAGCCTTCGCGCGTGCCTTCTTGTCCAGTAACTAGAAGATCCACTTAGGGGATGAGTAGCCCAAGCTCAGCAGCCCCAAGACTAAGATCCTTCGTCCTTAAGATTTCGTCGAGATGTAATCTCGCGTGCGACTACTGCTACGTCTACTTCAAAGCAGACGCTAGCTGGCGCAACCGCCCTAAGCTAATGTCAAGCGAGGTTGTGCATGAAGCCATAAAGCGCATAGCTTCCTACGCAGAGATTGAGTCCCTAGATAGAGTGCAGATCGTTCTGCATGGCGGGGAGCCTACTCTTGTCGGAGCTCGGCGCTTTGATGATTTGTGCCGCTATGCTGTATCGACTTTGGCGCCTCGACGAGTTGACATAGTGCTCCAGACGAACGGAACGTTGCTCACACCTGCCTGGGCAACAATGCTGGCGCACCACAATGTGCATACAAGTGTCAGCGTAGATGGAACTCAGGCGTCGCACGATTTGCATCGTGTAGACAAGCGAGGGAACGGCAGCTATGCAAGTGTGGCTAGGGGCGTCGAAGAGCTTAAGCGAGCTTCGGCCACTTTCAGTGCGCTATGCGTGATTCCTCTTGGAGAGAATCCCCATGAGGTCATGACTGCATTAAAGGGTATGGGATTTGAGTCAATAGATTTCTTGTTCCCAGACATGTCATATGAAGAACACTTGGCTGCGACGCGAGAATTCGGTGAGACCCCAGTCGCAGATTTTCTCATTCCGCTGCTAGATGAATGGATAGTTCGAGGAGACCTAAGCGGAGGGGTGAGAATACTCCGGCAAGTGGCAGAACTAGTGATGGGTGGTCGCTCAAGAGTAGACACCTTCGGCTCTGGATCTCTCCCTTACGTGTTCGTAGAAGCGGATGGAACCATCGAGGGGCTCGATGTGCTGAAGGTGTGTGAGAGCGGGCTGACTGCAACTTCTCTGAATGTTTCCCGCCATGGCTTTCACGACTACGTTCGTAGTGACTCCTTCTCCGCAATGGTGTCCCGAGGTGAACTGCCTTTGCCCGACGACTGTGTCGAGTGCAGCGAGAGTGCAACTTGCGCGGGCGGATACCTGCCGCATAGATACAGGAATGACGCGCGAGAGCGGGCTTCAAAGTTCAACCACTCGTCTATCTGGTGTAAGGACATAAAAGCTATATTCCATAGAGTGCGAGTGCTGCTTAGAGTCGATAGCAATGAAACCTTACGTAGGAGGTCAGCTCTTGAGCACATCAGGTCACAAAGGGGAGCGGGGTGACAATAACTATAGATGCCACACCAGACTGGCTTGGATGGGAGAAAGAGTTTAGTCAGTCTTTGGGTGAGCTAAGGTCCGCCTACTTTTCTCGTACGCGGCGAGGTCTTGGCATTGCGCTTGCAAATGCGTCTGCGCACGATGATTCATTAATAGGGCTTTGGCTTAGGCTAAGCGAAGACTCTATTCAAAGAGTGTCAACTTCGCCTTTGGCGTCATACTTTGCCTGGCATAACGTTCAACCATCAGAGTCAGCCGATTTCTTTCGCCGTGCAGTTCACGCAGAGCTTCGCGCTAGAGATGGTGTTGAATGTGCTGATCCCGAACTCGAGTTATGGACGGCACAGGGAGACTGGTTTGGAAAGGCTAAATCGCGGGCTCAGCTGTTTCCGGCTGATGATGCTCGCGATCAAATTGAGGCATCTTCGATCGGCTATGGACTGAGCGCTGACTTTAGGTCGCCAAACGCAACAGGGATTCTTCTTGAGGAGGACCACCCTCAGCTCACAAGCTCAGAACTGGAGCGTCATTTTCTGGAGGGTCGAGTCCATCTTCACACGCTAGCCGAGGAGTCGGAGGTGGTTGCTAAGCTGGCGGAAGCACTGCGGCGCATACACAGAGTTGATAAGCATATAGGTGAGACAGTCACGAGTTTCACGCTTTCCCTCGTTGTGCGAAATGATCCGCGGCAGCCATCCAGATTTACTTCTGGATCGACAGGGCAGTATGTTGGAAGAACTTGTCTCACCAACGTACTTGCGCCAGGAGTCGACCTGGCAGTGCTTGCGGATGCTCTCGTTCACGAGAGCATCCACTCCGTCCTGTATATGCAGGAGAAGATGGCTCCTTGGGTCACCGATGCAGACGTCTACTCGGGCGTCGGATATGGCGCTGTCTCACCCTGGTCAGGAAGAACGCTAACGCCCCGGCAGTTCATGCAGGCATGCTTCGTTTGGTTCGGTTTGTATAAATTCTGGACAATGCCAGGGGCTGTGAAGGAGTTCGGAAATGAGCGCGCCGCTGCCATGGCCTGGGATGCAAGAAAAGGTTTCTATCGTTCCGATCTTGTGGGGCTCACCTCTTCGTGGAGGCATTTGACTGACCCTATACTTATCGATTGTATATACGCCATGCAGAAGATGGTAATGAAATCGGATTATCCCGCGCTAGTTGAAGGCATCCGTGAAAGGCGCGCCTAGCAATGGCGAGGTCGCCTCGCAGATACTAGCGGTATTGAGCGGGCACGAAAGCGATACATTCCACGCTACGCTACTATCTCGTCGGCGAAGATACATTGGCGAGCGATTGGCCGCTCTTCTGACATTGGAAAAGGGATTTGTAGATCTCATCCTGGCCGCACCCGCTACTCAGGTTACTAGGGTTCTTGAGGCGCCGCAGACGTGGGAAGTGTTCGTGCTGCGGGAGCCAGCACAGCAGCTTCGCTGGCTAGATCGTTGCCTGCACGTGGAGGCAGTTTTAGCGTCCAAGGATCCTGCAGAGCATGAATCAGTGGTTGGCTCTGAGAGCTTTAGTGGGCTGGCCCTAGCAAACTGGACCGCGCTAGGCGACGCGGCCTTGCTGGAAGGGAAGGCGTTATTTTTGCCAAGGTTGAATGCCGGCTGTGTAGTAGACGGCCTGAGTACTTACGCCACCGGTCCATTATCGCAGGTGCGTGGTGGCCATCAAGCATGGTCGCCAGGAGAATTCGGTGTTGTCCTGAGCCTCATCGTGAAAGCCGCCGCGCTGGTCGAGTCTGGCCTTGAGGGGCATGCTAGTGTCTTCCGGAGCTTTACACGCTCCGTGGTCGTTCGGAGTGATCCCGCAAGCCCTTCTTTTAGGTCATCTTCGACGCCGGTGGCGAATGGAATGACCGTTCTACATAACCCAAGTTCTGCGTATCCAGAAGCGATCTATGATGCTCTCATTCATGAGGCAGTTCACTCTATGCTTGATATTGTTGAGCTTGAGACGCCGCTTACCACTTCTGCTTCACAGGAGCGGGTAATAAGATCTCCATGGACCGGTCAGATGTTGTCGCTTCGCACGTATGTGCATGCGGTGATGATCTGGTATGCGTTGGCTAAAGGTGCCGCGCATCTGGTGTGTGAGGGTCGTCGCGGAGGCGAGCTTCTCGACCGGAGTGCTAAAGGATTCGGGGCGGACGTGATCGCTGTTATAGGAAAGCGTCACATCGAGCTGACGGAGCTAGCGCAAGAGGTTCTGTGTGCGATCAGGGATGCTACCGAACGCTCAATCGGGCATCGAGCGTAAGTTTCTCAATAGCCACTCCAATGGCCGCTAATTCTTGCATGTGCGAAATGCTATTGCTTCCTACAATCGGAGTTATGCCAGATTGGATGGCCATAATCAGATATGCGGTGGCCCTGCTGATACTGTGGTCAGCTGCAGCATTCAGTATGGGTGAGCAGAGTTGCACTGCCTCCCACTGATGAAAAAGTCCATACCCCTGATATGTGATGGATTCCTGGAGGCAAAGCGCGCGTGCTGCCTTATCCCAAGCGTTTGCTAGATCGCAACGATTCTGCACAATCGAGATCCGGCCGATCGTTCTGGTGATGGCCGAAATCTCCTTGGCGCTGACGTTACACACGCCCACGGCGCCCACAATGCCTACTTCTTTTAGGGTGTGCATCGCCTCTAGGCGCATAGAATCGACACGGCCGATTCGCTCGCCTTCGATGGAGTGAAGGAGGTACGCATCAATATATGGGCGTAAAAGATTGCGAACTGATACACCGATTGACTGACCTATCTGCACTCCAGGAGATGCGAGTGGATCATATGGCACTCGAATATGATGCCCCTTCGTGGTTGTGAACTTTGTCTGTAGGTATGGCTTTGCGCCAGCATATGTCGCCAGAGCCCTACCGACTTCTCGCTCTTCGTAGTACGGAAGCTGATTTGCGGTGTCTAAGCCGGAAATGCCCGCGTTCAGTGCGGCACTAGTGAGTGCCATAGTCCTTGGCCCATAGCCGGCGGTTCCGTATATGATCAGCGGCGGCTTCATCATTGCAAACTTAAGCTTCCATGGCGCTGGCAAATCTGTTGATGAGTTGGTTCCACGCTCTAGCTGGGCAGAATCCCGGCGATGTCGCCAGGATCCATCGGCTTACATAAACTCCTGACCTTGATAGTGTATCTGCGATCCGGTCGATTGATCGAAAGGCAGAATCTAGGCTGAAGTTCTTATCAAGCTGATCTTTGCTTCTTCCATCAAAGTAATTTACGAAGTAGTCAAGATCAATATGGCCTATCAGTTCCTGGGAGGGGGATACATCGAGCAGCCACTGCAAATCATTAGACCGGGCATATGTATAGGGGTCGTCACCACTCCGGGCTTTCTGCATCTCCACGCTTATTTGCTGGATGCCGCGGAGGTCGCTTGACTCGGACGTCGACGGCGTCGCGCGGTAGGTTTTTACCCCCTCGGTGGGAACTGAGGTGACGTGCATAACTGTGAAGCTGGACAGATCATGAAAGAATGGCGTGAAGAAATTGCCTATGCCTACAGTCCCGTTTTCGATAGCTCGCTGCCAGCAATCGGTGCGTAAGACTGAGAATCTCTGTCCATCGATTAGGCTGCGTAGGCTGCCTGAATCGCGCCATAGGGGGGCAGGCATGATGTCGACGTGAGCGTCAAAATGCAGGATTGTGAGACGATTTCCGCTCTCGATCCGGGCGCGCTTGGCTATGTAGAAGCCTGACCAGCTGTCCTCAAAGGATAGATCATAGCCACCTAGTTCCATGTGGAACTGCGAGACGCCACTTATGCTTCTTTCGCATCCGAATGTTTCAGCGAAGTCCAGTAGTTCGTGGTCAATATCGAGGTGGCTGAAAGATGGTCCTTTTATTATAAGAGATCGGTCTTCCCAATCGAAGTTAAGAATCAGGTTTCTGAAGTATCTCTTGCATCGAGTTGCGAGCTCGGCTCTTTCGCTTCGTTCGATCTCGGGCAATAAGATGCGCATTATGATTGCGTCTAGAGTGTTGGCCGGATGAGAGTTGCGGGAAGCTCGCTGGATGAGGTTTGGTACTTTGCTTTTTAATGACAGAGCACTAAAGCTATGGCGCTAATCATACTGCAGAATGTTTCTAGAACTGTTAGTAATTCCCATGCGCGAACGCCGTCCCACAGGCTGCTTTGCGGACTACGTATCGGGTGGGTCTTGAGTCTCCAGACCTATGTGCCGCGTTCTTGCAGGTCTGGGCTGACGTTCGCACGACTGTGGTAGCCGAGCGGGGAGGACGAGGATCAGCCTCATCTGCGCTGAATCGCCGACCCTTGCAGTTCTGATGCCTGGGTCGCAAACGCTGGGGTGATCGGAACACCTGGCCGAACAAGGATTTCCGCGCGGGGCGTCGCTGCCCTGCCGTGAGGTAAGTGGCCGGTAAGCCGGACGGATGAGATGCGCTAGGCTGGCTGGGACGCTGCCTGGGCGACGCCGACGGCCGAACGCTCGGCGCACGACTAAGTGCGACCGGAAGCACGGTAGTCCGCCTAAGGCTGTTGCTGCTGCGCAACGTCGGCGGGAGCTGCGTCGCCCCGCTCAGTCATGTAGAAAAACTCTGTCGGTATGTAATCGACCAGGAACTGGTGTTCCGAGCCAGAATGCGCGAGATCCATCAGGTAAGCCGCACGCGCGTCTCCTGCCGGAAACTCGAACTTCGTCAGAACTTCGGTGCTATCGGTTCGCATAAGAGGTACGCCCAATAGTGTGGCCTTTGCGCATACCCGCAGCTCCTTCGCACCCGCAGCTCCTGCAGCGCATCCCGAGCCGATAGTTCTAGATCGCCCCACCACGCGTCATCCGCGTGCCCACCGGAGCTGTAGTGTAGGGCGTTGCCGAAGCGGTTCACGTGATCGAGAAGCCGCTGGCGAACTGGTATGAAGTGCATCTCCACCTCCCGGTCTTGCGTCCGGACAGTGAATCTCACAACCTGGTTCGAGTTGGAGAACGTCCGTTCCAGTCCCTTGAACAGCTTGTGAACCTGCCACCCTCTCTTGAGGGCAGCTGTGACCTCATCGCTTGCCTGGACATAGGACTGGAGGCGCGCCTCAGCACCCATTCGGATCTCCAGGGCAGCGTAAAGTAGGCTTGCCCTGGATCCGCTTGCCAAGAGCTCACCAGCTCGATCAGCGAACGCGCCGGTCCAGGTTGAATAGGTGGCCCCAGTCACCATCCGCATCGACTCCGATGCCAGTCCAGAGCGCTGGCGCTGACTCTTTGGCTATCCAGGATCGGTTCGCCCAGCTGCCGTCCATCGAGCATCGCATACTCGGTCTCAGTCAGCCCTGGACATACTCTGACCGTCATTGTTGCTGACTCGACCGCGATCAGGCCGAGGTCAAACAGCGTATGGATGTCCGCACGCAGGAGCAGGCCGTTGTTAACCACGTTGGTGTGGTCGCCCTTGTAAGGGTGAACGTGGGCGGCCTCGAGGATCGCCGGAATGGTGCAGCCGGTGATGGCGCAGGCACCTGAGTAGGCCTTTAGCAGTGCCTCGCGGAAATTCCTCTGGCCCCGACGCCGCACGATTGCCGCCAAGACTCGACTGCGGGCGTCATCGACGCTGTGTGCGTCAAACACGCCTGCATTCTCTTCCGCGGCCGAAATGGCCTTGACGGCTTCTGCTACCGGATCACTGATCCGTCGCACCATCATACCGTTGGAGTTTGTCGCCGACGCGTCGGGGTATATCTCCCATACGCCGTGCTCGTGTGGGTCGTAGAGCTCAAAGAGCACCCCGGGACCACTGCCGACCTTGAACAACCTGTCGTAAGAGCTCCCTGCGTCGGTGCGGCGAGGAACGTGGTTGTGGTGATAGGAGGTGCGGGAGGGAGAATTCACGGAAAGGAAGGCCAGGTCAGCTTGAACGTTGGCGACCTTGTAGTCAGGCTTCCGGGAAAGAATGAGGTCGCGGACCTGTTGCGGAGTGGCCCTGCCGCCTAGGTCTTGGACGGCCTGTAGCGCCAACTCCCAGGTTCTGCTTGGGGTGGTACGGGGTGGGACCTGGGTTGCCTGCCTCTTCAATGTGAATGTGGCGGGCATGGAGCCGGCGTGCCCTTGGTACTCAAATACACCCTCGTAGACGAAACCGGCTCCTGGATACTGCACCTTGCTCTCCCGGTAAAACAGGAGCAGCTCGTATCTCGTGCTGGCGTGGTCTGTCAGCCAGTGGTCCGTTCGGCCGCTGGTCTGCCCCTCCATGGTCAGCGTGTCGCCATCCAGAAGGTCGTGATACTGCGTGCGATCGGACGTCTTCTCCTTGGTCACGAACAGCCAGATCGAACTGTAACCCTTGGGTTTGAAGATGCCGTTGTTGATGCTGGCATCGGTGATGTCGAACTTGGCTTTAAGTTCGGCACGCGTGTACACCTCGCCGACGACTAGATGCTGGGATGACTTCAAGGTTGTCCTTCCTTTGGCGTGGCGGGCGGCAGCATTCTTCGGAGGGAGTCGCGAAGTGCATAAGTTACGCCGATGCACACCGATAGCCCGTTTATGTGAGAAGAGTACGACCGATCCTAAGCGCGCCACAGCCGCCTGCGTGCACCCTACAGCTCAGTACAGCGAGGTGTAGCCTGTATGGAGTTGGTTCTGGTCGACGTGCAATTCGGACCGTTCGGGTACGAGTTCTTGTTCCGTTTCTAGGACTTCCAGTGCATTAACGAGGATTATGCGCGACTGCTTTGAACATCCGACCCTGGCAGTACGAATGTCAGGAGTCATGGTTGCGAGTCGTCGTGAAAACATTACGGATCAAGCACTTCCGACCACCGACAGCTCGGGGGGAGTCGCCTTAAGGCGCTAGTAAGCCGGTGGGGTAGTGCGCCCCAAGCGCACCAATCGCCGCCTGCCGGCTTCCTGTGTCGGCACTGGCTTCCGGTCGTCCCGACTGAAAGGAGCGCCCCAGGTAAGCACTGGTTGCGTTCTAGCGGCTGTTCGCAGGGGTGTTCAAGCCGCCTTTTCCACTTGATGCTCGTAGTACGCAGTTGGCCGATCATCAAGGATCGCCTGTAGCTCTGCCGGGGACCGTCCCTCCGGGGTCAACCATGCGTCGATGTGCTCGGTCTTGATCTGGATGATGGTGCGGTCGTGTCCAGCTGCCGCAACTTCGGGGGTGGGGTCGTCGGTGATAGCGGCAAAGGACAGCAAGTGCCCATCACCGTCCGGGGACTCGTTCCACAGGCAGGCGATGACCATGTCCTGTTCTGGCTTGGGCCGGAATTCCAGCACCACGTTCTCGGATGATTCCCCTTCGGCCAGCGCCCGGTGCTCCATCAGGTGGCGCTCGACGTTTTCATAGAAGGCCGTCACCACGATGATGCCGTGCTTATGCCCGAACAGGTCCGACCACGTCTTCGGGATGTTGTCGCGTCGGGCGTTATAGGTCCCCGGATACTTCCGTTCCACCGCTTCGTTCCAGCCCGGCAGCCGGCACTGGTAGCGCATAGGCTTGATGACCTTCCGGCCACCTTCCATGACGATCACCGGGGCGTAGTTCCCGGGGAAGAACCGGGCATCCCGGGCCTTGGGCTCGGTACGCTGCAGGTCATCAAGGTCCAGCTTGATCTTGCTGATCTTGTCGGTGGCAATCCGGACGTCTTCCTGAGCCTTCTTGGTGGTCTTAGTCAGCAATGACCGTTCGGCGTCGCCCAAGCGCTTCTTCTGCTTGAACAATTCCTGCTGCAGTTCGGTTTCACGTGCCGCGCGCTGGGTAAGCAATTCCTGCCAGATACGCTGGGCTTCGGGTTCGGGTCGATCCCGGAGCCAATCTTCCATGGCTTTGGGGCGACGCTTCTTCTTGGCCCGATCCGGGGCAGACCACACATTGATGGCGAATTCTTCAAGGCTCATCGTCGCCCCGAAGTGCCGGACGTACTTGTCGTAGTCGGCTTGGATCATCGCTGAATAGCACATGGGGGGGTATCCCTTGGGCTGGCCTGCTGACTATACCGGGCCGAACGTTAGCCGTTGGCCGGCAATGGCAGTGTAAAACCGTCTGTCAGGATGACCAGGGACTCCAGCTTAGCGAACACGTGCAAGTGGTCCTCGGGTGCGGTCAGGTCAAGGATGCCGTTGGCTTCAGCTGCAAAGGCTTCTTGCCGGTCGGCCGGCTGGACCGTTTCGTACATGGATGGCAAGCCGGCCCTGATAGCAGTCACCAGCGCTTCGATCTCGGACAAGGTTAGGTAGGTCATGCGCCCATCTTCCGGGTGCCGATCTCAGTGGGTGAGATGGCGCGATCCAAACTGGTCCGCATGGAAGATGAACCCATGCAGTGGACCCACTTGGAACGCTACGACCAGCATTGGCTGAAGATCGATGGTCGGGAAGTTGCCCTGATTTCCAAGCGTGTCCCCGGTGACTGGCTGGTGCACGTCAACCGGCACAGGGAATGGGAGCCGGGGATGCGCTGTTGCGGTGTTTCCCCCACGGTGCCCCACGGCAAAAAGATGGCCGAACGATGGGCCCGGGTGAACTTGGTGCGCTTGCGGGCCGAGATCGCAGCCTTGCCTCGAAGGGCTGGGCTGCCCACGCTGTCAGTGGGTGAACCTAGGGTGCGGGTTGCTGAGCCACCCGAGTCACCCAAGGAGCCCAGCAAGCCAAAGCGACGCAAGCGACGCCGGTAGAATTTAGGACGTGACAGACAACGCCGTAGGTGTAAGGCGAGACATGGCCTAGCACTTCATACAGGCAGGCTGATGGCGCAGGCAGCCTGACCGGCACAGGCTATAGGCGACGGTTCGCTTGACCTGCTGTCCCGGCACATCGTCCAAAGCGCGCTGCCACGCATGGGCTTTCATTGGAGTTGGCATGGGGTGGGAGCCGTCAGGCAATGCGCACCACCTTGCGGAACAGCTTTATACCTAGAACGAAACGGCGTGGCCCGTGAGGCTTACGCACATCACGCTGCATGCTCGCGCGCTGGAATTGTCCGAGCTGCTCCTAGGCGCGCTGGATGCGTTCCAGGGGGATTCAAACCGTGGGGCCGGAGTGGTTCGTGCAGGTGCGATAGTTGGCCTGCAGGACACAGGCACGCGATCCACCCCGAGGGGTCATCGGGGCCGAAGGCCACGGTGACACCGACAGGGTGAGTGGAAACGGGAAGGATGGAAAGCATCCCGGACGATGTCACGAATTTTGCTTTTTTATAGTTATTACGTTTCAAGTAATAAGTTATAAAAATATAGGATTCGTGACACGTTCCGGGATGGCTTGCAGGCTTGAACTAGCCCCGTTTCAGCCCATCCTCGGGACCAGCTTGCCGTCCCGCTTCGCGGTCCAGTCGTTCCCGTTCCCGTTGTCGGCGCTTCCGTTCCGTCGCATCACTGGTCTGCTTGGATGCCCTCGGCTCTTCACTCCCATACCGTGCGGTGAGCGCTGCCCCGATATCGGCCTGTAGCGTCTGGCAGGCCTCAATCACATGGCACTTTTGGCAAACGATCGATGCCGCCCGCTGGTTACCGAAGCATCCGGGCTTCGGCACCACGTCGCACGGCATTGGTTCGCCAAGCGCCCTCGGGTTGAATGGACGATGTTCGGCCAGCGCCTTGTCCACCTGCGCGTCACCGAAGCGCTCGCGAGCGATGGACTCCGGCATCGTCTTGTCGTTGGCAAGAATTGAGCCCAGCTTGAAGGTCGTCGGGTATTGCTTGATCTTGGCGACGAGATCATCGTGCGCAGCGACTTGTACGGGGTGTCCCCGATAATTTTCCGCCAGAAACACAGGATGCAGGACGCCTGGGCGATACTCCTTGAATGCGGCAAGTTCTACTCCTTTCTTGGCCGCACACTCCACGGCTTCGACTACGGGATCTCGCCAGATCTGATTCGGCGCAGGGCATCGCTGGTATCCCGCAGCAAAGCAATGGCCGAACGCCTGACGCAAGTAGTACCGATACGGCAGCCCGAGCAGGTCCGCGTGTTGTCGGGCCTGCCAAAGGGCGACGATCTCCCCATCCGGCCACGAGTGCAGGAACACGCGTGGATGCAACCACGTGTCTTTCGCCCAGTAGCGCTTCCGGTACTCGCGGTACAGTTCATCGAAGATGCGTCCGAACTCCTGCGTGCGCTGGTAGGGCGACAGCAGGCGATACGGAACGAACGCGGTCTCCATGAGGTCGGGTTCAGCATCAAAATGATGTGCCGGGACAACCGTCCTCGCCAGTACGAGTTCCTCCTTGGTGATCTCGCGTTCGTCGCCGGACTTGTAGGCTTTCCCAATCGCCAGAGCCTGTCGCCAGTGACGAGTATTCCGTTTCGGCTTTCGCTTGGCGCCCGTGCGACGCAATGCTGCAGTGAGCGGATATCCAGCCTTTGCATTGCGCTGTTGGCGCTCCTTGTAGGTGGATTGAGGGCCTCGCTTCTTGCGGGGGGACTTTCCGGGTGGCGCTGGCTGTTGGGCGGGTGGCGCCTGATGATCTTCTATCATGGGTACTCCTAAACTTGGGGTGCAGTCGACCTGCCGATGTGGTTACACATCAGGTCGATGGGTCTGTTGTTGGGGACGAGGTGTCCCGACAGGCGCCTATCGGGTCCACCACAAGGTCTAGTCACGGCCGGAGAACCAGGTGCTCCGACGTACTGCTCTGGCGTTTACACGGACTGCAACATCTCTTCCGAGTGCAGGGTTGCCATCGTTTCGATCGCCTGGCCGTCGCGTCTGGCGGCTTGAAAGCGTCCTGCCTTTATGTGCTCCATCATTCGCTTGAGCCTCGCCCGGGCCAGTTTTCTCAAAGCCGTAATTTCTTCACGCTCAAGCCGTGGCATTAGTAGGATCGGCCGGCGTTTTGGGGCTTTTATTTGCGTCATCTTGCGCTCCTTCGTTAGTTGAATGAGCACTAGTTATACGCAGCGATTGCGTGGGAGCTTTCGTGAAAATGAACGGGAGATTAACGTCAACTTAGCCACGCAAATCGTGACGCGGAGGTGGCCCTGCCCCGCAATCCGCACCTTCGGTTTTAGGTGGTTACGGTGTGCGCTGGCTCGCGTCGAGAAAGGAGACCAGCTTGCCGCGCTGGTCTGCCGTCA
Organism: Pseudoxanthomonas sp. SL93; assembly: GCF_026625825.1. Lineage (NCBI taxonomy): Bacteria > Pseudomonadati > Pseudomonadota > Gammaproteobacteria > Lysobacterales > Lysobacteraceae > Pseudoxanthomonas > Pseudoxanthomonas sp. SL93. The sequence goes on along the minus strand of NZ_CP113065.1, from coordinate 2,475,483 downwards.
GGGTGTACTCGGTGCCGCAGACCCGGACTTCGATGGCATTGCTGCCGGCGAATTTGCTGACCTCGGCGAACGTTAGCTTTCTGGTGAACGAGGTGATGGCGTGGTTGCCACTGAAGAACGTTGGCATGGCGCTTTCGAGCGTCATGGGCTTGCCGTCGGAAAGAAGATCAACGCCCGTCCCCATGCACGCCCTATTGGTGCTCATGTTGTACGTGACCAGCATGTCCACGTTGAATTCGCTCTTGCTGCTGGCCGGGGCATCGCCCTGCACATTGGTTGTTAGCTCCAGATCGATTAGCGGGCTCATGCGATCCAGTTCCGACAAACGGATGGTCGTCTTGTAGTGGGTCGTGTCCTTGAAGCGGTCGTACTCACGCTTAAAGTTCTGTGCGGTCGCGACGCTGGGCGCGACGAGTAGGGCGAGTGTGCAGGCAATCATGGTGCGCACGGTGGTTCCCCTTAGAAGCCGGTCGGTGTGATCTGGTACAAGCCCTGCTGCGTGATGGACAGGCGCATTTTGGCTTGGCTGCCTGCTTCCATCGTGTGGGCGATTTCCCTTCGATGGGCCGCTTCGTTCGTCCACGAGCACACGCCACCCCCTGACGGCCCAGCCCCGATGACATGCTGACCTGGCGCAAGGTGTAGGGTCAGCGTTTCAGACGCCCGGAGGTGGGCGGCGACCACCCCATCTACATACAGGGCGATGGGGCAGGCTGCACCGAGTGCGCCCTGATCCCTGACTACGACCAGCTGCCCGCTGGGACCGTCGATGGGCTGGTTGTAGGCGAACACTCGATCAGCTGGGACCGGCTTGGCGTCGGTCAGGGCAACAGGGCTGGTGGCACAGGCTGCGGCCAGTACAGGTATCAAGCAGAACACGGCGAAACGCTTCATAGGTAGACCCCCTTGGTCGACGGATCAAGGGTTTAGCCGGTCGTCTATGCGTCCCCTTGCGACCGGTTGCACCCCATGGAATGCTATATACCGATACGGTAATGTATGTTACCAGCGGAGTACATGGGTCATGCTTTCAAAGGTTCACAGACCGTTACCTCCGCTTGTCCCACCCAGACTCAATTACGGCGACATTCGCCAAGCGCTTAAAGGAAGCCCGTGCAATGCGGGGTCTTTCCCAGCGCGCGCTGGGGGCGCTCGTGGATAAGGATCAGTCCAAGGACAAGGGCGCGGTTCGGGTCAATCGGTACGAACAGCAGGTCAACCGTGCTGACATGGAATCGGCAGCCGAGCTGGCGAAGGCCCTTGATGTGCCCGTCGCGTATCTGTTCGCCGATGACGATCAACTGGCCGAAGTAATTCTGGTATTCAGCAAATTGACTCCGACGGACCGCATGAAATTCTTGAGGTCGCTCAAGGGGTCGACTTAGAGCGCCCCCATATTCGATAGCCGCATCGTCAGGAGGAGCATGCCTTGCCTCAATTTTTGACTAGAAGTTCAGTGCGGCTGTTGGAAGCGAGCATGGACAGCTTGGCATGCGCAATTCAAGCGGCAGCGACACCTGCACGCCACGTTTCAAGGTCGCAAGATGCCAGCCATGCGGCGATCATAGGTATGGCAGCCACGGCTGCCGAGCAGGCGATCTCCTCCATCCTCGTACAGGTGGACGGTGACGAAGCAGTCCTGACGCCGGACGGAAAGTTTAAAACTGCCAGCCATGTCTTAGAGGATGTTACTCGGCTGCTGTCAGCGGCTCCCGTTGCACGGGCGACGTTCCTTACTGCGGGCGTTTCTGATCACGCCGTTCACAGGCGTGAACTACTGGGTTCAATATCCTCGTTCTCGCTATTGGTCAAGCAGCGTGCGGCAGCTTTGCACGGAGGTTACGGTGTCACTAAGGAGGTTGCAGATCACACTATTCACAAGGTTCACAGATTTCTGGCCCTCCTTGCTCAGTCGCAAAGAATAAAGCCGTATTTAGCTTCCTTACCGGATGTGTCTTCTGCGTATTCGGAGCCCTTTGTCATTCTGGATGACCTTGTGGCTAAGTTCCAGAAAGCTGGAACGCCTCAGCAGAAGGGGGCGATTCTTCGCCAACTGTTCTTGGTTCTTCCCAATATTCCTAGCAACGCGCCGGACTGGCTAGCGGCATTTGAAAGGGTGGTCGTGGTTCCCGTGGATGGTGACATCAGACTGCTTGTCACAACCCTGCAACAAGCTCAGCCGGCTAGGCTCGCCAGGCTAAGTGGTGGGGGTAGGGCGATTTCCGTAAGGATTACTCGAGAGCAGGCCGCCCTGCCTATCGAACTTCAGGCGCTACGCGCCGAGTTCCGAAACATCGAGGATCAGATCGGCGCCGATATCGCTATAGCAAACGGTCGTCTGAGCGATGGGCTGCTAGACCTTCCACCAGATAGAGTAATGGCTGGCCTGTTCGCCATGTCCGAGCGGAAACTGACTGAGGTTTTCGGAGTTGAGGATTTGACGGCGCACATGGCTTGGCCTTTCATAGCTGCGGCGGTCTCCACCACTGGCACTTCCCGTCCTTACTGGTTCTTGGTGCGCCGCGTGCGCGATCTTGGTCAGCTGCGTGCCCAGCTGCTTCGTGCTGCAGATGCTGGTTCGAGGCCTGCCCTGTCGCAAAAGTTGACTAGTGAAGTGGTTGCGGGCATCGATGCAATCGAACGACAAAGACAGCTGGCACCTAATGACCCGTTAGTTGCTGAGTGTCGTGAGCGCAATGAAGCGGCAATTGCGAAAGCCAGTCGTCTTCAAGAGGCTGTTGAGCGGGGGCTGGGCACCTCGCGTGAAATTTCGGCATTTGCTCGAGAGGCTGTGACTGACTTTGCCATCGGCTTTGGCAGTGCTTCCGAGGCATGGGCTGCAATCGAACAAGATGCTGCGTCGCAATCAGGTAACACTGCGGGCCTCAGAACATACTGGGCGCGAATGCTAGCGGAGGCAACAGCCGATCCAAACGATGTAACATTCCTAACAAACATCGTCCTTGATGCGGCTCTTTCCGGTGCTCACACGGCCGCACGGCAAGCACTTCGGCTGATCGACGCTATGAGGAATGGGCCGTCAATGGAGCTTGGCTAGACGAGGGTCAGGCAGCTAACTTTTCCACTGCCGATGCCAAGTGCTCCGGTGCCAAGTGGGCATATCGAAGGGTCATCGTCAGGTCTGCATGACCCAGCAGTTCCCTGACCGTGTTCAAGTCCACGCCAGCCATGACCAGCTTGCTTGCAAAGTGATGGCGCAAGTCGTGGAAACGGAATCCCGTGATCTTCGCTTCCACCAGCAGCTTTTCCCACGACGATTTCATGCCGGTGATGCCAAACACGCTACCGGTACCCGCTGACTGTGAAGCCCATCGACCCAGCACCATCATGGCTTCAGCGTTCAGGGGGACATGACGCTGCTTGCCCGACTTGGCGTGCTCGGGTCGGACGGTCAGCATCCGGGCCTGCATGTTGATGTCCGACCAGTCCAGCGACAGCAGTTCGCCCTTACGAAGCCCCGTGTTCATCGCCAGCAGCACGACCGGGGTCAGATGATCGGCATAGGCACCCTCTGGCACCACGGGAAACAGCGGCCGCTTCCGGGCTGCTCGCCACTCATTGGCCGACCTGCGCGCTGCAGCGTGTTCCAGGTCGCGCGCTGTAAGGGTTTCGCGCAGGCGCTGCTCCTCGGCTGGGCTGAGGAACCGCACCACACTCCGAGGCTTGGCCGCCTTCATGCGCAGCTGCTGGATAGGGTTTTGCTCCAACATCCCCCACTTCACGGCCTTGGCGATCACGGCCCGGAAGCTGGCAAGGTCCCGCCAAGCGGTCGCCTTGGTAATGAGACCCTCCCGGTCGGGACGGGCCTTGGTCTGGAGGCGCTCCATCCACCAGCGCTCGACCCAGGCCGAACTGATATCGGACATGGGCATGTCGAGTGCGGCCGGGAAGACCCGCTTCAGGCGATTGATGTACTTTTCGGCCCCTTTTAGTTCGCTGCGCGCCCACGGGCCGTAATGATCGCGCAGGAACTCAGCGAGGCTGATCTTCGGGGCGGCGGGCTTGGCGATGCTGGGCAGCCCGGTCTGGATGTACTCCGCAATGATCTTCCGGGCAATCTCGCGGGCATCGTCGAGGGTCAGGTGCCCAGCAGACCCCAGCGTACGACGCTTCCCGTGCTCCCAGGTGACGACCCAGGCTTTATGCCCACTGGGCTGCACCCGAAGCAGTAGACCGCGTACCTGCGTGTCCCTGAGCTCGTACGCGCGATCCTTGGGCTGGGCTGTCGCGACGAGACGCTTGGTGAGGGTGGTGACTGACATCCGGGCGGCTTCCTTGGTTGGCGTAAGCCAACGATAGGAAGGGCCGGAGGTTCATGATTGGATGCGGATCGTCCTCAAAATCTCGCCCAAAGAGACTGGCATGTCGCAACCTGGGCAGTGTCGCTTCAATCGACTGAGCGGGGGGCGGTCTACTCCCCGGGCGGCGCCCGGTCGAACTCGCTACAATTCTCACGCCCTACTAACCTCTACTCATCGTCACTCCACAACAGATGAAGCATCTTCGAAATAGGCTCGAGTCTCCCCAACGTCTTGAATTGAAGGAGGCGCCTCGCCAGAAGTTCGAAGATATTGTCAACTTGCTGGGTAAACCAAGAGCGCGAGGTAACCGTTTCGCGATATTCAAAGGCGATTGTCTAGACTTGATGAGTCGATTGCCTTCGGGATGTATCGACCTCTCTTTCACCAGCCCTCCTTACAACATAGGAAAGGAGTACGAGTCAGTTCTTCCTCTAGCGGACTATTTGGACTGGTGTGAGAAGTGGATCTCTGAGCTGCATCGGTTGAGTGGTCCCGAGGGCGCGTTTGTCTTGAACGTGGGGTACGTCTCTGTGGCTGGGCGCGCGCGATCCATCCCTATTCCATACTTGCTGTGGGATCGAATCCCATTCTTCCTCCAGCAGGAGATCGTCTGGAACTACGGCGCAGGCGTGGCTGCCAAGAAAGTGCTTTCGCCGAGGAATGAGAAGTTGTTGTGGTACGTCAAGGATGAAGGGAAGTATTGCTTCAACCTGGACGATATTCGCGACCCCAACGTGGCGTACCCAAATCAAAAGAAGAATGGAAAATTGCGCTGCAATACGCTCGGAAAGAATCCATCGGACGTTTGGCAAATAGCTAAGGTGACCTCAGGAAGGGGTCGTGCTTCAAAGGAGCGGACGCCGCATCCTGCACAGTTTCCGACCGATCTTTGTCAGCGCGTATTGAGGGGATTCTCGAATGTCGATGCGCTGGTTCTAGATCCTTTCTTGGGCTCTGGTTCGTCTGCAGACGCAGCCGTGAGGAACAGCAGGTTCGCAATTGGCTTCGAAATTAGAGGGGACTATTGCGATGTTGCGGCTGAGCGACTTCATGCTGCAGAACTGCAAGTTTCCTCACTACTGATATAAGTCTTTGTAATAATCCCTCGCATCCTTTTGCAGTGCTTGCAAGCGCCCGCGCAGTTCGCCCTGGTGCCTCAGTAGATCGAGAACCGTCTGGATCTTGAGTTCCTGCAGCTCCTTCATGAGTTTTTCGCCTACCCCCTTTAGTAGTCTCGCAGGTGCGGCGAGCTGATAGGGGCCTGGGATAGCTACGAGCTTGTGCTTGTATACGTCAGCCCCGAGTCCTGCCATTTGCCCGGTTGAGGCGCGCTGGGAAACCCAGTCGGATGCGTCGATCCAGCCAAAACGGACAAGCGTAAGAGTCTGGCCAAAGAAGTTGATGGTGATGTAGTAGCCCGACTTATCTTTCTTCTTAGCCGCTTCGTTCTCAAGCTCCTGCCCATAGCTTCGATTTCCGTATATTGAGAAGCCCGGCTGACCGGAAGTCTTGAGCTCGATAGAAAACGAGTCGTCTGGCAGGTGGTGTAGATCCTTTTGCGAGCCTTTCCCCAGGGTCCATTTGTCGGGGTAGCGCGTGGCTAACTCTTTCGCGAACAGCCGTTCGAAGAACGCACCGACTACGGTTGCGGGCGGCTCGATTTCTGCCAACGCGAACCCTCCAGCCACATCGCCAACGCGAGTCTGCCAGACGCGTGCCCATGCGATCTGGACGATTTCCAGTATCTCCGTCGGCGAAAGCGGATGGGCCGCTATGAGGTGTCTAGTAGTTTCCTGCCACTTGCTAGCATCGATGCCTTGATATGGAGATGCCACTTCCTGCCCCTCGTCTTGGACGACGAGGATTGTGGGGTGGAGGGAAGCGGACGTCCATCCATTGACAGTCAGGCTCCCCCGATCTCATTGGGGCCAAGTGTGGGGGAAGGGGGGGGGGGGGGGGCTCAGGCGCCCCTGCTGCGGCTCGTTCAGCAAGCCGGCCTCTCCCGACCCCAAGCCGCCCTACGGCTGCACCATCCCATCCGCCTCAGGTCACGCCCAACAAAAAACTCACCTCGCGGTGGGCATTTTCATTTCGTGTTGATTCCGCACGGGAATCTGGCGGCTACGGGTGGACTCGAACCATATCGACCTCGTGGACTCGAAACGTAGCGTTTCCGGAACTCTCAACGTCCCGCGGAGCCAGCACTGTAACGGGGCATGTAGCACCTGCCGTTGCCTGACGGCAAACGAAGCGCGTTGGGTCGCTTGGTCCGAAGGTGGTCAGTCACCACCATCGCGCAACCCAGACAACGGCAGAGATTCCAATCATCGACGCGAGGACTAGCACGGCATTTGCCAGCGTTTTACCTGCCCGATCTGCGCCGCGGGCGCTCATCGCGCCGTAGACGTGCAACTTGCTTCGAGTATTGTCAGTTTTCATGGGTCCGTTCCTGCGAACGCACGCCCACTCGCCCTAGAAAGTGGGATACAGACTGGGTGCTGTCGCGGGAAATGAAAACCAACAGAAAGCCCCGCGACCGGCACATAGCCAGCCGACCACCCCACCATGTGCTTTGAATGGGGCCGTCGGCAGGTCTTCGGACTCATGGGCGCGGAAGGCGTGGCCTTCCTCCTAACCCGCCGCTTCCCGAGGCCTGGCCTCAGTGCTGTGTGGCGGGGTCGTTCCCAATTACCGCTGCGGGGCAGTGACGGAATAGGCCCGAAGGCCGCACCGGCTTCCCTTTTCATCCGGAGGTTAGCCACCCCCGGAACCGACAAGTCGAAGATAGTGGGGGTTTTTGGAAAGGTCAACACTAAATGTTGTGTGGAACACTAGGTATAGATTTGCTGCGGGTTTCACGGGCGGGGAGATAATCCGAGGCATAAAGAGTCGAGCTGAAATTCAGCCGTCGAGGGGCGTCCCGCGCTGATCTGGCTATTTCCCGATGAGTGGACTACTTGGTTTCATAAGCGCACGGCATCCCCTCATAAGGCGGCTGGTACGACTCGCCGCAAGCCGACATCATGGTCATGTCAAGGACAGGGGGTTGCATGTCGATCATCAAGGCATCTGAGATGCGCGTCATTGATCGTGTTCTGGGTATGGAGTCGGGCTATGTCCTGAACTTCTCCGACAGGACTATCGCTGAATTCTTCTTGGATGAGCTGAACATAGATTTCAACGATGAACGCTTCGCTACAAACGGAACATCCAAGGCGAAGCGACTGCGCACTTTCCTGCAGACCGTAGATAAGGGAACGGCCGCACGCACTCTTCGACAACTTCTCAAGTATCGCGTCAGCATGTACCAACTTTCCGGTCAGGCAGACGATCTTCCGAATGCAGATGGAATGCTGTTGGAGGTAGTTGCGAGGCTCGAGGGAAAAATGGCTGGCGATGATGGAGGCCGGGTGCCATCTCCCGCATCAGTGCCGGTGCCCATAGAGGCGCTTAAGTCGGCACTTATTGCATTGCATGACCTAGCGCCACAGCCTCGTGGCTATGCCTTTGAGAAGTTCACTACAGACTTCTTCCAGGCATACGGGCTCCAGCCGAACAGCCCCTTCAGGCTGGTAGGTGAGCAGATAGATGGAAGTTTCAAGTTCGATGGCGAGTTCTATCTACTAGAGGCCAAGTGGCAGGGGCCGCGAACGCCGGCTGCTGACTTGCGCAACTTCCACGGAAAAGTACAAGAGAAAGCCTCCTGGGCTCGTGGGCTGTTTATCAGCAACAGTGGATTTAGCGACGAAGGACTGCATGCGTTTGGGCGTGCCAAGAGCATCATCTGCATGGATGGCTATGATGTTTGGACTATGCTCAACAATCGGTTGCCTCTGCCGGAGGTTTTGGATCGGAAAGTGCGGCATGCAGCGGAGCGCGGCGAGGTCTTTTGCTCGGTTGCAGATCTCTTCGGGATCAAGTCGTGACGCATGTTATTGTCGTGCTATTCGCTTTCTTACGTCCTGTGAAAGAGATTGCGAAGCCTCTTCATCTTTCGTTGGTCGAGGGGAGCTAAAGTGAAGTCATCGACACTGCATTCGCTCGTTACGGCCAGAGCTCTATACGACGAGTCATCGCGGCTGATCTCGGCAGGCGATCGGCATATGTCCACCGCAGGGCTGATAATTCTGCAGGATGCGCTCGAGATTATTTTTCTGGCCTTACTTATCGAGCTCGATGTTGATGAGCAGAAGGTTTTGGATTCGAAGAGCTTCGATGAGCTAATTGGCGAGCTTGGGAAGACAGGTCATAGGGTTATAAAGTCTGGAACTTTGAAGGCAATGAATAAGCAGCGCGTCATCTGCAAGCACTATGGCCAGCTGGCCGAGCCAATAACTGTTAAAACGTATGCCGAAGCTGCATCTGTCGCTGTTGAGGAAGTGGTGCGAAGTGTTCTTGGCAAGGGGTACCAGGAGGTCTTTCTCGTCGATCTGTTGCACGATGGTGAAGCAAAGAGTCTGCTCATTGACGCCTCACGCATGCTTGACGAAGAGCGCTGGTTTGATGCCTTGGTCGCGGTAAGAAAATCGGTCTTCGTCGAGATAGAGATCGATTACAGCATTCACAAATGGATTGATGCTAGTGACGAACTCGATCTTGCATTCTGGATGTTCACAAGATCTGGGCACAAAGCACATTCATGGAAGAGGAATCGGGTCTGGATTGAGGAGAACGTCCGAACCCCATTCGACTACATACAAGTTGATCATGAGAAGCTCCGCCTTGACGCGATGGAGTGGGGTGTCAATACGGCTGAGTTGCAGAATCTTTTTCGGCTAACACCGCAAGTGTTTCGGCCAGATGCGGATTCGCCATGGCAACTTTCTTATGAGCTCGATTTCCCACCCAATGAAGCTACAGCTAGTAACGCGCGATACTGTCTTGATCGTGCGATATCGGTCCTACTTAGAAAGCAGCAACATCACACTGCAAGGCGCTTCCCGCGCAAGGAGGTGCAGTTCGATCCTCCCCCCGTTTATCTGGATGCGCCGGTCTACTCAAAAGCGCGACAGGATTCCGAAGTGGTGCATCGAATTTCGGAAGAGTTCGTCTACACGGTGACCGCTCGCGTATCGGGATTTGATCCTGGAGAGGACTACTATCGAATTAGCGGTCACATTCCCAAGAAAGGGGAATTGGGGGGAGGGGCCGATTGGGTCGCCGGCTACCTACTCATCCAGCCGCGAGGAGATTGAAAGGCGGGCACTCGTCGGAGGTGAAGCGCGGGGACATCGCGCCTGATAAGCCGCCCTGAAGCCGGATGTGCTTTGTTCGCCAGTCTTGAAAGGGGAGCTGAAGGCTGCTCCACGTCCTTCAAGACGTGCCAGCTAGACACTCTAAAAAACCAAAAACCCCATGAAAATCATGGGGTTTCGTTTCCGCGGTGTGGTGGCTATGGGTGGACTCGAACCACCGACCCCAGCATTATGAGTGCTGTGCTCTAACCGGCTGAGCTACATAGCCGCGTGAACCGCGTATTCTTCATTTCCGACCCCTGCCTGTCAACCGGGGCGGCCGCGCTTGTGGCCCGGGGCGGGCCATGGCAGAGTCGGTGACAGTAGATTTATGGAGTCCGCATCGTGATCGATCCGGACGGCTACCGACCCAATGTCGGTATCGTGTTGATGCGCCCGGATGGCCGGGTCTTCTGGGCGCGCCGCGTGCGCCGGGATGGCTGGCAGTTCCCGCAGGGCGGCATGAACACGGACGAGACACCGGTCGAGGCCATGTACCGCGAGTTGCGCGAAGAAACCGGCCTGATGCCCGAACATGTCGAAGTTCTGGGTGTCACGCCCGGGTGGCTGCGCTATCGGCTGCCGCCCCGGGCCATCCGCCGCAACGAACGCCAGGTATGCATCGGACAGAAGCAGGTCTGGTTCCTGCTGCGCCTGGTCGGCGATGAAGCCCACCTGCGGCTGGACGTGACCGAGACCCCCGAGTTCGACCACTGGCGCTGGGTCGACTTCTGGTACCCCCTGGAACACGTGGTGCTGTTCAAGCGTGGCGTCTATTCCAGTGCCCTGCGGCACCTCGCCTCGTTTGCCCGCGCCGTCGCAGGACCCCAGGCGGTGCCCGCGCCGCTTCCCGACCTGCGGGTCCAGGAGCCCCAGCGTAGCCGCCGGGGGAGGCACCGGTCGGCCCGCAAGCGGGGTTCAGGCAGCGAGCCTGCGAAGAATTGACAATCATTCTCATTCACGATTGAATGGGCACGGGCCGCCAAGTGCCTGCCGACAACCCTCCGCCACCGTGTACGTCTGCATCTGCAACGGCGTGACCGAACGCCAGATCCGCGAAGCCGCCGCCAATGGATGCCGCACCGTGGCCGAACTGACCATGCGTACCGGCTGTGGCGCGACCTGCGGGACCTGCCTGGACACGGCGATCGCCGTGCTGGACAGCGTGCATGGCGAGCGCGAGCCACTGTTCCCCATCGTCAGCCTGTCGCACGCAGCCTGATCCCGCACCGGCCGTTCGTCGGCCACAATCCATGGATGAACACGATTCGCGTTCCGCCACCGGCGGCGCGAAGTCGCTAACCTTCGCCCATTCTTCCCCCGACGGAGCATGGCCATGAAAGGCGACGCCAAGGTCATCGAGTACCTCAACAAGGCGCTCTACAACGAACTGACCGCCATCAACCAGTACTTCCTGCACGCCAAGATGCTGAAGAACTGGGGCTTCAACGAACTCGCCAAGCACGAGTACGAGGAATCCATCGACGAGATGAAGCACGCGGACAAGTTGTCCGAGCGCATCCTGTTCCTCGATGGCCTGCCGAACTTCCAGGCGCTGGGCAAACTGCGCATCGGTGAGGCGCCCCGCGAGATCCTGGAATGCGACCTGGCGCTCGAGCAGGAAGCCGTGCCGTTGCTGCGCGAAGCGATCAAGCATTGCGAAACGGTGGCCGACTACGTCAGCCGGAAGCTGTTCGCCGACATCCTGGATTCGGAAGAAGAACACATCGACTGGCTGGAGACCCAGCTGTCGCTCATCGACCGCATCGGCGAGCCGAACTACCTGCTGACGAAGCTGGAAGGCGACGCCGACTGAGCCGCGATCTGGGTCGCCAACGGGCGGCCCAGCTGCTGCGCGGCGTAGCCCTGCAGCGCCATGCGCGCGCGTGCGTATTCGGCGATGACCAGCGCGACCGCCACCGCAGGACGCTCCAGCTTGCGCGCGCGCGCGCCCAGTTCGACGCGCTTGGCGGCGGCGGACAGCGCCATCGCGCCGACATTGGCGCTGGAGGATTTCAGCGTGTGCGCGGCATCGCGCATCGCATCCAGGTCGGGCACGGCAGCGGCTTTCTCCAGCGTGCCGATCAGGCGCGGCGCATCTTCCAGGAACACGGCGATGATGCGCGCGGTTTCGTCGCCGGCGATCTCGCGCAGTTCTTCCAGCATGGTCTGGTCAAGCACCGGGAAGCTAGGTGCCGGCGCACGCGCCGTGGCAACCGGGGGAGCGACGACCACGGGCTCTTCGGCCGGCGCCAGCGCCGCATTGCGCAGGACGAAGTTCATCCGGTCCGGCAGCCAGCGGTGCAGGCAGCTTTCCAGTTGTTCGCGCGATACCGGCTTGGCCAGGTAGTCGTCCATGCCTGCATCCAGGCAACGCTGGCGGTCGCCCGCCATCGCGTTGGCGGTCATCGCCACGATGGGAAGGCGATGGGACGGATCGCGTTGCAGTTCATGCTCGCGCCAGCGCCGCGTGGCGGCGTAGCCATCCAGCACCGGCATCTGGCAATCCATCAGCACCAGGTCGAAATTCTCCGCCTGCATGCGCTTCAGGGCGATGTCGCCGTTGGCGGCGGTCTCACAGCTGAAACCCAGGGCGGACAGCAGCTTCTGCGCCACCAGCAGGTTGACCGGGTTGTCTTCCACCAGCAGCAACTTGGGTGCGGTGCGCATGGCGCTGACCACCGGTGATTCGGGGAGGGGTGCGCCCGTGTCGCTGGCGTCCTGGAGCGGCAGGGCGGCAGCAGGCGGAACGATGGCGAGTGGCGCGAGCGCGGGCTGCTCCGCCGGTGCGGGCGGAAGCGCGGCCTGCGGATTGGGGAAGATCTCTTCCAGGGTGGGCAGGTCTTCGCTGCTTTCCGCTTCCGGCGTGGCGCCGGTCAGCGCCGCGCGCAGATCCGCATCGGGTGCCTGTCGCGACAGCAGCGTGCTGCGCGGGTGCAGTTCCGTTGGTACGGCCTCGTCGCCGTACAGCCAAATCAGGCGCAGCGTGTCCGGCAGCGGTCGGCGCGCAAGCGCGCGATGCAGCGCGAGCGCGGTGCTGCGGATGCCGGCGGCATCGGCCAGCACGGCGATGAAATCCTGCTGGCCCTGTTCGACGACCAGGCGCAGGCGATCCAGCGCTTCCTGCGTGGTTTCCACGCCCACTGGCTGCATGCCCCAGTTGGTGGCCAGCAGCGACAGGCGCTGGCGGAGCCGGGCATCGGGCGAGACGATCAGCACGCGGCCGTGGTCGAGCAGGCCGTTGTCGCGCTGGCGCAGGTCGCCGATCACCTTCATCAGCGGCACTTCGAACCAGAAGGTCGAGCCGCGGCCGACTTCCGAGACCACGTCGATGCGCCCGCCCATCAGGTCCACGATGCGCCGGCAGATCGCCAAGCCCAGTCCGGTGCCGCCGTACAGGCGGGTGGTGGAGGCGTCAGCCTGGCTGAAGGAATGGAACAGCCGGGTGCGCGCTTCTTCCTCGATGCCGATGCCGGTATCGCGGACTTCCAGCCGCAACAGGTGCTGTGCCGCGGTTTCGCCCAGCCGGCGTACCACAACCGTCACCGAGCCGCGGTCGGTGAACTTGATGGCGTTGCCCACCAGGTTGGTCAGCACCTGGCGCAGGCGCACCGGGTCGCCGCGCACCGGCAGGCGCACGGCCGGGTCCAGCTGCAGGCTGAGGCGCAGGCCCTTGTTCTCGGCCGGGCGATACATCAGCTGCAGCACGCCATCGAGCAGTTCGCGCAGGTTGAAGCCGGTGATTTCCAGCTCCAGCTTGTTCGCTTCCAGCTTGGAGTAATCGAGGATGTCGTCGACGATGCGCAGCAGCTGGTGCGAGGAGGCGCTGGCGGTGTTGAGCATCTCGCGCTGGTCCGGCGCGAGCGGCGCGCGCGACAGCATTTCCAGCATAGGCACGATGCCGTTGAGCGGGGTGCGGATCTCGTGGCTCATCGTGGCCAGGAATTCACCCTTGGCCATCGCGGCGGATTCGGCCGCCTGCTTGGCGCGCATCAGGTCCTGTTCCAGGCGATCGTGGCGCTGCAGGTCGCGCTGCAGGGTGTCGCGTTCGGATTCGGCCATCGCCGCGCGGGCCTGCACGCCGGCGAAGCGATGGGCTTGCTGGCGCGACTGCACGGCGGCGACCAGTGCAGCCACCACACCGGCAGCCATCGCGACCGCGGCCACGAGCGGCCATGGGCCGACGATGCCCGCCAACGACAACGCGACCGCGCCCAGCGCGGCCACCGCCAGGGCCATGACAACCCAAGGCATCACCGGCGCACGTCCGGCAGCGGGCATGGTTACAGCACCGCGTTGTGGAAGTCGAAGCCGAGCTCGCTGCCGACCGCCTGCACCAGATTGCCCTGGATGAAGTCGACGCCGCCCATCCACATGGCCGCCGCCGCCTGCGGATCTTCGATCTGCTGGCCGATCACCTGCAGGCCCTGGCGATGCGCGTGGTCGATGACGCTACGCAACTGGTCACGCAAGGTGGGATCCGCATGCGCGCCGGCGAACTTGCTGGATACCCGCACGAAGCCCAGCGGCAACTGGGTCAGCAGTGCATCGGCTTCCGCGCCGGGTTCGAACTGGCTGAGGCAGAACTGCACCCCGGCCGGCATCAGCTGCTGGCAGAACTGGCGCAGCGTGACCGTGTGGATCAGCGCGTCCGCCAAGCGCAGGTCGATGACCAGCGACGTGCCTTCGATGCCGCGCGCACGCAGGGCATCGAGCAGCCACTGGGCATGCGATTCGCGCGCCAGCGAGCGCGGGGACTGGGAAACGAAGAGGCGCAGCGACGGCCCCTGGGCCTGCCGGTCGGCCAGCACGAACAGGGCATGTTCCAGCACCCAGTGGTCGATCTGGGCAATGCCGCCGGCCAGTTCGGCAGCCGGGATCACCTGCGAGGCCGGCAGCAATGAACCATCGGGCTGGCGCATGCGCAGCAGCACCTGATACTGCGCCTGGTCGCTGCCGGCAACGGCCACGATGGGCTGGTAGGCAAGTTCGAACTGGCCGTCTTCCAGCGAGATGCGCGGCGCATCGTCGTCGGCCTGCGCGGGCACGTAGGCCGCCAGGCTGTCGGCCTTCAGGCGCGCCTGCAGCACGGCGCGTTCGATGGCTTCCAGCGCGCTGCCGGCATCGGCGAAGCCAAGCGACAGCGCGGTGTAGCCCACCGACCCGCGGAGCTTGAGGACTTCCTCGGCGCGGGCCTGGAAGTCATGGCCGGCCAGGCCGTCACGCAGTTGCTGTGCCAGCGCGACCAGGGTGTCTTCGTCCACGCTGTCGGCCAGCATCAGGAAGCTGTTGTCGTTCAACCGGGCCACCGGATGCGGCGACGCGGCGGCGGCCAACTGGCGCCCTGCCTGGTTCATGAGGTGCTCGAACACCGCATACCCGTAGCGTTCGCGCAGGCTCAGGGCGCTGTTGACCTCGATGAAGAACAGGCCGCCTTGCGCCTGCCGTTGCAGCGTGTCGGTCAGCTGCTGCAGCACGAACGTGCGCGTCGGCAGGCCGGTGTCGCTGTTGACGGCCGCACGCGGTGCCTGTGCCTGGTGTCGCTGGCGCGCACGCTGGATGCGGTTGGACACGGCCGCGATCAGGTGGCGCGGACGGATCGGTTTGTTGAGGAAATCGTCGGCCCCGCTTTCCAGCACTTCGAACTGGCGTTCCGGGTCCGGGTCGCCGGTCAGGAACACGATGGGCAGGTGCAGGTACTCCGGCTGCTGCCGCAGCAGCATGGTCAGCGACATGCCGTCCTGCCCGGGCATGTGCAGGTCCATCAGGACCAGGTCGGGGCGGAAGCGGCGCAGCGTGTCCAGCACGCCGTCGGCCTGCATCTGCACTTCGGCCTGCATGCCCGCGCCGTGCAGCACGCTCTGCGCGAACAGGGCCTGGCCGCGGTCGTCTTCGACGATCAGTACACGGTACGGCGCGTCGACGGCCAGGGGTTCGGGCGGCGGGGCGCTGCCCGTGCCCACGCTTGCCACCGGCGCGGCAGGGGTGGAAGCGGCGGGAGCGGCTTGTTCGGGCCTGGGTGGGGTGGCGGTCATTTCGATGGGCTTCCCGGGGGCGGGCTCTTCCGGATCCGTGGTGGAGGCATCGCCCACCCAGCGACGCCAGTAATGCGCCGGCGGGGTTTCGGCCCGCAGGCGCGGACGCGAAGGCTCATCCTGCATACGGGATGTGGAATCAATGCCGGACATCAGGCTTCCCCAAGCTGAGACCCATTATGCGATGAAGTTCACGGGTATGGGCAGTTTCATGATCCCCGATGCACGACCGGGTGTCACAGGCCGGAAGTCGGGGGCAGGGGGTGGGTTTCGGCCGGCGCGGGCTGCAGCATGCGCTTCAACCCACGGGAGACCTTGCGCCACACCCACCAGACGGTCAGTGCCACCGCCACGATGAACAACGCAATCCAGGGGTAGCTGAAGGCCAGCGACAGGCCGCCCACCACCACGGCGTCCTCGGCGACGGATGCGGTCCAGTTGCTGACGGGCTCCGGGGAGGTGTTCATCAGGGCGCGCGAGCCGCTCTTCAGCAGGTGGCTGGTCAGGGCCACGCCGGCACCGGCGGCCAGCGCACCCCCGCCGAGCTGTCCGTCGGGCGAAAGCGTCGCCGCGGCCAGGAAAGCCCCCGCGGGCACGCGGGCCAGGGTCTGCAGCAGGTCCCAGCCGGAGTCCACGCCGGGAATCTTGTCGGCGAAGAACTCGGTCGCCGCCAGCGCACCGGAAGTGCCCAGCACCCACCAGGACTCGGTGACCTGCAGTGCGGGTGGCAGGTCCAGCCAGCCGAGCGCGCCGGCCAAGCCCAGTCCGAATACCGTGAGGTAGACACGGATCCCGGCCATCCATGCCAACAAGATCCCAATTACGAAAAGATGTGCTTCGGACATGCCGGCGATTCCCTTTAGACTCAACGGCCCTGTTGACCCGGCGAGTATAGGCGCGCTTTCTGGCTGCTGGCTGAGCAGTCCGCGCGTCACCTGTCCGCAATGCCCACCTACACGCCGTCCCGCTTCCAGATCGTCCCGCGGCAGTCGTCCCGCCGGGTCGGACTGTGGTGCGTGCTGGGGGTGGCATGGGCGGTGACCGTGGCGGCGGCCTGGTTCTGGGCCAGCCGCACGGCCGCGCCGCGCCTGGTGCAGGTCGATGCCCGGCTGCAGCAGACCGAAGCCGCCCTGAAGCAGGCGCGCAGCCAGCTGGCATCGCTTCAGCAGCGCGAATCCACCCTGGCCCGTTCGGACCAGATCAGCCGCGCCGCCAACAGTGAAGTCCAGGCCACGCTTGCCGAGCGCGACGAGGAGATCGCCGGCCTGCGCGCCGACGTCGCCTTCTACGAGCGTCTGGTCGGCGCCACCAGTCCGCGCAAGGGACTGAACGTGCACGTGGCCGAGTTCGAACCCGAGTCCGGCGGTACCTGGCGTTACAAGATCACGCTGACCCAGAACCTCAACCGCGCCGCCATCAGCCAGGGCCAGATGCGCTTCAGCGTGGAAGGCGTGCGCAGCGGCAAGCTGGCCACGGTGGCCTGGGACGAGCTGCACCAGCAGCGTGCCGCACCGGGGCAGGGTTATTCCTTTCGTTATTTCCAGCAGTTGGACGGCAACGTGATGCTGCCGGCCGGTTTCACCCCGCAGCGCGTCAAGGTGTCGCTGAATGGTGAGGACGTGGCCGTGGAGCAGGCGTTCGACTGGAAGACCGCCACAGCCGCAGGAGGCAAGTGACATGTTCAAGCCCAAGCCCATCCGTCCCGACGTGGGCGCCATCGATACCCTGATCGGGCCCCAGGTCACCCTGCATGGCGACCTGGTCTTCAGTGGCGGCCTGTATGTGGAAGGTCGCATCCACGGCAAGGTGATCGCGGAAGACGGCGCGCGCGCCGTGGTGACGCTGGCCGAGCAGGGCAGCATCGAGGGCGAGATCCGCGCGCCGGTGGTGGTCATCAACGGCCGCATGACCGGCGATGTCTATGCGGACGAGCGCATCGAACTGGCCGCCAAGGCCCGGGTGCACGGCAACCTGCACTACAAGGTGGTGGAAATGAGCGCGGGCGCCCAGCTGACCGGGCGATTGATCCATGCCGATGCCGTCCTGCAGGCGGGCGAGGCCGCGCTGCCGGAAGCCTGGGTCGCTGCCGAGGCCTGACGAACCGCAAGGCGCCTGCCGTTCAGAGGCGCCTTAGACCTGCCGCGCTATGCTGCGGCGATGGATACCCTGCCGCCCCGACCGACCGTGCCGGCCCCCGCGCTGGCGCGGCCCCTGCTGTTGGCGGGCCTGGTGGTGGCCGTGCTGGCGCTGGGCGGCTGGGGCCTGTGGCGGGCGCTCGCGGGCGGCACCGGTGACGGCCCCACGGCGGCCGACATGCGGGCGCAGCAGCAGCGCATCGATGAGCTCGAACAGCGCAACGCCACCCTTGCCCGCTCGGACCAGATCAGCCGCGATGCGAACCGCGACCTGCAGGCGACCCTTTCCGAGCGGGACGAGGAAATCGCCGGCCTGCGTGCCGATGTCGCCTTCTACGAACGCTTCGTCGGCGCCACCGCGCAGCGGCGCGGCCTGGCCGTGCACGAACTGACCCTGCAGCCCCAGGATGCCCAGGCCTGGCATTTCACCGCCACGCTCACCCAGAACCTCAATCGCGGCGCGGTGAATGCCGGCCGCCTGCTGGTGTCGGTGGAAGGCACGCGCGATGGAAAGCTGCAGCGCCTGGGATGGTCCGACCTGCGCCAGCAGCCCAACGCGCCCGGCGTGGCGTACTCGTTCAAGTATTTCCAGCAGGTGGAAGGTGATCTTTTCCTGCCGGAAGGTTTCAAGCCGGTGCGCGTCATCGCGCGCGTCGTGCCGCAGAACGGAGCCGCCGTGGAACAGTCGTTCCCGTGGGCGGAAGCGGCCGGCAAGGACGGTGCCGGCGAGGGCGCTGCGGGGCCTTGACCGGTCGCGCCGGCTTGAACTGGCTGCCCGCAACCCCCATCCTTTCGCCATGACTACCGTCGTTTCCCTGCCCACCGCGCCGGCCGTGCCGGACTACCAGTCCATCGACCGACCGTTGAACTTCACCCATTCGGCCGCCGCCAAGGTGCGCGAGCTGATCCAGGAAGAAGGCAACGCGGCACTGGCGCTGCGCGTGTATATCCAGGGCGGTGGCTGCTCGGGGTTCCAGTACGGCTTCGAGTTCGACGAGAACCGTGCCGAGGACGACCTGTCCGTCGATACCGACGGCGTGTCGCTGCTGGTCGATCCCTTGAGCCTGCAGTACCTGATGGGTGCGGAAGTGGATTACAGCGAGAGCCTGCAGGGCGCGCAGTTCGTCATCCGCAATCCCAACGCCAAGACCACCTGCGGCTGCGGCAGCAGTTTCAGCATGTAAGCCCGTACCTGCCGCGCTCCGTGACAGGTTCTCCTCCGCCCTCGACGGCATTGACCGGATTCGCCTTTGCGGGCGACACGCTCGATCGCGCCGATGCGCTGCGCGATGATGCCGAAGCACTCGCGCGCCTGTGGCCGGAGGCGCGGGTGATGGTGCTGGACGCCGAAGGACGCGCGCTGAGCGATGCGCAAGGCCGCCTGGATGCACCGACCGGCGCCGTGGTCGGGGGTGGCCCGGGCACGAGCATTTTCCTGGGACTGAAGGACGGCACGGCCTGGTTCGCCGCGCAATCGGAACACGTGGCGTGGCAGGCGGCCTCGCAGGTCGACCTGCGCCGTGCGGCCGCTGTGTGGCCGGCCTTCGAGTCGGGCTTGTTCGCGATGGCGCGTGCGCTGCTCCATTGGCAGACATCCACGCGCTTCTGCAGTGCCTGCGGCGGCGCCATCACTTTCCGGCGCGCGGGCTACACCGCGCACTGCACGCAATGCGGCCGCGACCACTATCCACGCGTGGATCCCGCGGTGATCGTGGCGGTCACCGATGGCGAGCGCCTGCTGCTGGGTCGCCAGGCGTCATGGCCGGCGCGTCGTTATTCCGTGGTTGCCGGTTTCGTCGAGCCGGGCGAAACCCTCGAGCAGACCGTCGTCCGCGAAGTCCGCGAGGAAACGCAGGTGCGCGTGCGTCATTGCCGCTACCTTGCCGCGCAGCCGTGGCCCTTCCCGGGGGCATTGATGCTGGGCTTCGCCGCCGAGGCCGAACCTGACGAGCCGCAGGTGGATGGCGAGCTCGAGGACGCGCGCTGGTTCACGTTCGAGGAGATCAGTGCCGCACTCGCGCGTGATGCGCATGACGATGGCGAAGGCGTGCTGCTGTCACCTTCGATTTCCATCGCACGTTCGCTGATCGTGCACTGGCATGCCGACATGCGGGCGCGCCGCGCGTGACGATGGCGCGACCGCCATCCCGACCCTGCATTAACGCGTCCGCGCGCTAGAATCCGCCACGGAGGAGTCCGCATGTCGATTACGTTGGTGGCCGTCGTGGTGGCGCTGGTGCTGGGACATGTGGCACCGGTGCTTGTCACGTCCGCGCGCCAGTACGCATGGTATGGCGCATGGCTCGGCTGGCTGGGCGAGCGGCAGGGCGAGGGCAGTTTCTGGCACAGCCGCCATGGCATCGTGTTTGCGTTGTTGCCCGTGCTCGTGCCGGTCGCGATCCTGCAATGGCTGCTGGATGGGCCTGTCTTCGGCCTGGTGGGATTGCTGTTCGACATTGCCGTGCTGGTCTATGCCTGGGGCCCGCGCGATCTGGACGTGGATGTCGAGGCCATCATCGATGCGCCCGACACGCAGGCGCGCCGGACCGCGATCGCACGCCTGGGCCTGGGCCCCGATGCGGCGATCGATGGACCCGCGCTGGTCGAAGCGGTGTTCCGCAACGCGCTGCGGCGCTGGTTCGGCGTGCTGTTCTGGTTCCTGCTGCTAGGCCCGGTGGGTGCATTGCTTTACCGCCTGGTGGCGCTGTCCAGCGAAGGCGATTACGCCATCGCACTGCCCCACGACACGCGACTGGGCGCACGCACGCTGCATGCCATCCTCGACTGGCCCGTCGCGCAACTGATGACGCTGGCGATGGCGCTGGTGGGCAACTTCGATACGGTCTTCACGGCCTGGCGCGAGGCACGCGGTGATCGCCTGCAGGCGGACGTGGACTTCCTGGGTCACGCGGCCCGCGCGAGCGTGAAGTGCGAACTGGCCGAAGAGGCTGAAGAGTATGCCGAAGAGGGCATGGTGCAGACGATGCGCGACCTGCCGGAACTGCGCGATGCGATGAGCCTGGTCTGGCGCATCCTGCTGCTGTGGTTGGCCTTGCTGGCGGTGTTCGTGATCGGTGGCTGGGTCAGCTGAGGCCCGCGTCGCCGCAAAAAGGAAAGGCCCGCGATCGCGGGCCTTTCTGCATCCGGCACCCGTTACTGCGAGAGCGCGGCCATGCCGCCCATCGCGAAGATGAAGATGATGTACAGCACGGCCAGCGAGACGCCGGCGATGGCGGACCACATGGCCCACTTCTTCGCCTTGTCGGACGATTCCTGGGCGCCGGCCACGTCGCCGGCGGCCAGCTTGCCGTTGACCTGCGCGGCGAACACGATGGAGACGATGCCCAGCGGCAGGCAGCAGAACAGGGTGGACAGGATGGCCCAGACCAGATGATTGGGTACGTAGTTGGAAGACGTGTTCATGCGTTCTTGCTCCGTGGGTGGTGAAACGTGGGTCGAATGAAAGTGTCGCGGTGAGACGGGAGCAGGAATGTGGCGGCGCGCGCGGTCAGCCCGGCGCCAGCCACGAGAAAGGCGGCCACGGCAGATTGCGTGCCACCCAGTACGCAGGCAACAGCACCAGCCAGAACTTCGGTGCCAGCAGCACCCGCATCAGCGGCTCCAGGCTGCGCGGCCGCCAGCCCTGCGAATGGGCGACCATCATCGGCATGACGGGCAACAGCAGCACGGCCAGCGGGTTCATCGAGAACGCACGCATCACGTCGCCATGCACCAGGGCATGCAAGGCGCGGGTGAGCCCGCAGCCCACGCAGTGGAAACCGGTCAGCGCACGGAACATGCAGGCAGGGAAACGGCTGTCGGCGGCGTTCGGGTCGAAGTTCCACAACAGCCAGACACCGACGGAAGCCGCCATCGCGGCTGCCGCCAGGGTCAGGTAGTGCAAGGGACGCAGGGCGGTCACTGGACCTGTTGCATCTGCTGCATCATCTCCACGTACTGCTCCATGCCGCCGGTGGCGAAGATCGCGATGTTCAGCAGCAGGCCGATGATGGCGAACGCGGTGGCAACCCAGCACCAGATCTTGGCGTTGGCCGATGCGCGGCGCGCGCCTTCCACGTCACCCTGGTTGAGCTTGCTGTTGACCTGCGCGGAGAACACGATGGCCACGATGCCGATCAGGCCCAACGGGCAGCACAGGCAGGTCGCCAGCACCGTCGAGATGATCGACCACGCCAGGTAGTTGGGAATGGAACCGTGCGTATCGGGCAGCGGCGGGACAGTGCTCATGGGAATCTCCAGGGGTTGGGATCAGCGGCAGGGGTGTCGCATCAGTCTAGCGGAGGCCCGCCGACGCGGGCCGGGAACGCATCTCAGCCGTTCAAGCCGCCCAGCATGCTGACGCCGCCGAGCACGAACACGAACAGCAGGTACAGCGTGATCGGGATCAGCGCGCAGCCGGCGGAAATCATCGCCCACAGCTTGGCCTTGCGGGAGGATTCCTGCGCGCCGGCGATGTCGCCCGCCATGCGCTTGCCGTCGACCTGCGCGGCGAACACGATGGAGACGATGCCGAACGGCAGGCAGCAGAACAGCGTGGACAGGATCGCCCAGACCAGATGGTTGGGGATGTAGGGTGCGGACTGCGGAGGCAGCGGCGGCATGGCATTCATGTCGTTATCCAGAAGGCAGGAACAGGCGTGGACGTCCGCCGCTGGCGGTGAAGCAATGGCTAAGGCGATCCCCGCCGATAGCCTAACCGAGCCCGCGCGATGGCGGAAGCGTCAGGCGGCGTCACCCCGCAGCGCCCGCACCTTCGCTTCCAGCAGCTCCGCCGTTGCCTGCGTGCCGTCCATCGGCTCGCCGGCCATCACTTCCACGTGTGCGCGGAAGCGCCGCGGCACGCGCATGCGGCCCATGCGGCTGTCGCGGTGGCTCCACATGCTGGTCCACATGCCCTTCAGCGCCATCGGCACCACGGGCACGGGTCGGCGCGCCAGGATCTTCTCCACGCCCGACTTGAACGCTGCGATGTCACCGTCCTTCGTCAATGCGCCCTCCGGGAAGATGCCCACGATCTCGCCGTTCGCCAGCGCAGCGTCGATCTCGTCGAAGGCGCGCTGCATCAGTTCCGGATTCTCCCTGGCGCCGGCGATCGGGATGGCCCTGGCCGTGCGGAAGATCCAGCTCATCACCGGGATGTTGAAGATCCTGTAATACATGACGAAGCGCACCGGGCGCGGGATCGTCGCCGCCAGGATCAGCGCGTCCATGTAGCTGACATGGTTACAGACCAGCAGCGCCGGGCCCTCGTCGGGCACATGCTTCTCGATGCCATGCAGGCGCAGCCGGTACAACCCGCGCACCAGCACCCAGCTGAGGAAGCGCATCAGGAATTCGGGCACGATGGTGAAGATCCAGACCGCGACCAGCGCATTGGCGACGGCCAGGGCGAGGAAGATCTGCGGACCGGTCAATCCCAGGGCGTGAAGGCCCAGGCCGACCAGCGCGGCCAGCACGATGAAGCCCGAGTTCTGGATGTTCAGCGCGGCGAACACGCGTGCCATCTGCGCGTTGTCCGTGCGGCTCTGGATCAGCGCGAACAGCGGCACCACGAAGATGCCCGCGAACATGCCGATGCCGACCAGGTCGATCATGATCCGCACGCTGCCGGCCTGGCTCACGAAGCCGGCGATGTCCAGGCCGGTGGCCGGTGCGGCACCGGAGCGTGCGAAGTACAGGTCCAGCAGGAACGCGCTCATGCCGAACGCGCCGATGGGCACCAGGCCGATTTCGACCGTGCGGCCTGAAAGCTTCTCGCACAGCAGCGAACCCACGCCGGTGCCGATGGAGAACAGCGCCAGCGCGAACACGTACAGCGTGGACGACCCGTCCGCCGCGCCCAGGTGCAGCTTGGCGTAGGCCGGCAGCTGCGAGGTCAGCAGGGTGCCGAAGAACCAGAACCAGGAGACGCCCAGGATGGCGTTGCGCACCGCCAGCTGCTGCTTGGCCATGCGCAGGATGGCGAGCGATTCCGGGATCGGGTTCCAGCGGATCACCAGGTCCGGCGCGCCCGCGTCCATGCGTGGGATCAGGCGCGACATGGCATTGCCCAGCACTGCCAGCAGCACGATGGCGACGGCGGCCGCCTGCGGGCCATGCGCACCGGCCACCTGGAAGATCATGCCGCCGGCGATCATGCCGCACAGGATCGAGATCGACGTGCCCATCTCGACCAGGCCATTGCCGCCGGTGAGTTCCTCGGGCTTCAGGATGGCGGGCAGCACGGAATACTTCACTGGCCCGAACAGGGTGGACTGCACGCCGGTGCAGAACAGCGCGACCAGCAGCAGCGGCATGTTCTGCATCAGGAAGCCGATGGCCGCCAGCGACATGATCACGATCTCCATCGTCGTGGTGATCACGATCAGGCGCTGCTTCTCCAGCTTCTCGGCGAACTGGCCGGCGATGGACGAGAACAGGAAGTAGGGCAGGATGAAGATCGCCGGCGCCAGCGTGGCGTACAGCGAAAGCTCGTCCGTACTTGCACCCAGGAAGATCAGCAGGCCGATGATGGCCTGCCGGTAGACGTTGTCGTTGAAGGCGCCCAGCGCCTGGACGGCGAAGTAGGGCAGGAACCGTCGTTGTTTCAGCAGCGAGAACTGGCTGTGGCTGGACATGCGCCCTCCGTGGGTTGGGCGCAGCCTAGCAGACCCGCGTGTCCGGCAGCGGCGTCAGCCGTTCTCGCGTTCGATGGCGCGCCAGCCGATGTCGGTCCGGTGGAACTCGTTCGCCCAGTGGATCTTCTGCACGCCGGCATAGGCGTTGCGCTGCGCATCGGACACGCTGTCGCCCAGGGCGGCCACGCAGAGCACGCGGCCCCCTGCGCTGACCACCCGGCCCTCCGCGTCCAGCGCGGTACCGGCATGGAATACCTTGGCGCCATTCGCCACGTCGGCCAGCCCGCTGATCACGTCACCGGTGACCGGGGTCTCGGGGTAGGGCGCGGCCGCCATCACCACGCCCAGCGACGGGCGTGCGTCCCAGCGTGCTTCGATGCGATCGAGCCCGCCATCGATCGCGGCTTCCACCAGATTCACCAGATCGGATTGCAGGCGCAGCATGACCGGCTGCGTCTCCGGGTCGCCGAAACGCACGTTGAACTCGATCACCTTGGGCGCGCCGTCGGCATCGATCATCAGTCCCGCATACAGGAATCCGGTGAACGGCATCCCGTCGGCGATCATGCCCTGCACGGTGGGGTTGACCACCTCGCGCATGACCCGCGCATGCACTTCCGGCGTGACCACGGGCGCGGGCGAGTACGCGCCCATGCCGCCCGTGTTGGGGCCGGTATCGCCATCGCCCACGCGCTTGTGGTCCTGGCTGGTCGCCATGGGCAGTGCGGTGGTGCCGTCGACCATCGAGATGAAGCTGGCTTCCTCGCCTTCCAGGAACTCCTCGATGACCACGCGCGCGCCGGCATCGCCAAACGCATTGCCCGACAGCATGTCGCGCACGGCGGCGTTGGCCTCGTCCCGGGTCATCGCCACGATCACGCCCTTGCCGGCGGCCAGGCCGTCGGCCTTGACCACGATGGGCGCGCCCTTCTCCGCGATGTAATCCAGCGCCGGCTGCACCTCGGTGAATACCGCATAGAAGGCGGTGGGAATGCCGTGGCGTGCCAGGAAATCCTTCGCGAACGCCTTACTGCCTTCCAGCTGCGCCGCCGCCGCGGTGGGGCCGAAGATGCGCAGGCCCTCGTTGCGGAAGCGGTCCACCACGCCGGCCACCAGCGGCACTTCCGGACCGACCACCGTCAGCGCGATGCCTTCCGCGCGTACCAGCGCGACCAGGGCGTCGATGTCGGTCACCTTGATGGCGGCATTGCGGCAGCGGGGCTCGGTCGCGGTGCCGGCATTTCCGGGCGCGACGATCACTTCATCCACGCGCGGCGACTGGGCCAGCTTCCACGCCAATGCGTGTTCGCGTCCGCCGGACCCGATGACGAGGACCTTCATGCCTGCTCCCGCTGGATTGCGTCTGTGAAAGCCGGAATTCTACGTGAGTGGCCACCCTGCCGCGATGGCTGCGGGTATCTCAGGATGCAGCGGCAGCGAGCAGGTCGGCCACCTGCAGGGTCACCTGCTTGGCCCCGCCGGCCACGTGCTGGACGCCCACTTCATGGAAACCGAGACGGTCGTGGAAGGCCCGCGAGGCGGGGTTGGGCGGTTGCAGGTTGTATTCGCACGCAGCGACAGGAATGCCCTGCGCGCGTGCAGCCGCAAACAGATCCTCGTAGAGTCGGCGCGCGATGCCCATGCCGGAGAAGCCGGCGTCCACGACGATGCGGTCGATGTAGACGAAGCGCGGATACCGGGTGGCGAACCACTGGTAGTTTTCGTTGCGGTAGTCGACGCCGTCGCGCATGGCCAGCAGGAACGCCACCACCACACCCTCCGCCACCGCCACCTTGTGGTGCGTCGCCAGCGCGTGCAGCAGCGCCAGGCGTCCGGCGTCCATCGCGCTGGTCTGCACCACTTCGCGCTGGTTGAGTTCGACGATGCGGTCGAAATCCGCTTCGACCGCATCCCGCAGCATGATGGATGCCATTGGCGTCCTCAGTGCCGGAAGTGGCGCACGCCGGTGAACACCATGGCGATGCCGTGTTCGTCCGCGGCGGCGATCACTTCGCTGTCGCGCATCGAGCCGCCGGGCTGGATGACGGCCTTGATGCCGGCAGCGGCCGCGGCGTCGATGCCGTCCCGGAACGGGAAGAACGCATCACTCGCCATCACCGACCCTTCGACCACGAGGTTCGCATCCGCGGCCTTGATGCCGGCGATGCGCGCCGAATACACGCGGCTCATCTGACCGGCGCCGACGCCGATGGTGCGATGGTCCTTCGCATAGACGATGGCGTTGGACTTGACGAACTTGGCCACCTTCCACGCGAACAGCAGGTCGGTGAACTGCGCGTCGGTCGGCGCGAGCCTGGTCACCACCTTCAGTTCGTCGCGCGTCACGACCCGGTCGTCGGCGGTCTGCAGCAGCAGGCCGGAGCCGACGCGCTTGGTGTCGATGAAGCCGGGCGAAACCGGCGCCAGCGGAATGCGCAGCACGCGCACATTGGCCTTCTTCGTCGCGTAGTCGAGTGCGGCCGGCTCGTAGTCCGGCGCGATCAGCACCTCGACGAACTGGCGGTCCAGGATCACCTTTGCCGTCGCGGCATCCAGCGTGCGGTTGAAGGCGATGATGCCGCCGAATGCGCTGGTCGGGTCGGTGGCGTAGGCGAGTTCGTAGGCGTCGCCGCAAGCCACGCCCACGGCCACGCCGCAGGGATTGGCGTGCTTGACGATCACGCAGGCCGGCGCGTCGAACTGGCGCACGCATTCCCACGCCGCATCGCTGTCGGCGATGTTGTTGTAGCTGAGTTCCTTGCCCTGCAGCTGCGTGAACGTCGCCAGCGAACCCGGCGCCGGATACAGATCGCGGTAGAACGCGGCCTGCTGGTGCGGGTTCTCGCCGTAGCGCAGGTCCATCACTTTCACGAAACTGCCGTTGGCCTGCGCCGGGAATGCCGTGCGCACCGGCACGTCGCCGGAGGTATCGGTGACGGCCGACAGGTAGCTGCTGATGGCGGCGTCGTACTGCGCCACCCGGTTGAACGCCGCCACCGACAGCGCGAAGCGTGTCTGTGCGGAAAGGGCGCCGCCATTCGCGTCGAGTTCGCGCACGATGCCGTCGTACTGCGACGGGTCCGTGGCCACCGCCACGCGCGCGAAGTTCTTCGCCGCCGAGCGCAGCATCGCAGGACCGCCGATGTCGATGTTCTCCACCGCGTCGGCCAGTGTGCAGTCCGCCTTCGCGGTGACCTGCTCGAACGGATACAGATTGAGCACCAGCAGGTCGATGGCGTCGATGCCGTGCTCGGCCATGACGGCGTCGTCGGTGCCGGCACGGCCCAGCAGGCCGCCGTGGACCATCGGGTGCAGCGTCTTGACGCGGCCGTCCATCATTTCAGGAAACCCGGTGGCCTCGGATACATCGCGCACGGACAGGCCGGCGTCACGCAATGTCCTGGCGGTGCCGCCGGTGGACAACAGTTCGACATCGCGGGCGGACAGGGCACGGGCCAGTTCGAGCAGGCCGGTCTTGTCGGAAACGGACAACAGCGCCCGACGGACGGGCTGGTGATGGGCGGTCATGGGGAGGAGACGATGCGGAACGAAGGCGCGAATTATAGCGCGCTGCGCTCAGGCGCCCGGGTCCGACAGGCGCTCGCGCCGCGAGGTGCGCCGCCGGCGTGTCGCGGGTGACCGCTCAGGCCAGCCCGTAATCCTTCAGTTTCTTGCGCAGCGTGGCGCGGTGGATGCCCAGCATGGCGGCCGCGCGGCTCTGGTTGCCTTCGCAGTGGTTCAGCACTTCCACGAACAGCGGGATTTCCATCTCGCGCAGCACGATCTCGTACACGTCATCGGCTTCACAGCCATCCAGGTCACGCAGGTAGCGGCGAACGGACTGGGCAACGTGCTCGCGCAGTGGCGGACGTGGCGCAGTGCCGCGTGGAGTGTCCTGACGGGTGGAAGCAGCGTTCACACGGTCCCCTGGCGTTGCGGATTCTGGCGCCCGCGTTCTGTTTGTTGGAATTCGGCGGGGGGACGAGTCTAGCGCCTGATCGCGGTGCGTGCATCCGCTTTTTGATGAATCCGGGCCGCTTAACGGAAGTCGAAGGAAAAGGCCACGACATTCGCGCTGGGCTCGCGTACGCGGACAGCCACCTGGGCGCTCTGGCCCGGTGCGATGCCGTCCTGCGTGGCCTCGTCGGTCAGGTAATCCCCGGGCTGCAGGGCGCGGACACCCAGGGTGCGGCCGTCGGCGTCCTTCAAGGTCAGCAGGATCACTGGCCAGGCCTGCGTCCAGCGCGCATCGTTGCGGAAGGTCGCCTGCGCCTGCAGTTGTCCCGGAGCGCCCGGCACCGGCCGCACGTCGCGGCTGAGCATCGCGAAGGCCGCGGGTTCGCGCCAGATGGGGACGTCGCAGCGGAATATCCCGCAGAGCGCCATCACCACGGGGCGCCATGCCGCCTGCGTCGCCAGGCGGTCGCGGTCCGCCAGCACGACCTGCATGCAGAGCAGCAACAGCAGCGCAGCCAGCACGCCCCACTGCCAGCGTGCCGCGCGTGCGTGCACCGGCGTGGTGCGGGCGGCACGCGTGAAGCGCGGCATGGGTGCAGGTGTCGCGCGGGTGGCAGGGGCTGGCGATGCAGGCGGCAGGCTGCGCGTGCCGATGGTGCTTGCGGCTTCGTCGGCGGATGTGGCTTCCCCGCTGGACGCTGCGAGGTCCGCATCATCCCGTTGCCCGGGCTCCAGGGATTCGTGCGCCGCGTCGGACGAAATGGGTGTAGCGGAATCAATGGCCACGGTTTCGTCCGCCACAGTCGGTCTCGCGTCTCCCTGTGCGGTGTCAGTGGCATCGGCGGCCGGCGCATCATCGGAGGTTTCGATCCCCGTGGCCGCAGGTTGCAGGTAGGTGGCCAGACTGGGTGTGGTCGTGGCGGGCGATTCACTTCCCAGTGCCTTGCCGCATCGCGGACAGGCCGGCGGCAACGCGCGGGTCTGCGGATGCTGGGCGACGAGGAACTGGCAATGCGGGCACGTGGCGAACATGGGCTTATTCAACCATGCGCGATGCGACGCGTGTTGTGACCCCGCGCCGGCGACGCATGCTCAGCGGCGCACGCCGTCGATGCGCATCCAGTCGCCGTCCTGGGTGGCCACCAGAGCGTCGAACCAGGGACGGTAGCGCAGCAGCAGATCATCCTCCTGGCCTTTCAGGATGCCCGACAGCGCGATGCGTCCACCCGGCGCGACGCGCGATGCCAGCGTGTCGGCCAGCGCATCCAGCGCCGAGGCGAGGATGTTGGCCACGACCACCGGGTAGGTGGCCACGGGTTCGTCGTCGGGCAGGTATACCGCGAAGCGCGCGTCCACCTGATTGCGTTGCGCATTGTCCGCGCTGGCCAGCAGTGCCTGCGGATCGTTGTCGACGCCGACCGCAGCGGGGGCGCCGAGCTTCAGCGCCGCCAGGGCGAGGATGCCGGAGCCGCAGCCGAAATCCAGTACCCGTGCGTTGGCCAGCAGGCCTTCCCCCGCGAGCCTGTCCAGCCAGCGCAGGCAGAGCGCGGTGGTGGGATGGGTGCCGGAGCCGAATGCCAGGCCGGGGTCCAGCCGCACGATGGCGGCATCCGCGCTGCGCGCGTCTTCGGGCACCTCGTGGTTCCAGGGCACGATGAAGGTGCGCGCGCCGAAGCGCATCGGCTTGAACTGGTCCAGCCACGCGCGCTCCCAGTCTTCGTCCTGCACCGTGCGGAAGCCCGCCTGGGTCCAGTCCAGCGCCGGATCGAAGGCCTCCAGTGCGGCCAGCAGCAGCAGCGGGTCGGTGTCCTCGGCAAACAGCGCGGTCAGCACCAGGGCCTTCCACAGCGGGGTCTCGCCGACGCCGGGCTCCAGGATCGCGTGCTCGTTGCTGGTGTCGGCATCGGCGTCCAGCAGCGTCACCGACAGTGCGCCGACGTCTTCCAGCGCGTTCTCGTAACGCGGCTGTTCGGCTTCGGTGCAGCGCAGGGTCAGTTCCAGATAGGGCATGGTGGTGGGGCGTGGCGACAGGGAAAGGGGATTGTCGCATGGGGTCCTCGGCAGACCCGCCGCGTTCAGGCGACGAAAGGCCGTCGCAGCGGGTCGGGCGAGGGCCTTCCGCGTTGAAAGGGGGTCGCGCGGCCCGGATAATCGGTGCATGACCCGGAAGCCGCTGTTGCTGTCTGCGCTGGTGGGCCTGCTGGGTGTGTTGGCGTGGATTCCGCTGCGTCATGCCGGGCAGGCCGTGCCGCGCGTGGCGGAACCGGAACCGCTCCCGTCGGCGCAGGCCTCGCGGGATGCGGCCCCCGTGCAGGCGCTGCGGCCCACCCCGGTGGCGATGCGTGCGACGTTGTCGATGTCGCCGCTGCGGCGCGCGTTCGAAGAAAGCCCCGACCTGTTCGCCTATACGCAGACGCTGATGGCCAGTGCGGTTGCCGGCGATGCCGATGCGATGTGGCTGCTCAGCCTGGTGCAGGACTACTGCGCGGGATACGCCTCCGATCCGGCGACCTACGCGCATGACACCCAGGTCATCGCGCGCCTGGGGCTTTCCAATGGCGCGGCGATGGTGTCGGCGCGCCAGCGCGTGCAGCAGCGGTGCGGGCGGTTCGTGCCGCAGGACGGGTTCTCGCTGCCGAAGATCATCACCCAGCGCGTGCAGGCCGCCCAGGCCGGCAGCCTGGCCGCCGAGGCGTCGTTGCTGGCGATGGAGCAGCCGCTGCGCGACGACGAAGCCTACCGTCGCGACCTGGTGCTGCGCGTGCTCGAGTCGCGCGATCCCTTCGCCTTCGTCGCGATCGCGCCGGCGATGGGCACGGTGGGCGGGGCGCACCGGGAAACGCTGGGCGACGTGTCGGGCAGCGACCTGTCGGAAATCGCGTGGCGCATCGCCTCGTGCCAGCTCGGCATGGATTGCAGCCCCGCCGGCGCGATGATGACCAATTACTGCGTCAATGGCGGCATCTGCTCGCAGGACGAATCGCAGGACTTCACCACCTTTGCGCGCGATGCCGGTGTGCCGCGCCAGGGCGTGGACAACGTGGACGAGATGGTGGGCACGCTGTTGTCCCACCCGGGAGTGGACGGATGAAATACAAGCGCACGCGGCCCGGAGTGAACCTCCTGGTCTGGAGCCTGGTGGTGGTGGCCTATGCGGCCGCGGCCGCGACCCTGGTCATCGAGACGCGACAGCCCGAATACCGGGACCTGACGCGGGTGGCGCACATGACCATCCATCTGCCGGACGATGCGCGCCGGCTGGGCGCAGCGCAGGTGGCCGCCCTGTACCGCGCACGCAGCGGCACGCCGTTCTCCACGCTCGCGCCCGGCAGCACGATCAAGGTCGTATGGCCTGACGGTTCGTCCGAAACCGTGCGGGTGACCGATCCTTCGTCGCCGCTGGGTGCGACGCCGGTGAGGGGGACGCAGGTGCCCGCACCGTAATGCGCACCGCTGTCTGAAACATGCGCGAAGAAGGGCCGGGAACAGTCCCCGGCCCTTCGTTTTTCTGATGGCGCGCAGCGCGCCCCTCAACCGCCGATGATGCCCTGCAACAGCCTGCGCAACGGCTTCTTCTCTTCCTGCGGCTTCTGTTCGTCTTGCGCTTCCATGTCCTGCAGCTGCGACAGATCCATGCCCAGCATCGCGCCGCCGGTGGACTTGGTGCGCACGCGCACGTTCCATTCCGGATTCCAGGGCTGCTTGGGATCGGCGGGTTTCGGCGGCCAGGCGATGTGGCTTTCCGGGCCGTAGGCGATGATGCTGAGCAGGCCACCACCGCCCTCGCTGCCTTCGCCGGCGTCGGCGAAGATGCCCTTGGGGATCGCGCACTGGTTCGCGCTGGCGGGAAGCAGGACCTTCTCCTTCAACCAGCGCTCGATCAGCGAACCGCCCAGGTAATCGACTATGCCCATGCCGACGTCGGGGACTTCCGCGCTGCTCCACAGCACGACGTCCTTGCCCTTGGCACCGATGGCATGCAGGAAGTACGCCTGCGCGCGCTCCACCGGCGACCATCGCCAGGTCTGGCCATCCGCCAGCGTGCCGCTGCTCTGCAGCGCGACCCTGGGCATGAAGTCGGCCACCTGTTTCAGCTCGAACTTCAGCGATTCCGGCACGCCTGCGCCGGTGACCTGATGCGCGCCCTGCAGTGACGCGCCGTCAGGCACACGCTTGCCCGATTTCGGGTTGGGCCACAGCGCATAGGCCGGATCGGGATCGATGGTGCGGTCGGGTGCGTAACGTCCCTGCATGGAGCCATTGACTTCCACCTTGCCGCCGCTGGCACTGAGCGTGATGACCCTGGGCTGTCCCTTGCGCACGGTGTCGCCACATCCCCAATAGATCAGCAGACGCGCCTGGCCTTCGGGTGGCTTGTACTCGCCGGCGTGATCGACAGGCTCGCCCTTGCGCACCGGCGGCACCAGCGGCAATGTCTTGCCCAGCTTGAGGCCGGCGGGAACCAGCTGCTGCGCTTCCTTGCCTGGATTGAGGCGGTTGTGCAGGGCGATGTCGAGGTATTGCCCGGGCATGGCGGGCATGCGCGTCTGGCCGTAGTGCGCCTGCATGGCGCCTCCCCCCATCATCCGCGACGCCAGTCCACCCATCGCGCCCATGTCGGGCATGCCGGCCATGCTGTGGGTGGCCACGTCGATCCACACCTGCGTGGGTGGGCCCGCGGGCGGCGCGCTGGAAGCGGGTGCTGCCGCAAGCGTGATGCAACAGGCGACGAACAGGGAGCGGTGGACGGGGCGCATCGGCATGTCTCGTGGAGAAAGGGGTCCCTTCCTCCAACGCCGGAGCGCTGCGTCCCCGGACATGCAACGCCAATGGCTGATGCCACATTGACGCTGCGATGCGGGTGTGCCGTGGCCTGCGGAAACGGCAGGACGGCGGTGTCGCCGTCCTGCCATGCGAGTCGCTTCAGACCAGTGCGATGGTCTTGTTCTTGCGCTCGGCCAGGCGCTTTTCCAGGTAGTGGATGTTCTGGCCGCCAGCCTGGAACCCCTGGTCGCGCATGATGCGCTGCTGCAGCGGGATGTTCGTCTTGATGCCGTCCACCACCATCTCGCTGAGCGCCACGCGCATGCGCGCGATGGCGGTTTCGCGGTCGGGACCGTGCACGATCAGCTTGCCGATCATCGAATCGTAGTTCGGCGGCACGCGGTAGCCTTCGTAGATGTGCGTATCCACGCGCACGCCCGGGCCACCCGGCGGATGGAAGTGCTGGATCAGGCCCGGGTGCGGCATGAACGTATCCGGATCTTCCGCATTGATGCGGCACTCGATGGCATGGCCGCGCATCACGATGTCGGACTGCTTGATGCCCAGCTTCTGCCCGGCGGCGATCTTCAACTGCTCGCACACCAGGTCGATGCCGGTGATGCGCTCGGTGACGGGATGCTCCACCTGGATGCGGGTGTTCATCTCGATGAAGTAGAAGCGGCCGTCCTCGTACAGGAATTCGAACGTGCCGGCACCGCGGTAACCGATGCGCAGGCAGGCTTCCACGCAGACCTTGCCGATTTCCGCGCGCTGTTCGTCGCTGATGCCGGGGGCCGGTGCTTCCTCCACCACCTTCTGGTGGCGGCGCTGCATCGAGCAGTCGCGCTCGCCCAGGTGGATGGCGTTGCCCTGGCCGTCGGCCAGCACCTGGATCTCCACGTGGCGCGGATTCTCCAGGAACTTCTCCATGTAGACCTCGCCATTGCCGAACGCGGCCTTGGCTTCGGACTTGGTGGTCTCGATGGCGGCCTTCAGTGCGCCTTCGACATGCACCACGCGCATGCCGCGGCCACCACCGCCGCCGGCGGCCTTGATGATCACCGGGTAGCCGATCTCGCGCGCGATCTTGGTGTTGGCGACGATGTCGTCGCCCAGCGGACCACCGCTGCCCGGCACGCACGGCACACCGGCGGCCTTCATCGCGCGGATCGCCTCGACCTTGTCGCCCATCATGCGGATGGTGTCGGCCTTGGGGCCGATGAAGATGAAGCCGGACTGCTCCACGCGCTCGGCGAAGTCGGCGTTCTCCGACAGGAAGCCGTAGCCCGGGTGGATGGCCTGCGCGTCGGTCACCTCGGCAGCGGCGATGATCGCCGGGATGTTGAGGTAGCTGTCCTTCGACGCGGCCGGGCCGATGCAGACCGACTCGTCGGCCATGGCCACGTGCTTGAGGTTGCGGTCGACGGTGGAATGCACCGCGACCGTGCGGATGCCCAGGGTGTGGCAGGCGCGCAGGATGCGCAGCGCGATCTCACCCCGGTTGGCGATGACGACTTTATCGAGCATGGGAGGGCCGTGATTCGTGATTGGTGATGGGTGATTCGGGGGTCGTTCTGCTGACGCTGGTCATCAGTGCGTTCAACCTGGCGAATGTACGGTCGAGCGTGGATTGCAGTTCGGGCGACGGGGAGGCAAATCCAAGCCGGATGGCGATTTCAATCTGAGTATCCAGTTCGGAAAGCGAACCGCGCGCGATGGATAGAAAGCGAACCAGTTCGGGTGTGGATTTGCGTGCCGCACCTTCCGCTATATTCGATGGAACGCTTACTGCTGCACGCCTAATCTGCGAAGTCAGTCCAAATCTCTCTTCTTGAGGGAAGCCTGCTGAATATGCGTAGATGATCGTGACAAGGTCCATGGCGTCACGCCAGACATCCAGTCGCTGGTGTGGTCGCTCTTGCGAATCACTTCTCACGAATCACCAATCACCCGATGACGAACAGCGGCTGGTCGAACTCGATCGGCTGGCCGCTTTCGGTCAGGATCGCCAGCACGGTGCCGGATACGTCGGCCTCGATGGGGTTGAACATCTTCATGGCTTCGATGATGGCCAGCGTGTCGCCGGCCTTGACGGCCTGGCCGACGCTGACGAACGCGGGCTTCTCCGGCGACGGCGAGGCGTAGAAGGTGCCGACCATCGGTGCGCGCACCACGTGGCCGTCGGGCAGGTTGTTGCCGGGCTTGGCCGAACCGCCCGTGGAGGCCTCGGTCGGCGAGCTCATCGGCATCGGCGCGGCCGGGCGCGGTTCGGCGTACGCCACGGGCGCGGGGGCCGGCACGGCGTAGCCGCCCTTCGGCGTGCGGGCCAGGCGCACGGATTCCTCGCCTTCCTTGATCTCGATTTCTGCCAGGTTCGACTCTTCCAGCAGGTCGATCAGTTTCTTGATTTTGCGGAGATCCATAGGGGCCTCGTATACGGTGGATGCAGCGGTGGAAAGAAGGCGGCGGCGCGGCGCGCCGGCGGGACGGGCGGCTTTCAGCCGGCGCGTCGGAACGGGGTGTTGTCGTCGTGGGTCATGCGGCTGCCACCCGGGCCAGCGCGGCGTCCAGGGCGTAGCGGTAGCTGTCGGCGCCGAAACCGCAGACCACGCCGACCGCCTTGTCGCTGAAGTAGCTGGTATGGCGGAACGGTTCGCGGGTATGCGGGTTGGACAGGTGGATTTCGATGTAAGGCAGGGCCACCGCGGCCAGTGCGTCGCGCAGGGCGACGGAGGTGTGGGTGAAGGCGGCGGGGTTGATCAGGATGAAATCGGTGCCGTCGGTGCGGGCGGCCTGCACGCGTTCGACCAGGACATGCTCGGCGTTCGACTGGACGCTTTCCAGCTGGTGGCCGGCGGTCTTGGCCTGGGCCGTCAGCGCCAGGTCGATGTCTGCCAGGGTCGCGTGGCCATAGACCTCCGGCTCGCGCGTGCCGAGCAGGTTGAGGTTGGGGCCATGCAGGACCAGCAGCTTCGCCATTCGCGTCTCCAGCGGAAGGGCGGCAGTCTGCTTGAACCCGGCGATGCTGTCCAGTTCGCCGAAGTTTGCCTCGTTTTAATCGATTGTTTGAATTCCGGCGGCGATCACGCGGGATCCGTGGCGCCTGCGGCTTTCGGCGGCGCGATGCCGTCGGCGACGCGTCAGTGAGGGCCCCGTGAAGGCAGGAAGCCTGCCTGTTCGACGATCTTGAGCGATGGCGCTGTCAGTCGACCCAGCCACTGATCTCGCCGTGCTGGAACGGTCCCACCTTCTGCCGGACGATGCGGCCATCGGCACCCACCAGCACGGTATACGGCAGCACGCCCTTGGCATTGCCCAGCCAGACGCTGGCATCGGCCGGGCCGGGGGTATCCAGCACGATGGGGTAGCTGACCGGTACCCGTGACAGGAAATCGCGGACGCCCTCGGGCGTGTCCAGGGCCAGCCCGATCACCTGCACGCCGTCGTTCGCTTGCGAGGCCGCGAACCGTTCCAGTTCGGGCATCTCTTCGATGCAGGGCCCGCACCAGCTGGCCCAGACATTGATCAGCAGGCGCCTGCCGGGGTGGTTCGCGGCCAGATCGACGATCTTGCCGTCCAGTCCGGGCAGTGCGATGCGCGGCATGGGGTCGCCGATCCCCGCGGGCGTGAACCCGGCGGGAGGCGCGGGCGCCGTCGCGTTCACGGCGGCGTGCAGGGCGCGCTCGCCGGGGGCCGTGCGCCACAGTGGATTGCCGTTGAACCAGGCGCTGGCCAGCAGGCCCAGTCCGCCTGCCAGAACCGCCACCAGCAGGATGCGCGGGGTGGTCGCCTTCATCGCGCCGCCCGTGCCAGGGCGTCGCTGACCAGCTCGTGGGTCAGTACGGTGGGAAGCACCTCGCCTTCGCCGCCGTCGCGCGGATACACCACGTAGAGCGGCACGCCGACCGCCTTGTGCTCTTCCAGGAAGGTGGTGATGGCCGGGTCCACGTTGGTCCAGTCGCCGGTCATCATCACCGCCTCGTGCGATGCCAACAGCTCGCGGAAGGCCGGCTTGTCCAGCACGGCCTTTTCATTGGCCTTGCAGGTGACGCACCAGTCGGCGGTCATGTCGACGAAAACGATGCGGCCTTCGGCGCGCAGCGCCGCCAGGCGTTCGGCGGAATACGCCACCTGGCCCGGCTCGGTCACCGCGGCGCGCGTCGCCTGCGGCAGGCGGTGCGCCAGCGCCAGCGGCAGCAGCGATGCCACCACCACCAGCACGGACAGCGTTCGCTGCAGCGGGGCGCTGCGCAGGCGAAGGCGCTGGAACCACCACAGCCCCAGTGCCAGTACGACCAGTCCGGCCAAGGCCAGCCCCACCGCATCGATGCCGCGCTGCTTGCCCAGCACCCACAGCAACCACGCGGCGGTGAGATACATCGGGAACGCCAGCACCTGCTTCAGCGTTTCCATCCATGTGCCCGGGCGCGGCAGGCGGTTGGCCAGCGCGGGAATGAAGCCGATCAACAGGAAGGGCAGGGCCAGGCCCAGGCCCAGCACCGCGAACACCAGCAGGGCCAGCACAGTCGGCGCCGTGAAGGCATAGGCCAGCGCCAACCCCATGAACGGTGCCGTGCACGGGCTGGCCACCACCACGGCCAGCACGCCGGTGAAGAAATCGCCCGCCGGCCCCGTGCGCTGCATCAGTCCATGGCCGGCCCCCGCCAGCCGATAGCCGACGGCGAACACGCCCGACAGGCTCAGGCCCACGGCGAACATCACGTACGCCAGCAATCCCACCACCCAGGGCTGCTGCAGCTGGAAACCCCAGCCCAGTGCCTGGCCGGCGGCGCGCAGCGAAATGGCCAGCGCGCCCACCGCGACGAAACTCACCAGCACGCCGGCGGTGTACCAGAGCGCGCTGCGCCGTGCGTATCCCCCGCTGCGCCCGCTCTCGGCCAGCGACAGCGCCTTCAGCGACAGCACCGGCAACACGCACGGCATCAGGTTGAGGATCAGGCCGCCCAGCAGCGCCAGCGCGAGTGCCGCGAACAGCGTGGTGGGTCCCCGCTGGCTGCGCGCCAGGACATCCTCCGGCGGGCGCGTGCGTTCGACATCGGCGGGCGGTGCATCCGCCGATGCCGCCTCGGCACCGGCAGGCGTCGCATCGGTCGCGCCGGCCACCGCCGCGCCCGGCAGCGGTTCGATCAACGGAGCGACGGCGGGGGCAGGTGCGTCCGCAGGCGTCACCTCGCCGGCCGGAAGCGACAGCTTCACCCGGCGGGTCATCGGTGGATAACAGATGCCGTCAGCCTGGCACCCCTGGAACGTGACCCGCAACGTCGCCTGCGTCGCCTTGGCGTGCGTGCGCCGCAGCGGGACGGGTACTTCCGCCTGGTCGAAGTAGACCGTCACCTCGCCGAAGTGTTCGTCGCGGTGCGCGACGCCGGCCGGCCAGCGCGGGGCCAGCAAGGACACGGCCGGGTCGCCTTCCAGCGCCATCGACGTGCGGTCGCGGTACACGTAGTAGCCGCGGGCCGGCGTGAAGCGCAGCAGCAGCTGGTTGCCGTCGAACGCGATCGCCTCGAACGCGAACGCCTGTTCGGCAGGCAATGGCAGCGCGTCCACCGCCCCGGTCGCCGGCTTGCCCAGCAGTGAGCCGGCCTGCAGCCCCGGCCCGGTCAGGGGCGTGAAGCCCGCGTCCCTGCCGCCGCCTTCCACGGGCAATGCCACGGTCAGCGTGCGGGTCTGCGGCGGATAGCAGATGCCGGCGTCGGCGCAGCCCTGGTACCTGATCTTCAGGCTGACGCTGTCGGCGCCCGCCGCGGCCTGGCCGGGAAGGATGGCGAGCAGGTCGCCGCGGTAGGTTTCCACGTCGCCGAAGAATTCATCGCGGTACGCCTTGCCCTTGGGCATCTGCAGCGGCTGCGCGGCAAAGCCGGTCCCCGCTTCCACGCTGGTGCGGTGGCGATAGAGGTAGTAGCCCTCGGTGATCTTCCAGCGGATCTCGATGCGGTCCCGGCTGGGCGCACTGGCCGTCAGCACGAAGGCCTCGTCCACCGGCAGCAGGTCGTCCTGGGTGATCGCCGCCGCCGGTTGGGCGGTCAGCGCGGCCAGCGGCAGCAGCAGGAAGGCGAGCAGGGTGCGGATCAGGGTCATCGGGTCGCTCGGGCAGGGTCAGTCGGCACGGGTCTGGTCGGCCACCCAGTCCGCGTAGGCGGCCAGGCCGCTGGCGGTTTCGACCACCAGCACCTCCGGCAGTTCATAGGGGTGCAGCTCGACAAGTCGGCTGGTCAGTGCCTCCAGCCGGTCCGGGCTGGTCTTGATCAGCAACTGGACCTCGGTGGCCTGCTCCACCTTGCCTTCCCAGCGGTAGGTCGACACGACGCCGGGCAGGGCGCTGACGCAGGCGGCCAGTCGTTCGTCCACCAGGGCGCGCGCCATCCGGTCGGCGGTCTCGGCATCGGGGCAGGTGGACAGGACGAGGAGTACAGGCATGGGCCGGCGATTATCGCAGACCGGCCCGCCGGACCGGCCCTGCGATTTCTTTGCAGGCGGCCCTTGAATCGCGCCGGCCCATCCCAACATCTGCTGCATCCCGGCCTGGCCGGGTTTTTGTGCCCGTGGCGTTGGCAGTCTCCCGTGGAGAGTGCTAACATCGCCACCCCTTTCCCAGTGCAATCAATCACTTAAGAGGATTGAAATGAGCAATATCAAGCCGCTGTACGACCGCGTGGTCATCAAGCGTATGGAAGAAGAGAAGGTGTCCGCCGGTGGCATCGTGATCCCCGACTCGGCCACCGAGAAGCCGATCAAGGGCGAAGTCATCGCCGTGGGCGCCGGCAAGGTGCTGGACAACGGCAGCGTGCGTGCCCCGCTCGTCAAGGTCGGCGACAAGGTGCTGTTCGGCAAGTACAGCGGCACCGAAGTGAAGCTGGACGGCACCGACTTCCTGGTGGTCAAGGAAGACGACATCTTCGCGATCCTCGGCTGATCGCCGCGGATTCCGCACCCCTTTTCATCACTGAACCTTTTTCAGAACTGAGGTAATCGCAATGGCTGCCAAGGACATTCGTTTCGGCGAAGACGCTCGTACGCGCATGGTGCGCGGCGTGAACATTCTCGCCAATGCCGTCAAGGCCACCCTGGGCCCGAAGGGCCGCAACGTCGTGCTCGAGAAGAGCTTCGGCGCCCCCACCATCACCAAGGACGGCGTGTCCGTCGCCAAGGAAATCGAACTGGCTGACAAGTTCGAGAACATGGGCGCGCAGATGGTGAAGGAAGTCGCTTCCAAGACCTCCGACAACGCCGGCGACGGCACCACCACCGCCACCGTGCTGGCGCAGGCGCTGATCCGTGAAGGTTCCAAGGCGGTCGCCGCCGGCATGAACCCGATGGATCTGAAGCGCGGCATCGACAAGGCCGTGGTCGCCGCCGTGGCCGAGCTGAAGAAGATCAGCAAGCCCACCGCCGACGACAAGGCCATCGCCCAGGTCGGCACCATCTCCGCCAACTCCGACAGCAACATCGGCGACATCATCGCCGAAGCCATGAAGAAGGTCGGCAAGGAAGGCGTGATCACGGTTGAGGAAGGTTCGGGCCTTGAGAACGAGCTGGACGTGGTCGAGGGCATGCAGTTCGACCGCGGCTACCTGTCGCCGTACTTCATCAACAACCAGCAGTCGCAGCAGGTCGAATTCGACGACCCCTTCATCCTGATCCACGACAAGAAGGTCTCCAACGTCCGCGAACTGCTGCCGGTGCTGGAAGGCGTCGCCAAGGCCGGCAAGCCGCTGCTGATCGTGGCCGAGGAAGTGGAAGGCGAAGCGCTGGCCACCCTGGTGGTCAACACCATCCGTGGCATCGTGAAGGTCGCCGCCGTCAAGGCGCCGGGCTTCGGTGACCGCCGCAAGGCCATCCTGGAAGACATCGCCACGCTGACCAACGGCACGGTGATCTCCGAGGAAGTCGGCCTGCAGCTGGAGAAGGCCACCATCAACGACCTGGGTCGTGCGAAGAAGGTCGTGATCTCGAAGGAGAACACCACCATCATCGACGGCGCCGGCGATGCCGAGCGCATCCAGTCGCGCATCGGCCAGATCAAGGCGCAGATCGAAGAAACCTCTTCGGACTACGACCGCGAGAAGCTGCAGGAACGCGTGGCCAAGCTGGCCGGCGGCGTTGCCGTGATCAAGGTCGGTGCCTCGACCGAAATCGAAATGAAGGAAAAGAAGGCCCGCGTCGAAGACGCCCTGCACGCCACGCGTGCGGCGGTGGAAGAAGGTGTGGTCCCGGGCGGCGGCGTGGCCCTGATCCGTGCACTGCAGGCCATCACCGGCCTGAAGGGCATCAACGAAGACCAGAACCACGGCATCCAGATCGCCCTGCGCGCGATGGAAGCCCCGCTGCGCGAAATCGTCACCAACGCCGGCGAAGAGCCCTCCGTGATCGTCAACAAGGTCAAGGACGGTTCGGGCAACTTCGGCTACAACGCGGCCAACGGCGAGTTCGGCGACATGATCGAGTTCGGCATCCTGGACCCGACCAAGGTCACCCGTTCGGCCCTGCAGAACGCGGCGTCCATCGCCGGCCTGATGATCACCACCGAAGCGATGGTGGCTGAAGCGCCGAAGAAGGAAGAGCCGGCCATGCCGGGCGGCGGTGGCATGGGCGGCATGGGTGGCATGGACTTCTGAGTCCGGCTTCCCGTTCCATCCGCACCACGGAGAACCCCGCCGCGAGGCGGGGTTTTTCTTTGCGCGTCAGGCCGCGATGGCGCGTACCGCGGCCAGCGCTTCATCCACCTCCGCGGCCGTGTTGACCAGGCTGGGCGCCAGCCGTGCATGGGGGACCGCATACGGACTGGTGCTGGCGATGACGCGACGTGCGAGCAACTGCTTGACCACCTCCTGCGGCGTGACGCCCTCCACTTCGAATGACACCAGTCCTGCCGACAGGGCCGCGCTGCGCGGTGTGTGCACCGTTACCTTCGGCAGCGTGGCCAGGCCCGCCTTCAGCTGTTCGTTGAGCGCGGCGATCCGCGTCGCCACGCGGGCACGCCCCATCTGCCTGTGCATGCGGAACGCGGCCGCCAGCGCCCACTGGTGCTCGAACGCATGGAAGCCGCCGGGCGACATGCGCGCGGCGTTGCTGGCGCCGGCGGGCAGGCGGTCCTGCGTCCACGCCGTGTAGCTCTCCAATTCCGAGAAGTTGGGGATCAGCGGCCGCAGCCGTGCCCAGTTCGCCGCATCGGCCCAGACGATGCCGGTGCCACGCGGACCGAACATCCACTTGTGCGTGCCGGCGCAGAAGTAGTCCGCCCCCATCGTCGCGATGGTCTCGTCCGCCGCGCCCAATCCATGCACGCCATCGACGACCAGCAGTGGGGGCTGCGGCAGGCCGCGCAGCATCGCGCTGATCTCGCGGACCGGCAGGCGGATGCCGGTGCTGGAATGCACCCACGTCACGCCCACCACCTTCGTCTGCGGGCGGATGGCGGCTTTCAGGGTGCCGACGATCTCGTCGGTGCTGGCGTCGTGCGATGCCTTGAACAGCGCGATCTTCCGCACCGACGCACCGCTGCGCAGCGTTGCCAGGCGGATCGACTCGTGGTGCGAATAGTGGTCATGCACGGTGGTCAGCACTTCGTCGCCGCGCTGCAGTGGCAGCCCGTGGTAGACCAGTGCCAGGCCTTCGGTGGTGCTCCGCGTCAGGCAGACGTCCTGGCCGCGCCCTCCCAGGTAGTCGGCGACTTCCGCGCAGACCTGCAGGGGAAGATTGTGCGCGTCATCCTCGAACATCGCGCGTTCGACGAACAGGAATGGATTGGCGTCCACCGCCCGCCGATAGCCCTCCAGTGCCTCCCGCACCGGTACGGGATGGCTGGCGATGAAGAACGAGGCGAAATGGCGATACGCGGGGTCCAGCGCGAACTGCGCGCGCACCGCGTCCCAGTCCGACAGGTCGGGCAAGGGCGGCGTTTGCGCAGCCACGGCCGCCAGCAGCGGACCCGGCAGCAGTGACGTGGCCGCAAGCGCGACGGGGGCAGCCAGCAGCTGGCGACGACTCAGGGACATGGCACACCCTCGGTGGCGTCCGCGATGCGCAGACATGAAGCCAACGCAGTGGCGCCCGTCATGCGGCCACCCATCGGGCTGCGTGTGGCTTGTCCTGCGGCACGCATGCGACTAGCCTCCCCGCATGCCGACCTCCCTGATCGTTGTCGATGATTTCCTGGGCACCCAGGACGCCCACGCCCTGCGCGACGCTGCCCTGCGCCTGACGTATCCGGACGTGAAGGGCCCTTTTCCCGGGCGAAATTCACTGGAGCGCATCGAGATCGACGG
Organism: Pseudoxanthomonas sp. SL93; assembly: GCF_026625825.1. Lineage (NCBI taxonomy): Bacteria > Pseudomonadati > Pseudomonadota > Gammaproteobacteria > Lysobacterales > Lysobacteraceae > Pseudoxanthomonas > Pseudoxanthomonas sp. SL93. The sequence goes on along the minus strand of NZ_CP113065.1, from coordinate 2,432,112 downwards.
CCTGGCCGACGCGGCTTCAAGGTTGACCGGCGAACGACTGAAGCCGATTTCGCCGTTGCAGTCGCATGCGAAATTCCGCATCACGCTGGCCGACGATGTCGGCCATGCCAAGGTGCACATCGATCAGGCCTACTGGTCCGGCATCCTGTATCTCAGTCGGCCGGAAGACTGCCGCGGCGGCACCGAATTCTTCCGCCACCGTGCCAGCAACTCCGACCGCGCCCCGATCACGGATGGCGAACTGGCTGCGATGGGCTTCGCCACGCACGCGCAGATGCACCAGGAAATCATCGAGAAGCACAGCAACGACGATGCCGCTTGGGAGCCGACCATGCAGGTGCCGATGCGCTTCAACCGGCTGGTGCTGCTGCGGCCGTGGCTGTGGCATACCGCGGGGCCTGCGTTCGGCACCTCGCCAGAGAACGGACGGCTGGTCTACCTGATGTTCTTCGCCGCGGGCTGACCCGCTTCAATGTTGCGGATGAAACATTCGCCATCGCCCGAAAGCCGTGTTATCACTGCCCGCGGAATGAACCTGACCCTCGCCCGCTTTTATTTCTGGTATCACGGCTATCCGATGCCGCAGGCGGAGTAAGGGCAGCATTCATTCTAGGTACCACACCAGAAGAATCCCCTTGAAGCCGCCAGCGAACCTGGCGGCTTTTTTATTGATCCGGAGAACCCCATGCCCCCCCATACCGACGACCTGCGCATCCGCACACTGGACACGCTGGTCACCCCCGCCGACGTCATCGCCGAGATTTCCTGCGACGAGCGCGTATCGCAGACCGTGTCCGAGGCGCGCGACGCCGTGCACCGCATCCTGCATGGCCAGGATGACCGCCTGATCGTGGTGATCGGCCCGTGCTCCATCCACGACCCTTCCTCGGCGATCGAATACGCAACGCGCCTTCGCCCGCTGCGCGATGCACTGGGCGCGGAACTGGAGATCATCATGCGCGTCTACTTCGAAAAGCCGCGCACGACGGTCGGCTGGAAGGGCCTGATCAATGATCCCGCGCTGGACGGCAGCTTCAACATCAACCAGGGGCTGCGGTTGGCGCGCCGCCTGCTGCGCGACATCAATGCGCTGGGCCTGCCCGCGGGTTGCGAGTACCTGGACACCATCTCGCCGCAGTACATCAGCGATCTGGTGGCGTGGGGGGCGATCGGCGCGCGTACCACCGAAAGCCAGGTCCATCGCGAGATGGCCAGTGGTCTTTCGTGCCCGGTGGGTTTCAAGAACGGCACCGACGGCAACGTCAGGATCGCGGTGGACGCGGTGGGCGCGGCCTCGCATCCGCACCATTTCCTGGCGGTGACCAAGGACGGACGATCGGCCATCGCCGCGACGGCCGGCAATCCCGATTGCCATGTGATCCTGCGCGGCGGCATGACACCCAACTACGACGCCGCCAGCATCGACGCCGCCAGCCAGGTGCTGGTCAAGGCCGGATTGCCCTCGCGCCTGATGGTGGATGCGAGCCATGCCAACAGTGGCAAGAATCCCGACAATCAGCCACAAGTGATCGATGACATCGCAACGCAGTTGGAAGCAGGCGAACGACGGGTGGTCGGCGTGATGGTCGAGAGTCACATTGTCGGGGGCCGACAGGACCTGGTGCCGGGGCAGCCGCTGGTCTATGGACAGAGCATCACCGACGGTTGCCTGGACTGGGAACGTTCGGTGCAGGCACTGAACCGGCTGGCCGACGCGGTGCGCCGTCGCCGCACCGCGCGTGCGGTGCGGGCCGCGTGAGAAATCCGCGAAGGATGCGTTGGTTGTCCTGGGCCGACCACGAGAGGGTAATATCGGTAGCGCATGCAGGGATCAATGTGACTTACTCACATTGAAGGCGGCGGCGCCCAGGAGATGGCGCATGTGGTCGTTCTGGAGTTCGTTGCGCAGGTGCTGGGCGCTGCCCGATGCGGATGAGGAAGCGCGGGCGGTGCTGCTGGATCGACAGCTGCGCCACCTGTTCCGGATGGTGCCGTGGCATGTCGCCTCCACGTTGTTGACCGGTGCCGGCGTGGCGTATGTCATGGCGCCCTTCCTTGCCGGTCATGCTTGGCAGGCGTGGGCACTGTGCCTGCTGGCCACGCATCTCGGATGGGTCGCCCAGGCCACGCGCCGTCTCCGGCAGATGGAGCGCGGCGACAAGGGCGCATTCACGATCAGTGATCTCAGACAGTCCGCGTTCTGGTGCGTGCTGTGCGCGTGCACCGGTGGGGTCGGCCTGTATCTCGCCGCGCCGCTCGCCGCCAGTGATGGCAGTCGTCTGTTGCTGGCGGCATATACGCCCGCGCTGATCGCGACCGGCGTGCTGGTGGGCGTCACCGCGCCACTGGTGGCATTCCTCTGGCTGGTCATCCTGACGGTCGCAGCCTGCCTGGTCGTCGGCCGGCTGGATTTCATGGCGCAGGGCATGACCATCGCGCAACTCTGCTGTTACGCGACGATGCTGACGATCACGTTGTTGTTCGTTTCACGCACGCTGGTGCGGCGGATCGAAGCCGAGATGGCGGCCGAGCGCCAGCAGCAGATCATCGGCCTGTTGTTGCGCGACTTCGAACAGAATGCGAACGACTGGCTGTGGGAAAGCGATTGCCAGGGGCACCTGACGCGGGCCAGCGTCCGCTTGTCGCAGGTGCTGGAAAAGAGCGAGGACACCATCGTCGGTGCCGAGATCGCGGGGTTGTTCTCGCAACGGCGGCTGCTTTCGCTGCGCAGCGACCAGGACGTCGGCCCCGACGCCTTGCGTGCAAGGTTGGCCAGCGGCGTTTCTTTCAGCCGGGTCGTGGTGGAGGTGAAGCACGCGGATACCGTCCGCAGTTGGGCGGTGAGCGCCAAGCCGCTGAAGTCCGAGGCCGGCGAGTGGACAGGATGGCGTGGCGTGGGCTGCGATGTCACCGATGCACGCGCACGCGAAGCGGAAGACATCCTGCGCGAACAGCGCCTGCATCACCTGGCCAACCACGATGCCCTGACGGGCCTGCCCAATCGTCGGGCCTTCCTTTCCGTGCTGCCAGGCGATGGCCGGGGCACGGGCTACCAGGCCATCGCACTGGTCGACCTGGACAACTTCAAGATGGTCAACGACAGCCTGGGTCACTCCGTGGGTGACGACATCCTGCGCGTCGTGGCGGCGCGCCTGCAGGCGATGTGCCAGCCGGGAGACTATCTTGCCCGGCTGGGAGGTGACGAATTCGCGCTGCTGCTCTCGGAAGGGCGCGCGCCGGACCGGGGTGCCGCCGTGCTGGCCCGCCTTGAACGCGTGCTGGAAGCGCTGCGGGTTCCCGAGGAAGTCAACAGTTTCCGCGTCGACGTACGTGCGAGCATCGGCTGCGCACTCGTCGAGGCGCCCGACCAGCGCTTGGAAGAGCTGCTGCGGCGCGCCGACACCGCGCTCAATGTGGCCAAGAAGGAAGGGCGCGACACGGCGCGCCTCCATGTGCCGGCGATGAGCGAGCGGCTGGAGGAGCGGCTGGCGATGGTGAGCGACCTGTCCCTGGCCGCCGGCGCCGGCCAGCTGGAGCTGCACTATCTTGCGCTGCGTACGTCGGACGAGCTTCGCGTGCACGGCTACGAAGCCCTGCTGCGCTGGCGCCATCCCCTGTATGGATTCCTGTCGCCGGCCACCTTCATCCCGGTGGCGGAGGAGTGCGGCCTGATCGTGCCGATCGGGTTGTGGGTGCTGGAGCAGGCCTGTCGCGATGCACTGGCCTGGCGCTGGGACATCAGCGTGTCCGTCAACGTGTCGCCCCTGCAGTTGACGACGTCGAACTTCGTGGAGTCGGTAGTGGCCGTGCTGCACCGGGTCGGGTTTCCGCCCCAACGGCTCGAGCTGGAGATCACCGAATCGGCGATCGCACGCGATCCCGTCAGTGCACGCGCCATGCTGGGGCGCCTGCGCCATTACGGCATCCAGATCGCCATCGACGACTTCGGCGTGGGGTATTCGTCGATGGCGCAGCTGCGTGAACTGCCGTTCGACCGGATCAAGCTTGACCAGTCCTTCGCGGCCGGCTTGCGCAAGGAAGACGCGGCCGGCATGTCGCGTTCGATCATCGCCTCGGTGATCAGCCTGGCGCGCTCGCTGGACATGACGGTTACCGCCGAGGGCGTCGAGGACAGGGAGCAGCTGGAAATCCTGCGCGCCCTGGGTTGTCCATCCGTGCAGGGCTTCATCCTGGGCGGTCCCGTGCCGGCCCGGCTGCTGGAAACCGCCTGAGCCGCCCCGGGTTGGCCCTGGCCCGTGTGACTTCCGGCAGGTCGAAATGATGACGCCCGGCATCTGACGCCGCGCGGGCGGGTGCGCAGACTGGTTCCACTGCCCACCACCCGAGATCCCGCCATGAACCGCACCGCCCGCCGTACCGTCGCCCTGGTTGTCCTGATCGCCAGCGTGTATTGCGCCCATGCGCAGGCCGCCGAGCTGACCGTCGTGCTGCGCGACGTGCGCGCGCAGACCGGGCTGGTGAAAGTGGCGCTTGTCGATTCCCAGGCAGGCTGGGACGGCCAGGCGGCGCCGGTGCAGGCGACGGGCGGTCCGCCGAATGGGGAAACCGCGACGTTCGTCTTCAAGGACGTGGCACCCGGCGCTTACGCGGTGATGATCACGCATGACGAAAACGGCAACGGCAAGCTGGACAGCAACCAACTGATCGGCATGCCGGTGGAAGGCTACGGCTTCAGCAACAACCCGCGCGTGATGCGCAAGCCGACCTGGGACGAGGCGCGCTTCGAGCTGACGGCCGACCAGTCCATCGACATCACCCTGCGCTGAGGACCACGCCATGCGCACCGTCGAAACCAGTCGCCGCCGTTTCCTCCGCCACCTCCTCACCGGCGCCACCGCGCTGGCCATCACACCCGTGCTGCTACGCAGCGAGCTGGCCCATGCGGGCGACCCCGCGCGCTTCGCCGACGGCCTGCGGCAGCACCCCTGGCTGGCCGGCTGGAAGTCGGTGGAAACGGCATCGCTGGGTCCCGCGACGGTCGAGCTGGAAGGCCGGCTACCGCCCGGCTTCGCCGGCACGCTCTATCGCAATGGACCCGCGTGGACCGAGCGCGCCGGCTTCCGCTACGAGCACTGGTTCGATGGCGATGGCATGGTGCATGGCTGGACGTTCGGCGAGGGTCGCGTCACCCATCGCGCGCGCATGGTCGCCACGCCCAAGTTCACCCGCGAGCAGCAAGCGGGCCGCTTCCTCTATCCCACCGCCGGCACGTCCATCCCCGACATGCAGCCGCTGCGCAACAACGACGATGCCAACACCGCCAACACCTCGGTCACCATGATCAACGGCCGCCTGTTCGCGCTGTCCGAGGCAGGGTCCGCGTTCGAACTGGATCCGGACCAGCTGACGACGCTGGGCCCCGTCACCTGGCGCCCCGACCTGGCGGCACTGCCTTTCTCCGCGCATCCGCTGGTGGACCGCGATGGCTCGTCGTGGAATTTCGGTTCCATCTCGATGATGGGCGGCAACGGCCTGCTGGTGTGGCATATCGGTGCGGACGGGGCGCTGGTGTCGGCGGATGTGCTGGAAACCCCCGTACACGGCTACCTGCACAGTTTCGCGATGACCGACCGGCACCTCGTTTTCGCGCTGATGCCCTACCACTATGCCGACGGGCAGGGCGCGTTCTTCCAGCGGATGCGGTTCCAGGCGGACCAGCCCCTGCGCATCGCGGTGGTGGACAAGAACAGTCCCTCGCGGGCGCGCTGGTTCGAAGCCGATTTCGCCGCGATCTACCACTTCGGTGATGCGCACGAGCGCAATGGCGAAATCGCGCTGCGTGCGGTGAAGCACTCCGATCTGGACGAGGCCCGGTCGCCGATGCAGGCCGCCATGAATGGCCGGCCTGACGCCCAGGGTGGCCACGGCGCGCTGCGCGAACTGGTGCTGGACCTGCGCGGCGGCGCGGCGCGCTGGGAAGACACCGGCGTCGCCGGCATCGAGTTCCCCGTCTTCGATGCGCGCACGCCCGCGTCCCGCGCCGCGGGCCTTTACGCACCGCTGCAGGACGGTGAAGCCAACGCGCCGTACTTCAATGCCATCGGCAGCTTCGACGTGGGCCGCGGCACGCGGCAGGTGCATCGGTACGGCCGCGACGTGCTGGTGGAAGAACACCTCTTCGTAGCCCGCCCGGGCAGCCACGCGCCGGATGATGGCTGGCTGGTCGGCACGCTGCTGGACGCGGCACGGGGGCGCAGTGGCATCGCCGTGCTGGATGCGCGCCGCGTGGCGGAGGGCCCGTTGGCGCAGGCCTGGCTACCGTATGCCTTTCCACTGGGCTTCCATGGGCATTTTTCCGCCTGACGCCGCCCATCCGTCGGATGCGGGTTGCGCCCGTGCCTGATTGAGGCATCCTCCGCGGATGGAACGGATACCACCTGTCGTGCAACGCGCGCTGCCGTGGCTGCGCCGCCTGGTCCTCGCCCTGGTGGCGATCTATCTGCTGTATCTGCTCGCCGGCAACGTGTTCCTCAATACGCCGCTGGGCGAATGGGCGGTCAACCGCAAGCCGGAGAAGTTCCAGCTTCGCTGGGAATCCGGGAGCACCTGGTGGCCGGGGCGGGTGAACCTGTCGAAGGCGACGCTGCAGGGCCACGTCCGCCGCATCGCATGGCAGGCGCGGGTGGAGCGTGCGTCCGGCCGCATCGCCCTGTTGCCGCTGCTCAAGAAGCAGGTGCGGGTGCCGGTGCTGCAGGTGGCGGAGGTCAGCGGCGGCGTGCAGCGCGTCGCGAAGGAACTGCCCGCCGCGACGCCGCGCGAGGGCGGCTGGGAACTGCATTTCGAACGCATCACCAGCGATTCGGTGCGCAAGGCCAGCTTCGATGCGATCCAGTTGCAGGGTGTGGGCAGTGCCGAGGTCGGCTTCTACAAGCAGCTGCGTGGGGGCGCGATGGAAGTGATGCCCTCCAAGGTCGCCTTCCGCGAAGCGGTGCTGACTCACGAGGGACGCGAGGTGCTCAGCAAGGGCGTGCTGCAGGCCGGATTCGCGATCGCGCGGCATCGGCGTGATGAAGCACGCGGTATCGACAAACTGCTCAAGACCGAGGCCGCGCTGAAGCTGGATGGCGTGACGTCGGGCCTGGATGTGCGGGCCAGTCCGCAAGGCGAGCTGGACGTGAAGCTCGTGCCGGGCAGGGGACAGGCACGCATCGATCTCGCCTTCGCGCGTGGGGCTCTCATTCCCGGTGGCACGCTGCAATGGAGCATGCCGGTCAGCGGCCATGACATGGCAGGCGCGGCGCGCAACGATGCGCTTGGCTTGGCCTTGGCGGTGGATCGGGACATCGTGGTGAAGGCCAAGGTACCGCCGCGTGCGGATGGCCGGCTGTCGCTGGACGCGGACCTGCGCCTGCGGGGCAACCGGGTGCCGCTGCGCGATTTCCATTCGCTGCTGCCGCGCGCGTCGGGGCATGTGGTGGGCAACTGGCGTTTCAGTTCGCTGCGCTGGTTGTCGGGGTTCTTCCCGCAGGCGCCGTGGCTTCAGCTCGACGGTGCCGGCGATGTCAGCGCCGACGTGCAGGTGGATGCCGGAAAGCTGGCGGCGGGCAGCCGCATCACCGTGCCCGGCGTGCAGGCGGTCGCGGACGTGATGGGCAACCGCATCCGCGGCAAGGCGCGCGCGGACATCCGCCTGGATGCCGGCGCGAACGGCGAACTGGTGCCACGCCTGGAAGCCGTGATGGACCAGTTCCATGTGGCCGCGGTGAAGGCGCCCGGCAAGCCCTATGTGCAGGGGCGCAACCTGCGGTTGTCGCTCAATGCGGCCGGACGGCTCGACAAGGTGCGCGAGACACTGCGCGCGCGCGTGGTCTTCGATAATGCCTCGGTGCCCGACCTGCGCGTCTACAACCCTTTCCTGCCGCGGGCACACATGCGCTTCGACGGCGGGGCGGGCCTGCTCAGCGGCGACCTGTCGCTGGATGCCGCCGGCGACGTGGGCCATGGCGCGCTGCGCATCGCCGGGCGGGGCACGCGCATGTTCCTGGCCGGCATCCAGTTGCGCGGCGACATCGACCTGGACCTGCGCCTGCGTCGCGCCGACCTGAAGCGGCATGCCTTCGTCGCCGACGGCAGCACCGTGCAGCTTCGCAACATCAGTTTCAGCGAGCCCGGCGGCGAATCGCGCAGCGGCTGGTGGGCCCGGGTACGCCTGGGCCGCGCGCGGCTGGACGTGGACAAGCCGCTGAGCGCCGGTGGCGAAGCCGATATGTCCATGAAGGATGTCGGCTTCCTGCTGGCGCTATTCTCGCGCAAGAAGGAATACCCGGCCTGGGTCTACAAGCTGGTCGATGCGGGCCAGGCGCAGGTCAATGGTCGCGTCCAGTGGCAGGACGATGTGCTGGTGCTGGACCGCATGCATGCCAACAACGACCGTTTCCAGCTGGAGGCGCGACTGCGCATGCAGGGCAAGCAGCGACGCGGTGACCTGTACGCCAGTTGGAAGGCGCTGAGCCTGGGTGTGGAGCTGGATGGACAGCAGCGCCGTTTCCATCCCGTGCGTGCGCGCCACTGGTATGACAGCCGGCCGCCGCTGATCAGGTAGCCGGCAGCCGGTTTTGCGCGGCCGGAATGTGAGGTGCCTATTCAGATTGCGGCACGCCAGAATGTAATCTCGTTTTTCTGCTACATGCGTGAATTGGTCTGATATCGGTAACATCCAATGCTGGCATGGGTTTTGCCGACATTCACATTTCTCCGTCCGCAACAGGCTGGGTAAACCGCCCGGTTCTGTTTTGCAGTGCAGCGTGCATGACCCGTAACGGCTCCTTCACGATGGCCGCGCATCCCGACGTGGGGGAGGGAGCAAGCCCGCTAATGGCCCAGCCATTGCGGGCTTTTTTTATTGCCCGCGCGAGGGCCCCGGCGCTCGCCGGCAGGCAGGGCAAGACACTGGGTTCCGCGCCCGGCACGCCCGGGCCTGCGGCCACGCGGGGCGGAAGAGTAGAATCGCGACATGAACGATTCCCCCGCACGCCCGGCCGCGACCCGGGAAATCCCCCTGCAGGTCGTCTCCGGCCCCACCCCGGCGGCTCCGCTCGAGGCGGGCGCCAAACAGCTGGGGGGCGACAAGATCTCGCGTTCCCCCGTGCAGTTCGCCGACGCCCCCGTGCTGCGCAAGCCTTCCTGGATCCGCGTGCGCATCCCGTCCGACGGTTCCGTAGCCAGGCTGAAGGCCAAGCTGCGCGAGAACCGGTTGGTCACCGTGTGTGAAGAAGCCAGCTGCCCCAACATCCATGAATGTTTCGGCCACGGCACCGCCACCTTCATGATCCTCGGCGAAGTCTGCACGCGCCGGTGTTCGTTCTGCGATGTCGCCCACGGCCGGCCCAAGCCGCCGGATGCCTCGGAACCGTTGAGCCTGGCCCAGACCGTTGCCGACATGGGCCTGAAGTACGTGGTGGTCACCAGCGTCGATCGCGATGACCTGCGCGACGGCGGCGCCCAGCATTTCGTCGACTGCATCCGCGCCATCCGCGAGCACTCGCCCAGCACGCGCATCGAGATCCTGACCCCGGATTTCCGCGGCAAGGGCCGCATGGACCGCGCGCTGGAGATCCTGGCCGTGAACCCGCCGGACGTGTTCAACCACAACATCGAGACCGTGCCGGACCTGTACACCAACGTGCGACCGGGCGCGGATTACCAGTGGTCGCTGACCCTGTTGCAGCGTTTCAAGCAGCAGCACCCGCACCTGCCGACCAAGTCCGGGATCATGCTGGGCCTGGGCGAGACCATGGAACAGGTGAAGGCCACGCTGGGCGACCTGCGCGCGCACGACGTGGACATGGTCACCATCGGCCAGTACCTGCAACCGACGGCGCACCACCACCCGGTGATGCGTTACTGGACGCCGGACGAGTTCAAGGAACTGGAGCTGTACGGCAACGCGCTGGGGTTCAGCCACGTCGCCTCGGGCCCACTGGTGCGCTCGTCCTACCATGCCGACCAGCAGGCCGCCGAAGCCGCCCGGTCGCTTCCCGTCGTCGCCTGAGTTTCCACGGCATCCGGGCCTGACCGGGACCGGGCGCACGCGGCATCCGGTCATGGGTTCCGTGGTCGGCCGGCAGGCACGGCCACGGTTCACCTTTTCCTACGTTTCTGCGGCTAGGCTGCCCAAAGGCAGATGACAAGGCGTGCAACTTTGTGCACTGTCCGGATGTCGAACCGCCAATCCTTTACCGCCTTCCGGGCCCACGGGCCGTGAGTACGCAATGAAACTGAAGAAAGTCCCCGTCCTGCTGCTGGCCCTGGCCCTGACCACTCCGCTGGCGTTGCTCGCCCGCGGTGACGGCGACGCCGTGGCGGTGGCACCGACCGCCGACCAGTCCAACACCTCCAAGCTGGTGTACGGCCTGCTGTCGGACAGCCGCTACGCCTACCGCCCGCGTCCGCTGGATGACACGCTGTCGCAGGAAGTCTTCAAGCGTTACCTGGAAGCGCTGGATGGCGGCAAGCAGTTCTTCACCGCCGCCGACGTGGAGCGTTTCTCCCCGTACAAGACCAAGATGGACGATGCGATCCGCAGTGGCGACGTCGCGCCCGCGTACGAGATTTTCGCCGTCTACAAGCAGCGCGTCGACCAGCGTGTCGCCTATGCGCGCGCACTGCTGAAGCAGGACTTCAACTTCACCGGCGACCAGCGCTGGGAATACGATCGCGAAGACGCTCCTTGGGCGGCCAGCACGCAGGAGCTGGATGGCATCTGGAAGAAGTCGGTGATGAACGACTTGCTGCGCCTGAAGCTGGCCGGCAAGAAGCCCGATGACATCCGCAAGACGCTGGACAAGCGCTACGCCAACCTCCAGCGCAGCATCACCGAGCTGAAGACCGAGGATGTCTTCCAGACTTTCCTCAATGCCTACACCGGTGCGATCGATCCGCACACCGATTACTTCACCCCGCGCACCGCCGAGAACTTCAACCAGTCGATGTCGCTGTCGCTGGAAGGCATCGGCGCGGTGCTGCAACGGCAGGATGACCTGGTGGTGATCCGCGAGATCGTGCCGGGTGGCCCGGCCGACCTGAGCGGCAAGCTGAAGGTGGGTGACCGCATCGTGGCCGTGGGCCAGGGCAAGTCCGGCGCGATGACCGACGTGATCGGCTGGCGCATCGACGACGTGGTCGCGCAGATCCGCGGCAAGAAGGACACCCAGGTCCGCATCGAGTACATCCCGGCGGAAGCGGGCATCGACGGCAAGCACACGCTGGTCACCATCACGCGCCAGAAGGTCAAGCTGGAAGAGCAGGCCGCGAAGGCGGAGACCATCACGCTGCCGGCAAGCGCAACCGAGCCGGCGCGCCGCATCGGCGTGATCAAGCTGCCTGCGTTCTACCAGGATTTCGAAGGCCGTCGCCGCAATCCGAACGACTTCAATTCCGCGACGCGCGATATCGCCAAGCTGTTGGTCAAGTTCAAGGCCGATGGCGTTGACGGCGTGGTGATGGACCTGCGCAACAACGGTGGCGGTTCGCTGGACGAGGCGGTTGAACTGACCGGTCTGTTCATCGACAAGGGCCCGGTGGTGCAGGTGCGCGAATCCGGTGGCCGCGTGACGGTCAACAGCGACCGCAAGACCGGCGTGGCCTGGGAAGGTCCGCTGGCCGTGCTGATCAATCGCGGTTCGGCGTCGGCATCGGAGATCTTCGCGGGCGCCATCCAGGACTACGGTCGTGGCCTGGTGATCGGCGAGACCAGTTTCGGCAAGGGCACCGTGCAGAACCTGGTCGACCTGGATCGCTGGCCCGCCAACGAGACCGCGCGCTTCGGCCAGGTGAAGCTGACCATCGCGCAGTTCTTCCGCGTGGCCGGTGGCAGCACCCAGCACAAGGGCGTGGTGCCGGACATCGCGTTCCCGGTAAGCGTGGATGCCACCGAGTACGGCGAGAGCACCTACGACAATGCGCTGCCGTGGACGCGCATCGCCGCGGTGCCGCACACGCAGTACGGCAACTTCGCACCGCTGCTGCCGCGCCTGCAGGCGATGCACGCCGCGCGTTCGGCCAAGGACAAGGAATTCCAGTGGTGGTCCGAGGACGTGGCGCAGTTCCGCGCCGAGACCGCCAAGAAGTATGTCTCGCTCAACGAAGCCGAACGCCGTGCCGAACGCGACAAGCAGGACCTCCAGCGCAAGCAGCGCCAGACCGAGCGCAAGGCGTTGGGCCTGGCCCTCGACCCGCTGGCCGAGGACCTGGCCGACGATGGCCTGGGTGCATCCGAACGCGACATCGTGAAGGATGCCCAGCGCGAGAAGCTCGCCGAGAAGCGCCCCGATCCGCTGTTGCGTGAATCGGCCGCCATCCTCGCCGACGCCATCGAAGTGCTGGGCCAGGACCGCAAGCTGTCCGCGCAGGTGTTGCCCGAATCACCGGGCCCGGGCCGCTGGGCCGAGTAAGCCGGTGCCGTGCAGGCCGGTCGTACTGACGACCGGCCGACGCGCAAGATCCGGATAGCTGGCGCCGGCATCGCGGCCTACGATGGGCGCATGAACACGATGCCGCACCGCTCTCCCCGCCCCCCTGCCGATGCGCCGCGCGACCCCTCGGGTCGCGATGCGCTGGCGCGTGCCCGCGACCTGCTCGACGCGGGAGAACCCACCTTGAACGAACTCGCCTTGCAGACGGGACTTAGTGCCTCGCACCTGCAGCGGCGTTTCCGTGCACGTTATGGCCTGAGTCCGGCCGAATACCTGGCGCAGAAGAAACTGGGTGCGCTCAAGTCGGCCCTGCGCGAGGGCCGCGACGTGACCACGGCGCTGTACGACGCCGGTTATGGTTCGCCGTCGCGTGTCTACGAGCAGAGTTCGGCGAAACTCGGCATGACGCCCGCCACCTACCGCGCGGGCGGGCGCGGCGTGCAGATCCGCTGGGGCATGGTGGAGACCGTGCTGGGCAAGGCGCTGGTCGCGACCACCGAGCGCGGCATCTGCGCGATCGAGCTGGGCGATGACGAGACCGGACTGGAGCAGCGGTTGCGCGCCGAATTCCCGCGGGCGCAGGTGGAACGCGTAGAGGCTGGCAGCGACGAGTTCCTCGCGCCACGACTGCGTGCGGTGGCCGACCGCCTCGCCGGGCTGGAAAGCGACGTGCCGGTGGACCTGATCGGTACCAGCTTCCAGCAACGGGTATGGCAGGCCTTGATGAAGATTCCGGTCGGCGACACCGTCAGCTATGCCGGGCTGGCCGAGCAGTTGGGCGCGCCGCGCGCGGCGCGTGCCGTGGCCAGCGCCTGCGCGCACAACCGCATCGCCGTCGTGGTGCCGTGCCATCGCGTGATCCGCGTCGATGGCTCGTTGGGCGGTTATCGCTGGGGCCTGCCACGCAAGCAGCAACTGCTGGAGCGCGAGCGCGGCTGACCGCCGGAACGGGCGCCGAGCCTTGAGGGGGATTCAAGCCGGGCCGGAAAGGTTTCAAGTTCCCGCGGACATCCCGGTCACGCCCGCTGCCCTTGGCTGGCCTAGAATTACTCCACACCGCATACCCCACTCCCCATGACCTCCTCCGTTTCCGCCGCTGCCGCGCCCGCGCGTGGCGGTCTTGCCGTCGCTGCCGCCCTGGCCATCGTGTACCTGGTGTGGGGCTCGACGTACCTGGGCATCCGCTTCGCGCTGGAAGGCGGCTTCCCGCCGTTGCTGATGGTGTCCGGCAGCCGCTTCGTGGTGGCAGGCGCGGTGCTGTTCGCGTTCCTCAGCTGGCGCGGCGTGGCGGCGCCGACGCGCGCACAGTGGAAGAACCTGCTGGTGATGGGCGCGCTGCTGTTGCTGATGGGCAACGGCATGGTGGTGCTGGCGGAAGAGACCGTCTCCTCGGGCTTGGCGGCCGTGGCCGTGGCCTCGATGCCGTTGTGGATGGGCCTGTTCGGCGCGCTGCGCGGGCAGCACGCCACGCGTGGCGAATGGCTGGGCATCATCGTCGGCTTCGGCGGCGTGGTCTGGCTCAACGCGGGCAGTTCGCTGACCGGCTCGCCGGTGGGCCTGGTGCTGCTGTTGATCGCACCCATCGCCTGGGCCTACGGTTCGGTGTGGTCGCGTGGGCGCGACCTGCCGTCGCCCTTCATGACGGCCGCCGCGCAGATGCTGGCGGCGGGCGTGATGCTGATGGTGGCCGGCGCGTTGCATGGCGAGCGTTTCAACGTCGCCGACTGGACGCTGCAGGGCGCGCTGGCGGTGGCCTACCTGGCGGTGTTCGGTTCCATCATCGCGTTCACCGCCTACGTCTGGCTGCTGCACCATGCGCGGCCGGTACTGGTAGGCAGCTATGCCTACGTCAATCCGGTCATCGCGGTGGCGCTGGGCGCATGGATCGGCAAGGAGACCTTCACCTCGCATGACCTGGGGGCGATGGGCGTGATCCTGGCGGGCGTGGTGATCATCACGCTGGCGCGTGCGAGGAAGACCGCATGAATCCCGCGGCGATCGACCGCAAGGGCCTGGCGATCACCGCCGGCACGTTCTTCCTGTGGGGCGTGGTGCCGTTGTACTGGCATCTGCTGAAGGCGGTGCCGTCGCTGCAGATCATCGCGCACCGCATCGTCTGGAGCGCCGTGCTGGTGCTGGGTTGGCTGCTGTTGAAGAACGGCCCTTCCTGGTGGCGGCAAATCAGCGCGCAGCCGCGCGCCTTGCCCCTGCTGGGCATCAGCAGCCTGCTGATCGCGTTCAACTGGGGCCTCTACATCTGGGCGGTGAATGCCGGGCACGTGGTGGAAACCAGCCTGGGGTATTTCATCAATCCGCTGATCAACGTGGTGCTGGGCGTATTGGTGCTGCGCGAACGCCTGTCGCCCGCGCAATGGGTGGCGGTGGCGTTCGCCCTGCTGGGCGTGGCGTGGCTGACGCTGCAGTCGGGCTCGCCGCCGTGGATCGCGCTGGGCCTGGCATTCTCGTTCGGCCTCTACGGGCTGGTGCGCAAGCTGATCTCGGTCGACCCGGTGGCCGGGCTGGGCGTGGAAAGCGCCTATCTGGTCCTGCCCGCGCTGGCGTTCGTGGTGTGGGGCGAACTGGGCCACGGCGGTGGATTCGTGCACGGCTTCGGCTGGAAGAACGACCTGCTGCTGGTGTTCGGCGGCGTGGTGACGGCGGTGCCGCTGATCGGATTCGCCTACGGCGTGCGCCGCATCCCGCTGTCGATCGTCGGCCTGCTGCAGTACATCGCCCCGACCATCCAGCTGCTGATCGGCGTGCTGGTGTTCAAGGAAGCGTTCGGCCCGGAGCGCATGATCGGTTTCGCCGCCATCTGGCTGGGCCTGCTGATCTTCGCCAGCGATGGCCTGTGGCGTTCGCGCAACCGGGTCGTGGTGCCCGCCGCGTAGCGCCGACGCATCCTGCGTACCGGCGCCTCACGCGCGTGCGGGTCAACCGCCGGCATCACCCTTGGCGACGCTGGTTCCCGGTGCGGGGCAGGGACCCCCTGCATCGGCCCAGGTCTTGAACGCCGCCACGAACTGGTCGTGCGGTACCGGCACCGGCGCGCGCTCGCCGCCGGGATTCCAGCCCCACAGCACCAGCTTGTCTTCGGCCACGTGCTTGGTGAGCGCGGCGAAGTCGCGGCCGCCGTTGCGCTTCTTGTCCTGGATCATCGCGCACAGCTCGGCAGCCGGCAGGCCGATCCAGGCCATCTTGTGGTCGGGCGGCGGCAGCGACCAGTGCGGTGCTCCCGGCGGCGCATGCGGGCCGTAGGTGGCGGGCGGATTCGATTCGGCGTGGCAGGTGGCGCAGGGAAGACCGGGCGCGCCCTTGCCTTCCGGGCCGCGCACGACGTTCATCGCATGCGGCGTCTGGCTGTCGAACTGCAGCGGCTGGTCGCCCGGAATGTGGCAGTTGCTGCAGCGCGGGTGCTGGAAGACCTTTTCCACCGTGGCGAAGGCGGTGAGGGCCTGTGCCTTCTGCTCCTCGCTGATGCGGGGGCTGCAGGCGGTGAGCAGCAGGAGCGCGGTCAACGTCAGTGCGATGCGCATGGCGGGCTCCTCAGGCGGCCGTCGGCGCGGCGGCCGGCGTGGTGGTGGAAAGTTGCAACGGCAGCTCACGCAGCCGCTGGCCGGTGAGCGCGAACACCGCGTTGGCCACGGCCGGGGCGACGGGGGGAACGCCGGTCTCACCGATGCCGCCCATCTTTTCGGTGCTGGGCACGATGTGTGTTTCCACCGCCGGCATCTCGTTGAGTCGCAGCACGGGATAGTCGTGGTAGTTGGACTCCAGCACCCGTCCTTCCGACAACGTCAGCTTGCCATGCAGCGCGGCGCTCAGGCCGAATGCAACCGCCGATTCCATCTGTGCGGCAATCATCTCGGGGTTCACCGCGGGCCCGCAGTCCACCGCGCAGACCACGCGGTGCACGCGGATGGCGTTGTTCTCCACCGAAACTTCCGCCACGTGCGCGCAGTAGCTGCCAAACGACGCATGCACGGCGATCCCCCGCGCGCGTCCCTTCGGCAGTGGCGTGCCCCAGCCGGCTTTCTCGGCCGCCAGGTTGAGCGCGGCCAGGTGGCGCGGCTGGTCCTTCAGCAGGGTCCGCCGGTACTCCAGCGGATCCTTGCCGGTGGCGTGGGCCATCTCGTCCACCAGCGACTCCATCACGAAGCCGGTATGGCTGTGGCCGACGGAGCGCCACCACAGCACGGGTATCGGCGTGACCGGTGAGTGCAGGCTGACGTGATGGTTGGGAAATGACGCCAAGTACGGCGAATCCCCCACGCCTTCGGTCGAGGTGTGGTCGACGCCGTTGTGCACCAGCATGGGTTCCAGCGGCGTGCCGGCGGCCAGCGACTGGCCGACGATCACGTGTTCCAGCGCCTGCGGCGTGCCGTCCTCGGCAAGGCCGACCCGCGCGCGATGGACGAAGGCAGAACGGTAGTAACCGCCGCGCGTATCGTCCTCGCGCGACCATACCGTCTTCACCGGTGCACCGGCCGCCTTGGCCACGTGCAGCGCTTCGGTGACGAAGTCGGACGTCGGCGTGGCGCGGCGGCCGAAAGCGCCGCCCAGGAACATCGTGTGCACGAACACCTGCTCCGGCTTCAAGCCGGTGACCGCGGCGCCCTGCATCTGGTCGATGGTCTGGAACTGCGTGCCGGTCCAGATGTCGCAGCGGTCGGCGGTGATCTTCACCGTGCAGTTCAACGGCTCCATCGGCGCATGCGCCAGGTAGGGAACGGCGTAAGTCGCGTCGATCTGCTTGGCGGCCTTGCCCACGGCACCGGCCGCATCACCGGCCTTGGCGACCTGGGTGCCGGGCTTGGCGGCCAGCTCGATGAACTGGGTGCGCAACGCCGCGCTGTCGAGCGTGGCGCCATCGCCGGCTTCCCACACCACCTGCAGCGCATCACGTCCCAGCTTCGCCGCCCAGTAATGGTCGGCAATGACGGCCACACCGGTAGGCACCTGCACCACGTCGCGTACCCCCGGCACCGCCTTGGTCGCAGTGGCGAGGAACGACTTCACCTTGCCGCCGAACACCGGACTGCGTGCGACCACGGCGGTCAGCAGGCCGTCGAACTGCACGTCCATGCCGAACTTCGCGCGGCCGGTGATTTTTTCAGGCGTGTCCAGGCGCTTGGTGGGCTTGCCGATGATCCGCCAGTCCTTGGGTTCCTTCAGCACCAGTTTGGCCGGGTCGGGCGCCGTCAGCTTGCCGGCGGCATCGGCGAGTTCGCCGTAGCGCAGCCGCTGCGTGCCCGCCACGACGGCGCCGTTCTCGGTGCGCAGTTCGGCCACCGGCACGCCGAGCCGCTCTGACGCCGCCTGCAGCAGCATCGCGCGCGCGGCGGCGCCGGCCTGCCGGTAGCGGTCGAACGCCGACCATGTGGAGGTGGAACCCCCCGTGCCCTGCATGCGGAACACGGGATTGAAATACGCCGGCGCGGCGGGCGCATGTTCCACCTTCATCCTGGACCAGTCGGCGTCCAGTTCCTCGGCGATCAGCATCGGCAAGGTGGTCCAGACGCCCTGGCCCATTTCCGAATGCGCGAGCAGCACGGTGACGCTGTCGTCCGCGGCGATGCGCAGGAAGGCATTGGGTGCGAACGGCGCGGCGACCGCAGCGCCGGCGCCGGCGCCGGTCTGTGCGTTGGCGAGCCGGTTGGCGAGCGGCACCACGAAGCCGATCACCAGGCCGCCGCCGAGGACGGCGCTGGTTTTCAGGAACTGGCGACGCGAAGCGGAAGGCGTGTTGTCCACGGCGGTACTCCGTTGAACGATGCGGCCGGTGACGGCCGGAGAGGACGATGCGGGAACGTGTCAGCCCTTGCCGAGCTTGGCCGCGTGGTGCACCGCCGCGCGGATGCGCGGATACGTGCCGCAACGGCAGATGTTGCCGGACAGGGCCTGGTCGATATCGGTATCGGACGGCGTCGGCACCTTGGCCAGCAGCGCCACCGCGGACATGATCTGGCCGGACTGGCAGTAGCCGCACTGCACGACGTCGAGCTCGGCCCATGCCTTCTGCACGGGATGCGAGCCATCGGCGGACAGGCCTTCGATGGTGGTGATCTTCTTCCCCGCCACCGCCGAGACCGGCGTGACGCAGGCGCGCAGTGGCGCCCCGTCGATATGCACCGTGCACGCGCCGCACTGGGCGATGCCGCAGCCGAACTTGGTGCCGGTGAGATTCATTAGGTCGCGCAGGACCCAGAGCAGTGGCATGTCCGGTGGCGCATCGACGTCGCGCTCGGAACCGTTGACGTGCAGCTTCATCATCTTCCCCTGGCGTCGGCTTGGGAGGGAGTGACAGTACTACCAGAAGATGACGCTTGCCAATCACCCGCGCTCGCCGATGCTTGCCTGATCCTGCAGGATTTGCGCGCACGCCCGCGCCGGTCACCGTCGGGTCGGCAGCAATGCACCACGGGTTGCCAATCGCCTCGTGCTTGCGCCATCGTGGTGCCATGTCGGCCCATCGCCATCTGCTCGAAGCCTCCGCGCGCGCCAGCGACGACGCGTGCCGTGCGGCGCTGGCCGTGGTGGTGGCGACCGAGGGTTCCACCTACGAACGACCGGGCGCGATGGTGCTGTTCGGAAGCGACGGGCAGCAGGTCGGTTGGCTCAGTGGCGGCTGCCTGGAGCCTGAAATCGGCAAGCGTGCACGGCATGCCGCCGAGCACGGTGGCATCGACTGGATGGACATCGATACCCGCGACGACGATGTCCTGCTGTCGGGTTCGGCCGTCGGATGCCGGGGCCGCCTGCGGCTGGCGCTGCTGCCGCTCGACCTTCTGCCGGGATGGTCGCAGGTGGTGCAGGCCTGGTGGCGGGGCGACGGGACCCTCGCGTTGACGATCTCGGGCGACGGCAACGTGGAGGCGGTGGTCGGTGGCCTGCGCTTGGCATGGTCGTTGCGGACGCTGTCTTCCGATGCGGCGCCTGAAGGCGACAGCCGGATCTCCGTGCCGTCGCCGCCGCGCGTGGCGATCTTCGGTGCGGGCCCGGAAACCGCATTGCTGGTGGAATGGCTGCGGCAACTCGGCTGGCATGTCAGTGTGGTGGAGCGTCGCGCGCGCTGGATTCCCGACACCGACATCGCCGACGCGTGGCTGATGCATTCCCCCGAGGACGCGCTGCAGGCGCTGCATCCTCTGCCCGATGCCGCGCTGGTGATGCACCATCATTTCGAACACGACCGCGAAGCACTGGTGGCCCTGGCGGAAAGCGCGGTGCCCTTCATCGGCCTGCTTGGCCCGGTGCGTCGTCGTGAAGACCTTCTGCGCGTCATCCCGGCGCGACTGCATGACACGCTGGCAACGCGCCTGCGTTCCCCCATCGGCCTGAAGCTGGGCGGGCAGGGGCCTGAAGCCATCGTGCTGAGCATCGCCGCGCAGCTGCAGGCGTGGCATTCCGGCGAGGCGTCATGAGGCCTGCGCATGCCGCCGTGGTGCTGGCGGCGGGCGGCAGCGTACGACTGGGTCAGCCCAAGCAGCTGTTGATGCGCCACGGCGAGACCCTGGTCCGTCGCACCACGCGGCTCGTGCTGGAGTCCGGTGCATCGCGCGTGCTGGTGATCGGGGGGGCACGCGTGGACGACATCCACGCGGCGGTGGAAGACCTGCCTGTCGAGCTGCTGGTGAACACCGAATGGCAGGAAGGCCTGGCCAGCAGCCTGCGCATCGCGGCCTGTGCACTCGCACGCCATGACGCGCCCACGTTGATCGTCGGCTGCGACCAGCCGCTGCTGGCGGCGTCGGACCTGCTGGCGCTGCTGTCGTCGGCAGCGTCGGCCACATCGGGCTGCGCCGTCACGCGGCATCAAGATCGGCCCGGCATTCCCGTGGTGCTGTCGCCGTCGGTGCTGCGCACCGCCCACAGCCTGCGCGGCGACCGCGGTTTCCGCGACATCCTCAACGCGCTGCCGCAGGACGGCCTGGCGTGGCACGACGCGCCAGGACTGGCGCATGACCTGGATACGCCGGCCAATGTCGCACATGCCATCGCGCAAGGCTGGCTGGACCCTTCAGCCTCCGGGAGCAACGCGTAACGCATCCGCTCGCCGGTGGAACGAAGAAGGGCCGGACATGTCCGGCCCTTCCATGATGACGCACGTTGGACGATCAGATCGCGCGCAGGGCCTGCGTGATCGGCAGACGTGCGGCGCGCAGCGCGGGGAAAAGGCCGCCCACCAGGCCGATGCCCAACGCCCACTTCAGCCCGCTCCACAGCAGTTCCGGCGTGACCTTGAACTGGAACACCACCTGGCTGAAGTTCGATCCCAGTGTCGCCACGCTGTAGCCGTTGAAGATGGCCCAGGCGATCAGTCCGCCCAGCACGCCACCCAGCAGCGCCAGCAGCATGGTCTCCAGCATCACCGCCATCACCACCGGCAACCCGCGGAAACCGATCGCGCGCATCGTGGCGATTTCCCGCGCACGCCCGGCGACGGCGGCGTACATGGTGTTCAGTGCGCCGAACACCGCGCCGATGGCCATGATGGCGCCGATGACGATGCTCAGCCATTTGATGATCGTGGTCAGCTGGCGTGTCTGCTTGGAGTAGTAGTCCTGCGTGGTCTGTACATCCAGCTTGAGGCGCGGGTCGTTTTCCAGCGCCGTCTTCAACTGGCTGAAGCCGTCCTTGCCGTCCAGCCCCACCGTGATGGACTGGTAGGCACGGCGGTCGTAAGCCGAGGACAGCGTCTCGATGTCCGTCCACAGTTCCGAGTCGAAGGCATCGCCGGCAGCGAACACGCCCACCACCGTCCAGTCCTGGTTGCCCAGCGTGATGGTCTTGCCCACGTCCAGGCCGCGGTACTGGCCTTTCGCGCCCTGGCCGACCACGATCTCGCGCACGCCGACGTTGAACTTGCGACCCTCGATGATCTTGATGTTCGGGCGGATGGCCCACGCCGCATCGCTGACGCCGCGGAACTGGGCGTTGGCATCCTCACCCGTGCTGGCCGTGGGCAGGTTGACCACCTGCGACAGTTCCGCCGAGATCACCGCACGACCCTGCGCATCCTTGCGGATGCCGGGCAGGCTGCCGATCAGCGGCGACTGGTCGCGGGTGATGACGGAATTGGTTTCCGCCTGCGAACCGCCGCGCAGCAGGATGGCCGTGGTGTCGTTGCCGGTCTGCTTGAGCGTGGCCTCGAAGCCTGCGCCCATCGCCAGCATGGCCACCAGCACGCCGACCACGCCGGCGATGCCGACGATGATCACCGACGACGCACCCCAGCGCTGCGGCAGGCTGGCGATGCCGATCTTCGTGGCCGCCAGTGCGACCCGGCCGGTGCGCGTGAAGCCCAGCCAGAGCACCAGCAGCACGACCGCACCCAGTACCCCTTGCCAGGGCAGCATGATCCAGCCGATCAGCCCCAGCGCGATGCAGACCACGGCGATCAGATTGCCGATCCAGAAATTCTTCTTCATGACGTGGTCTCCTCAGCGGCCAGCCAGTGCATCGACGATCTTCAGGCGCATCGCCCGCAGCGAGGGCAATGCCCCCACCACCAGCCCGATGCCCAGCATCAGCGCGAGACCCACGGCCCAGGTTTCGATCGGAATCGCGCCGACCGGCAGCGCACCGCCGGTCAGCGCGCCCAGGATCGGGACCAGGACGGCGGCCAGGCCCATGCCGACCAGGCCGCCCAGCATCACCAGCAGTACCGATTCGGCCAGGACCAGCGCCAGCACGCTGCCATTGGTGAAGCCCAGCGTCTTCAGGATGGCCAGCTCCGGTACGCGGTCGCGCACGGCCTGCGCCATCGTGTTGCCGGTCAGCAGCAGCAGGGTGAAGAACACCGCGCCCATGATGGCGGTGACGATGAAGCCGATGTCGGCGAACTGCTTGAGGAAGGACTGGTTGAATGCCTGTTCCGTCTGCGATTTGGTTTCCCGGTCCGAGTTCTCCGAGATCGCATCGATGGCCTTCGCCACGCGCGTGGCGTGGTCCACGTTGTCCAGCTTCACCATGTACCAGCCGACCTGGCCGTTGACGTACTGGTTGGCCTCGTCGAAGTACTTCCAGTGGAACAGCAGCTGGTTTTCTTCGCCCTTCTTCTTGTCATCGGCGACCACGAAGGTGCCGCGCAGTGTCAGCGGCCAGGCGTTGCTGCCATCCTTCTGCGGAAAGATGGTGGCCTGCAGCGGGATGGTGTCACCCACTTTCCAGCCGAACTTCTTCGCCAGCGACTCGCCGACGATCGCACCGGTGCGGTCGTTCTGCCAGGCCTTCATCTGCGCGTCGTCCACCACGTACTCCGGGTACAGCGACAGGTAGTTGTCGCTGACGGAGAAGTTGGGGAAGAAGTTCTTCGGGTCCTTGTAGATGCCGCCGAACCACGCGGCGTAGGCCACCTTCTTGACCCCGGGGGTGGACGCGATCTTCTGCTCCAGGTTCAGCGGCAGCATCTGCGTCAGCGACAGCCGCGACGACACCACCAGGCGATCCGCGCCGGCAACGCCGCCACCGGACGTGAATGCTACGCGCACCGAGTCGAGCAGCCCGAACAGCAGGAACGCCGCCACCACCGACAGCAGCGTCAGCGCGGTACGCGTCTTGCTGCGGAACAGCGCGGCCCATATCAACGAGAAATATTTCATGACCGCCTCCGTCAGTGCGCTGCCGGGGTATCGGCCAGCTCGCCCTTGTCCAGGTGGATGGTGTGGGTGGCGTACTCGGCCGCCTTCGGGTCATGGGTGACCATGATGATGGTCTTGCCGTGTTCCTTGTTGAGCATCTGCAGCAGGTTGAGGATTTCCTCCGCCGAATGACGGTCCAGGTCGCCGGTGGGCTCGTCGCAGATCAGGAACGTGGGGTCGGAGACGATGGCGCGGGCGATCGCCACGCGCTGCTGCTGGCCGCCGGAAAGTTCGTTCGGCCGGTGCGAGCCGCGTTCGGCCAGGCCCACCAGCTGCAGGGCGATCTCGGCGTTGCGCTTGCGCTGGCTGGCGCCCAGCTTGGTCAGCAGCAGCGGCAGTTCGACGTTCTTCTGCGCGGTCAGCGTGGGCATCAGGTTGTAGAACTGGAAGACGAAGCCGACGTGGTGGCTGCGCCATTGGGCGAGCTGGGCATCGTTCATGCGGTCGATGCGCTGGCCTTCGATCTCGATCTCGCCGCCGCTGGGCGTGTCCAGGCCGCCGATCAGGTTGAGCAGCGTGGTCTTGCCGGAACCGGACGGGCCCATCAGGGCGACGAAGTCGCCGTGCGGGATGTCCAGGTCGATGCCGTGCAGCACCTGCACCTTTTCGGGGCCGCGCTGGTAGGTCTTGGTGAGGTTGCGGAGGGAGACCAGGGAGGACATGGGGCGTTTTCCTTCGGTGGTGTTCGGGAATGGTGTGCGCGGGACGGTGAGCATTGCGGGCAATCAGGGCGGGTTCTGACCTGATGGGCGTTGGTGCGAAGTCTTTCCGTACGACGAAGCGGGGAGGCGGTTATCGACACGTTGGCGATTGTTCGCGGGCGTGATTGACGCGGGTTGTGAATCAAATGCGGGTGACGATCGATTTCCACGCGCTCGCCGCGGGGCGTCCTTTCTTTGCTTGTGCAAAGAAAGGACCAAAGAAAGCACACCCCAGGCGGCACGCCCTGCACGCCAAGCGCGCAGGGTCCGCAACCGGAACGAGAATTTCCGGAAGACACATCCTGTGTCATCCGGAAACGGCGCACGTCCTGTGCGCCGCCCTGCGGGTTTTACCCGCTCCGCTTGCCGTACCTAATGGGGCCCGTTCAAGCAAAGCGCTGAAATACAACAGCAAACCCGGTGATTCGTCGCGGCGTGGGTTTCCTCACGCGCGCCGTTTCGGTGGGTCTTATTCGGCGTCTTCGGCCAGCTTCACCTTGGCGCCGTCCTTCAGTTCGGCCGGGGCGTCGATGACGACGGTCTCGCCGGCCACCAGGCCGTCGGTGACCTGGAGGTCGTCGTCGCCCAGCTTGCCGCCAACCTTCAGCGTGCGCTGTTCGACCGTGTCGTCGTCGCCGACCACGAAGGCGACCTGTGCGCCGTCGCGTTCGCTGACGGCGGCGGCGGGCGCGCGCACGCCCTTCGGCGCCTGCGTGGCCTGCGGCTTGGCCGACTCCAGGAAGCTCACGCGCACACCCATGTCCGGCACCACGCGCGGATCCTTCACGTTCAGCGCCACGCGCACCTTCACCGTCGCCTTGCTGCGGTCGGCGGTGGGGATGATGGCGATCACCTCGCCGGGGATCTGCCACTCCGGATACGCGTTCAACGTGGCC
Organism: Pseudoxanthomonas sp. SL93; assembly: GCF_026625825.1. NCBI lineage: Bacteria > Pseudomonadati > Pseudomonadota > Gammaproteobacteria > Lysobacterales > Lysobacteraceae > Pseudoxanthomonas > Pseudoxanthomonas sp. SL93. The sequence continues at coordinate 2,407,438 of NZ_CP113065.1, read as the reverse complement.
TGGATGGGCATCTTCGGCTGCACGCGGCCGATGAAGGACTCGTTGACCTCCACCTCCACTTCCAGCGAATCCATGTCGACGATGGTGCCGATGCCGGTGCGGGTGAAGCCACCGGTGGCCAGCGGCGAGACGATCTCGCCCGGCTGCGCGGCCTTGGCGATCACCACGCCGGCGAAGGGGGCACGGACAATGGTGTTGTCCACGCCGTTGTCGGAAATCGCCAGGTTGCGGTTGGCGACGCTGACGTTGCGCTGGGCGGCCTGCAGCTGCGCGCGCAGGGCGTCGCGCGTGGCGACGGCCTGGTCGTATTGCGCGCGTGCAACCAGCTGTTGCTGCACCAGCGAGGACAGGCGACGCGCATTGGCCTCGGCCTCCGTCAGTTGCGCCTGCACGTTGGCCACCTGCGAGCGCGCGGCCTCGACCTGCGCCTGCGACAGCGCACGGCCCGCATCCGCGTCGACCGGATCAAGCGTGGCCATCACCTGGCCCGCTTCGACCTTCATGCCTTCCTCGATCAGGACTTCGCGGACCTTGCCGGTGATCTTGGCCGACACGGTGGCCATGCGGCGCGCCACCACGTAGCCCGATGCATCAAGCACCGTGGCGGCGGCATTGCCGTTGCCCAGCGCCGCGACCGGTGCCGTCCGTACTTCGATGGCCTTCTCTCTGCCCAGCAGCACCCATGCGCCGACCGCCAGCACGACGGCCGCGGCGATGCCCAGGCCGATCCACAGGCCACGCCGGGACGTCGGCTCCGGTGGCGGCGCCTTGCGGTCGATGCGGAGTTCCTTCAACAGGTCAGCAGAAGAGTTCATCGCGTATCCAGACGGTGAATGCGGGAAAGTGTGACCGGGTAGGGTAACCGAGCCTAGTTGCCGGAAGTCACTTTATGCCCCACGCCGTCGGCGGCAGCGGGCGGCACGATGCACAGGTTGCCCGCGGGCAATGCCGCAGCCAAGTGACACCTGTCATCCGATTCGCATGAGGGGCGCCACTGATCACGGCCCCGCGTGCTGCCTATCGTGGCCACACCCATCACGAGGCATCGGCATGAACGCAGTCGCTCCCACCCCTGTCCTGGCGCGCCTGCGCGGCGTCCGGCACCACTACGGCAAGACCCGCGCGCTGGATGCGCTGGACCTGGAGGTGCCGGCCGGACAGGTGCTGGCACTGCTGGGCCCCAACGGTGCCGGCAAGACCACGGCCATCAGCCTGCTATTGGGGCTGCAATGCCCCGATGCAGGACGTGCGGAGCTGTTCGGCATGTCGCCGCGCCTGCTGGAGGCGCGCCGGCGCATCGGCGTGATGCTGCAGTCGGCCGGCATCCAGGACACGCTGAAGGTGCGTGAGCTGATCGAACTGACCCGCAGTTACTACCCGGAGCCGCGCAGCGTGGCCGACTGCGTGGCGCTGGCGGGACTGGACGGTCTGATGGAGCGCCGCTACGGCCAGCTCTCCGGTGGCCAGCAGCGCCGTGTGCAGTTCGCGCTGGCGGTGTGCGGGCGCCCGCAGCTGCTGTTCCTCGACGAGCCCACCACCGGCCTGGACATCGAAGCGCGCCAAGGCTTGTGGAAGGCGATCCGCGAGCTGGTGGCGCAGGGATGCGCGGTGCTGCTGACCACCCATTACCTGGAAGAGGCCGAGGCACTCGCCGACCGCGTGGTGGTGGTGAACCAGGGCCGCGTGGTCGCCGAAGGCAGCGTCGCGCAGGTCCGCGCGCGCGTTTCGCAGCGACGCATCGGCTGCCTGTCGTCGCTGCCGGCAGCCACCGTATCGGCTTGGCCGGGCGTGCAGGACGCGCGCCACGTCGGCGAACGGCTGGAGATCGTCGCGGACCACGCGGAACCGGTCGTGCGCCGCCTGCTGGACGAAGACCCGGCGCTGTCCGAACTGGAAGTGCAGCGCGCCGGCCTGGCCGATGCCTTCATCCATCTGACCCGCTCCTCTCCCCTGGCCGAGGCTGCCTGATGAACACCCTGACGATCTCCACGTACTCCCCATGGCGCGCCTACCTGCTGGAAGCGCGCTATGAATTCCTGCGCCTGCTGCGCACGCCGTCGTTCTCGCTGCCATGCCTGTTGTTCCCGCCGGTGTTCTACCTGCTGTTCGGCGTGCTGCTGGGGGGCAAGGGCGGCCCCAGTGCCGCGCAGTACATGCTGGCGGGCTATGCCGTGTTCGGCGTGATGGGCGTGGCGCTGTTCGGCTTCGGCGTGACCGTGGCGATGGATCGCGACCAGGGGCTGCTGACGCTCAAGCGCGCGCAGCCGATGCCGATGGGCGCCTACCTGGTGGCGAAGATGGCAATGGCGCTGCTGTTCGGCGCGATCATCCTGGCGTTGCTGGCACTCCTGGCGGTGACGTTCGCCGGCGTGCGCCTGTCGGCCTCGCAATGGGCGTGGCTGGCCGTCGTGGTGCTGCTGGGCGTGCTGCCCTTCAGCGCGCTGGGCCTCTGGCTGGGCAGCCTGATCGGGGGTCGCGGCGCGCCGGCGCTGGTCAACCTGGTGTACCTGCCGATGGCGTTCCTGTCCGGCCTGTGGGTGCCGCTGTCGATGCTGCCTCCGGTACTGCAGCACTTGGCCCCCGCGTGGCCGGCGTATCATCTGGCGCAACTGGCCCTGAAGGGCGTCGGCATGGACGCAGGCAAGCCGATGCTGCTGCATGTCGGCGTGCTGACGCTGGTGACCGTGGTCTTCTTCGCCTGGGCGCAGCGCCGACTGTCGCGCTGAACCGTCGCACCGCCACAAGGAGCCGTCCATGCACCTGCCTTCCTCATCGCTGATGCGCGTGCTCACCCGGTTGCGCGACCGCTTGGTGCCCGAGGCCCTGGGGCTGGGCTGGATGCCGCTGCTGCTGCTGGGCTACCTGCTGTTCCTGTTCGTACCCGTGCTGGTGCCGTCGAACGCCGACTGGGGCGAGGGCGTGCGCTGGTACCTGTGGCCCACGCTGGTGTCGATCGCGGTGTTCCTGCCGATGTACTTCCTTGCGTACCGCGGCAGCGCGATGACGCGGGTGCTGTGCACGCTGGGCATCGCCGCGCTGGGCTACGGCCTGATGCCGTTCAACGCGTTCTCCAACACGTACGTGATCTACGCCGCCGCGTTCGCCGCACTGCTGCCGGGCTCGATGTGGACGCGGCTGGGCGCGCTGGCGCTGCTGCTGGCCGCGTACTGCGCGATGGCGGCATGGCTCGTGTTCCCGGCGTTCGTGCCGGCGGTGACGGCCATCGTGTCGGTCGCGGTGTTCAGCGGCAACTATTTCCAGGCCGAGACCGTGCGCAAGCGCGCCGAACTCAAGCTTTCGCACGATGAAGTCCGCCGCCTGGCCGCGCTGGCCGAACGCGAGCGCATCGGCCGCGACCTGCACGACCTGCTCGGCCACACGCTGTCGCTGGTGGCGCTGAAGTCCGACTTGGCCGGGCGCCTGATCGAGCGCGACCCGCAAGCCGCGCGCAACGAGATCATCGAAGTCAGCCGCGTCGCCCGCGATGCGCTGGCACAGGTCAGGCGCGCCGTGACCGGCATCCGCGCGGCCGGCCTGGCGGCGGAACTGGCATCGGCGAAGCTGCTGCTGGAATCGGACGGCGTCACGCTGCGCTACGAAGCCCGGGAGGTGGTGGTACCGCCTGACCTCGAGACCGTCCTCGCCCTCGCCCTGCGCGAGGCGGTGACCAACATCCAGCGCCATGCACGCGCCACCCTTGCCGAGGTGATCCTGGCCTCGACCGCCGACCACGTGCAGCTGCGCATCCGCGACAACGGCGTGGGCAGCGCCACCGTGCCCGGCAACGGACTGACCGGCATGCGCGAGCGGGTGGAATCGCGTGGCGGTCGCCTGCGCATCGATTCCACGCTCCGCCAGGGCACGTGCGTCGAGATCACGCTGCCGCTGCCATCGGCGGATGGCGCAGAGGCGCCCGACGAACAGCACGTCGTGAAGCGTAGCGTGGGAGCGACGTAAGTCGCGATCGCAAGAAAGAAGGGTCAGGGGTGCTGAGGGGTACATGGCTTGGGGCCTGCACTCGCGACTCACGTCGCTCCGACAACGCGCGTTCCACTTCCCCGGTCTGATTTGCTAGCGTGTTGCCGACCTTCCCGTTCCGGCCTTCCGATGATCCGCGTGCTGCTTGCTGAAGACCAGGCCATGGTGCGCGGCGCGCTGTCCGCGTTGCTGGGCATGGAAGACGACATCGAGGTGGTCGGCGCCGCTGCGGACGGCGAGGCCGCCTGGCGCGAACTGCAGCGCCTGAAGCCCGACCTGCTGGTCACTGACATCGAAATGCCCGGCCTGACCGGTCTGGAACTGGCCCAGCGCATCCAGCGGCAGGAACTGCCGTGCAAGGTGGTCATCGTCACCACGTTCGCGCGCAGCGGCTTCCTGCGCCGCGCGCTGGATGCCGGCGTGTCGGGTTACCTGCTGAAGGATGCACCCGCCGAGGACCTCGCGGAGGCGCTGCGCAAGGTGCATCGCGGTGGCCGCGCCATCGATCCGCAGCTGGCGGTGGAAGCCTGGTCCGATGCCGACCCGCTCAACGACCGCGAGCGCCAGGTGCTGCGGCTGGCCGGGGAAGGGCAGTCCGCCGGCGACATCGCCCGGCAGCTCAACCTGTCGCAGGGCACCGTGCGCAACTACCTGTCCGAAGCCATCGGCAAGCTGGGTGTCGCCAACCGCATCGAAGCCTACCGGCTGGCGCGGCAGCGGGGGTGGTTGTAGGAGATCCCGGGATGTCGCTCCCACAACGCACGACACCTTTGGTCAACCGCCGTAACGCGCCTTCAGCATCGCGTAGGCACTGCGCAGGGCCAGCGCTTCGCCGCCGGCGGGGCGACCGGCGCGGTCGCTGTCGTTCCAGGCATACACGTCCAGGTGCGCCCACTTCATGCCTTCCGGCACGAAGCGCTCCAGGTACAGCGCGGCGGTGACGGCGCCAGCCATGCGCGAGCCTGCGTTGGCCAGGTCGGCGATGCCGCTGGTCAGGTAGCGCAGGTAGGGGCGCCACAACGGCATGCGCCACACCGGGTCGCGCGTGCGCTCGCCGGCGCTGATCCAGTCGTGGGCCAGCGCGTCGTCGTTGGCGAACAGCGCCGGCAGGTCCGGCCCCAGCGCGATGCGCGCCGCGCCAGTGAGCGTGGCGAAATCCAGCAGCAGCTCGGGGGACTGCTCGCCGGCATAGGTGAGCGCATCGCACAGGATCACGCGGCCTTCGGCGTCGGTGTTGTCGATTTCCACGCTGACGCCCTTGCGGGTGGCGATCACTTCGCCGGGACGGAACGCATTCGGACCGATGCTGTTCTCCACCGCAGGCACCAGCAGCGTCAGCCGCACCGGCAGCCGGCGCGCCATCACCAGCTGTGCCAGCGCGATGGCATGCGCGGCACCGCCCATGTCCTTCTTCATGTTGCGCATGCCGTCGGCCGGCTTGATGTCCAGCCCGCCGGTGTCGAAGCACACGCCCTTGCCGACCAGCGCGACATGCGGATGCGCGGCATCGCCCCAGCGCAGCGCGATCAGGCGCGGTGCACGGTGCGAGGCGCGGCCGACGGCGTGGATGGCGGGGAAGTTCTGCGCCAGCAGCGCATCGCCGGCGATCACCTCGACCTCGGCGCCATGCAGCTGCGCCAGCTCGCGCGTGGTGGCTTCCAGGTCATCCGGGCCCATGTGCTCGGTCGGCGTGTTGACCAGGTCGCGCACGCGCACGCTGGCGGCCAGCAGGTCCAGGGCTTCGGCTTCGGCCTGCACCAGCACCAGGCGCGCAGGCTTGCGCGGCGGGGTCTTGTAGCGGTCGAACCGGTAGCTGCCCAGGCCCCAGCCGAGCTGCAATGCCGTGCGTGCGTCGCCGGGCAGGTCGGTGGCCAGCTGCCAGTCGCCTGCCGGCAGGCCGAACGGTGCATGTCCGTACGAATACGCGTCGAGCGGATCGCCGATGCCCATCACCGCACCCGCCAGCCCGGCGTCGCCCGGCAGCAGCAGCAGCGAACCCGGCGCCGCCGTGAAATTCTGCGCGTCGAGCCAGGCATTGACCGCCGGCGACTGCGTCGCGCGCCAGCCGGCCAGCTGCGTGCGTTCCAGCACATGCAACGGGCGCGCATTGGCGGAGGAATCGGTGTAGGCGAGGGCGGCAGTCATGCGGCGGCGTGTTCCGTGGCGAAAGAAGGGTGCGCGTCCAGCCAGTCGGCCAGTGCGGTCAGGGTGTCGAATTCCAGGTCCGGGCGGAGTGCGTCATGCGGCCAGGCGCGCGCTTGCCCGTGGTGATCCTCGGGCCGGTTGATCCAGCAGCTGCGCAGGCCGGCGCGCAAGGCACCCACCACATCCATCTCGATGTGGTCCCCCACATGCAGCACTTCGGCAGGTGGCACGCCCAGCAGGTCGCAGGCGGCATGGAAGATGCTCGCCTCGGGCTTGGCCGCGCCGTGCTCGCGGGAGTGGATCTTGTGGGCAAACAGGTGGTCCAGCCCGATCCGCTGCAGGTCGGCATTGCCGTTGGTCACCGCGGCGATCGGCAGGCGCGCGGCGATGCGCTGCAACGCGTCGAGGCTGTCGGGGTAGTACTCCACCTGGTTGCGGGCGGCGTAGAAGGTCTCGTAGGCCGGTTCCAGCAGGGCCATGTCGGCGCCACTTTCCTGCAGTGCGCGCTGCAGGGTCATGCGCCGCAGGGCGCTGAGGTCATGGACCAGCTGCGGGTGGTTGCCGAACACCTCATCGCGCAGGGCGCGCATGCGTTCGACCGGGAACATGGAGGCGGTGGCGGGGCTGTGTTCGCGCAGCCAGTCGTCGAGCACGCGTTCGATGCGCGCGCCGATGGGGGCGAACGGCCACAGGGTGTCGTCGAGGTCGAGGGTGATGGCGCGGACAGGAAAGCTCATCGAGGCGATTTTACACCCCAGTCCCGCTTTGCCCCTCATCCGGCGCGGATCGAGCCCATTTCCCTGCGGCGACCGAAGGAAGTCCTGTGGGAGAGAGGGGTTGGGGGTGACGAAGCCCGCCTGTGCGGACCTTGAGCGTGTCCAAGGGCGCATCGTCGCTTTAGGGTCTTGGGCCTGGCGGGATGGTTGTTTTAGTACGCCAGCATGGCGCGCTCGCCGCGGGGCCCTACTTTTCTTTGCTTGTGCAAAGAAAAGTAGGCAAAAGAAAGCACACCCCGGCGGTCCGCCCGCCGCAAAGCGGCGGGTGCGCAGTCCCGGCGGGAATTTTCGTAAGGGCCATCCTGGCCCATACGAAAACGGCGCACGTCCTGTGCGCCGCCCCGTTGGGGTTTTACCCGCCGGGACTGCCGGACCTCAAGGGCCCCAGGAGCCGCACGCGAAACATCGTGAGCGGGCTTGGTTTTTGCTCTTGCCTTTGGGCTCCCTTGAGGCACGGCGAGTGGGCCGGGTAAAACCCGAAGGGCGCCGCCATGGATGGCGGCGTTTTCGTATGGCACAGGATGTGCCTTACGAAAATT